>NZ_AP043781.1:1882604-2196371 GCF_055388505.1 Bisbaumannia salifodinae
GGTATCTATGACTGTATTAGGGCATGGGAATGCGTCCGGTGTAATCCCCGGGCGGTAGCGTGCCTGAACGCCCTGCCACCTGCCAAAGAGGACGGCTTGCTCGATGAGCACTCCAGTACAAGTTCCCAACGGACACGACGACGAAATCGACCTGCGCGACCTGGCGCTGATGCTGATAGAAGGCTGGTACTGGATCGTCGGCACCGTGGTGGTCGCCGTGATTGCCGCCTTCGCCTACCTCACGATTACCACGCCCACCTATGAGACGCGTTTCCGTGCCGTTCCCGCGTCCAGCGCCAACTTCTCTGGTTTCAGCTTGGTTAACGGCTTCTCTATCACGCCTGGAGAGGCGTATAGGGCACTTGGCAATCGGCTCTCCAGCTTCCAGAACTTCGAAGCCTTCGTGAACGCGAATCGTGACCGCTTCGAGTTGGAGGAAGATATCGACTTAGGGCGGGAGTTTAGTAGTCGGCTAAATATTAGCGGGCTGGCAGCTGAGTTGGACGGTAGCGCGATGATGGAAGTTCGTTACAGCTACCCGGAGGGTGAGCAGGGCGAGGCGATTCTGAATGACTATATTCGCGACACCTCCGAGCAAGTGTGGGAAACACTGCGCAGCCGTTTCAACGACTATAACCGTGCGCAGATCGCCAACCTGAACACCCGCCTCGATCTTCAGAAGGAGACCCTGCAGCGTAGTCGTGAGGAGCGCCTCTTTACCTTGGAGCAGGCCATCAATGTGGCCCGGCGACTCGATATCGAGAAGCCCACCACCCCCCAGCAGTTTGGGCGCCAGGCTAGTGGCAACGAAGTGATCTACGCCGATATCAGCAGTGGTGAGGGCTCCCTGCCACTCTACTTTATGGGCTATCAGGCGCTGGAAGCCGACCGCGACACCCTACGCGAGGCTATCGACCAGGGCCTGAGCAATTCAAATATTCGCGAGACCCAGCAGCAGCTCGAGCAGCGTCTGCGGATCGCCGAGCTCCTTTCCAGCGGGCAACTCTACGGTGTGGATGAGGGCGTGGAACCCAATCACACCGAACGAGTGGTGGACGTGGTGGAATATGCCTTCCCGCCGGCTGGGCCGAGCGAGCCGCGTAAGGGGCTAATCCTCGCGCTTTCTCTCGTCCTGGGGGGCATGCTCGGGGTGATGCTGGTGTTCCTCGTCCGTTTTGGCAGAAGCCTTCGGGGCTATAGCCCGACTAAAAGCGCTTAGGGAATCGGTGGTTATATGCTGTTGCCTTTGTGCTGAAATAGAGTTATTGGCGTGATGATGCAGGTTTTTGCGGAGAAATCCATGTTGAGCTTGTGGTGCGTGAGCGCGATCAAGCCTGCCGAGTCATACTGTTAGAAAATTCGAATTGGAAAATATTAATGTTTGAAAACGCTTCCATTTTGGTTACTGGTGGTACAGGATCCTTTGGCCATACTTTTATCCCTATGCTGCTGGAGCGCTATAACCCCAAGCGCGTGATTATCTTTTCCCGCGACGAAATGAAGCAATGGGAGATGGCCAAGAGGTTCGAAGGTGACTCTCGCGTACGCTTCTTTATCGGTGATGTGCGCGATCGGGAGCGGATCTATCGGGCGCTGGATGGGGTCGACTACGTGGTGCATGCTGCAGCGACCAAGATCGTGCCGACCGCCGAGTACAACCCCTTCGAATGCGTCAAGACCAACGTGATGGGCGCCATGAACCTGATCGATGCCTGCATCGACAAGGGCGTGAAGAAGGTGGTGGCGCTCTCCACCGACAAGGCCAGCAGCCCTATTAACCTCTATGGCGCTACCAAGCTAACCTCCGATAAGCTGTTCGTGGCGGGCAATTCTTATGCCGGTGGCCATGATACGCGCTTCGCGGTGGTTCGCTACGGCAACGTCATGGGCTCCCGTGGCTCGGTGATTCCGTTCTTCATGTCGATCCGTGATGAGGGTGTGCTGCCAATCACTGATGAGCGCATGACCCGCTTCATGATCAGTCTGGAGCAGGGCGTGGAGCTTGTGTGGCACGCCTTCGAGGATATGGAAGGCGGCGAGATTTATGTCAAGAAGATCCCCTCCATGAAAGTGACCGACCTGGCCCGGGTCATCGCCCCGGAGGCCAAGCAGGAAGTGGTGGGAATCCGCCCCGGCGAGAAGCTGCATGAGCAGATGATCGGTGCCGAAGACGCCTACTACACCTACGAGTATCCCGAGCACTTCAAAATCCTGCCGGCCATCAACAGCTGGGACAAGGACGCCAACCGAATCAAGGATGGCAAGAAGGTGCCGGAAGGCTTCGTCTACGCTAGCGACAACAACGCCGAGTGGATGTCCGATGCCGATCTGCAGGCCTGGATCGACACCAACTGGGAAAAGATCGGAGCCATCTGATGATTCCCTACGGACGCCAGGATATTCAGCAGGCCGATATCGACGCCGTGCTTGAGGTGCTGCAGTCGGACTTCCTGACCCAGGGCCCGATGGTGCCGCGTTTCGAGCAGGCGGTGGCAGAGAAGGTAGGCGCGCGCCATGCGCTGGCGGTCAACAGCGCCACCTCGGCGTTGCATATCGCCTGCCTGGCGCTAGGCCTGGGGGAGGGCGACTGGCTGTGGACCACGCCGATCACCTTCGTTGCCTCCGCCAACTGCGGGCGTTACTGCGGCGCCCAGGTCGACTTCGTCGATATCGACCCGCGCACCTATAACCTCTCCCCTGAAGCCCTTGAGGCCAAGCTCGAGCGGGCCGAAGTGGAAGGGCGGTTGCCCAAGGTGGTGGTGGCGGTTCATTTGTGCGGCCAACCCTGCGACATGCAGGCGATCCACGCCCTTGGTCAGCGCTATGGCTTCCGGATCATCGAGGATGCTTCCCACGCCATCGGCGGCAAGTACCAGAACGAATACATCGGCAGCGGTCGCTACAGTGACGTCACTGTATTCAGCTTTCACCCCGTGAAGATCATCACCACCGCTGAAGGCGGAATGGCACTGACCAACGACAATGACTTGGCCAGTCGCATGAACTTGCTGCGTAGCCACGGTGTGACGCGCGACCCAACGCTGATGACCTGTGTTCCTGATGGCCCTTGGTACTACCAGCAGGTCGACCTGGGCTTCAACTACCGCATGACCGAGCTGCAGGCCGCGCTGGGGCTTTCCCAGCTCGAGCGCCTGGACAGCTATGTGGCTCGTCGCCATGAGTTGTCGCAGTACTACAGTGAATTACTCAAAGACTTACCGCTAACTTTGCCGTGGCAGCATCCGGACGGCTATTCCGGCCTGCACCTTTATGTGATTCGTATAGTTGGCGATGAGAAAAAGCACAAAGCAGTATTCGAGTCATTGAGAGAGCAGGGTGTTGGTGTGAATCTTCACTATATTCCTGTGCATACGCAGCCATATTATATGAATATGGGGTTCAGTGCGGGGGATTTTCCCGAGGCCGAAGCCTATTACGCTGACGCTATCAGTTTGCCCATGTTTCCGACCATGACTGAAAAGCAGCAAGAAAAGGTTGTGAAAGCATTATGCGTGGCACTTGAGGGTCTATGAGCAGCATTGTTGTTCTCCAGGCACGCACCAGCTCATCTCGCCTGCCAGGCAAGGTATTGCTTCCTGTTAATGGTATGCCCCTTGTCGTACTAGCAGCTCGCCGAGCGGCTAATACTGGTCGTGAGGTGATTGTAGCGACCTCGACAGAGGCTAGTGATGACGTTCTCGTAGATACACTGGGGGATTTTGGTATTGCGTGTTATCGCGGTAGCTTACAGCATGTGCTTGACCGCATGCTGGCTGCTGCCAGAGGCTTTTCTGATGACACGGTTTTTATTCGCCTGACTGCGGATAATGTGTTTCCAGATGGGAAGTTGATTGATGAGGTAGAGGACGAGTTTTTATCTCAGGGGGTGAATTACCTCAGCTGTAGTGGCCTTGATACAGGTTTGCCATATGGCATGAGTGTTGAAGTTACACGTCTCGAGTACTTGCGAGAGGCGGCACATTTCTGCAAGGATATGGCCGATCAGGAACACGTGACCCCTTATGTCATCAGAAAATATGGGGCGAACAGTTTCAAGCGCTATCAACATTTGTGCAAGGGGCATTATCGTTGCACTGTCGATAATTTTGACGACTACCTTAATGTTTGTCGCATCTTTGAAGGTGTTGGTGACCCAATTGGCATAAGCAGTTTTGATCTTATTGAACGCTTGGATGGAGGTGACTTTCAGCCTATCGTATCAGCGCCGGTGTCGGATATGGTGATAGGCGCAGCGCAACTGGGCATGGATTATGGTATTGCCAACTCTCAGGGGGCTCCGGCGGAGAAACTGGCCGCGAGTCTTTTGAAAACGGCCATCGCCAACGGAGTGGCCTATATTGATACAGCACGAGCGTATGGAAATAGCGAAGCAGTGATAGGCTCTTCCCTCTCAGGGGGGTGGAATGGCCGGGCGCGAATAATCACCAAGCTTTCTCCACTGACACAGTGTTCTTCCGAAGCATCAAAAGAAGAGTTGCAAGCACAAGTAGATGCCAGTATCTACCAATCATGCATGTCGCTTGGGAGCTCGTCGCTGGATATCCTCATGCTGCATAGGGCCAGCCACCTGACAATGTGGGGCGGCGTTGTCTGGCAGCATCTTGAAAAACACCAGAAAGAGGGGTTGATTGGGGAGTTGGGCGTATCGGTACAGGTGCCGGAAGAACTGAAAGAGGTGCTTCATAATCCCTCCGTAAAATATCTTCAGTTGCCTTTAAATTTTCTTGATTCCCGCTGGGAAAATACAATTCTTGAAATTGTTCAGGTGAAAGAAAAACGGCCTTTGACAGTTCATATACGAAGCAGTTTGTTACAAGGACTGCTGATCAGTAGGGAACGTGCTCACTGGCTAAGAGCTGGGGTCAGTCACCCCGAAGAGATCTGGAGATGGTTGGATACAGTATTGGCCAGAAGTGGTTGTCAAGATATGGCAGATCTTTGTATTCGCTACGCCCGCTCTTTGCCTTGGGTTGATGGGGTTGTGGTAGGAATGGAGTCTATGGAGCAGCTCCAAAGTAACCTTGAATCTTTTGATAAAGCCTTACTTGATAAGAAGATTATTGCAGAGATTGATTCGTCAAGGCCGGATATCGATAGAAAAACACTGGATCCGGCTCAGTGGAGCAAGGAGTAATCATGGCTCAGGTTTGCACCTCGTTCAGCCTTGCTGGAAAAACTGCCCTTCTAACCGGTGCAACCGGCCATCTTGGTGAACGGATGGCTATGGCGCTGGCCAGTGCTGGTGCTCGAGTTCTGGTAAACAGCCGTTCTTGCCAGCGCGCCGCTTCGCTTGTAGAGCGTCTCGAGGAAAAGGGATATGCGGCAGAGCCTCTGGTATTTGATATCACAGTTCCCGAACAAATCGCTGAAAGCATGGATATGATTCAAGGGCAGGCCCTGCATATCTTGGTTAACAATGCATATGCCGGTGGTGGAGGGACAGTGGAAACGGCTGATGCGTCCGAGTATCAAGATAGCTACGAAATGGTCGTTTCTTCTGCGCATCGTATTTTGCAAGCCTGCCTGCCAGGTTTACGTGAAGCTGTAAGGAAGAATGGTGATGCGTCGGTTATCAATATCGCCTCCATGTATGGCATGGTCAGTCCAGACCCTCGTCTCTATGATTCCGCATCTAGCACTAACCCACCATTTTATGGTGCTGCTAAAGCAGCATTGATACAGTGGAGTCGTTACGCCGCTTGTGAGCTAGGAAAAGATGGCATTCGAGTAAACAGTATCTCGCCGGGCCCTTTTCCTGCAGAAAGCGTAGAAGAGTCAAATCCCATATTTGTTGAGAAGCTGGCATCGCGTGTTCCTCTGGGGAGAACTGGTCGCGCAGAAGAGCTGCAAGGGCCGCTTCTTTTCCTTGCTTCTTCGGCATCCAGTTTTGTCACCGGAAGCAATTTGGTTGTTGATGGTGGGTGGACGGCATGGTGACAAGGGTTGCCTTTCGTGTTGATGCCTCGCTAGAGATTGGCAGCGGCCACGTCATGCGCTGCCTGACCCTTGCCGATGCCTTGCAGGCGCAAGGGGCCGAGTGTCACTTTATTTGCCGGGAGCACTCGGGACACCTCAGCAAGCTGATCGAAACCCGTGGCTTTGCTGTTCATCGTCTGCCGCTAGAGAGAAATGGGCCCGAAACTGGCGCCGAGGTCAGCTCCGAACCTGAGCTGGCTCATGCTCGATGGTTGGGCACGACCTGGGCGCGGGATGCCGCTGCCTGCCGGGCGATCCTGGCTGAACTGGCCCCCGCCTGGTTGGTGGTGGACCATTACGCCTTGGATTATCGCTGGGAAACGGCGGTTCTCACTGGGCTACCAGGGGCAGCGCCGCGCCTGCTGGTGATCGACGATCTGGCAGATCGGCGTCATGTTGCCGATCTGCTGCTGGATCAGAACCTTGGCCGCCAGGCGGAGGACTATCGTGATTTGGTGCCTGAGTCCTGCCGTGTGCTGGCCGGGCCTCACTACGCCCTGCTGCGCCCCGAGTTTCGAAAATGGCGAGAGGCCAGTCTGAGCCGGCGTGCCCGCCAGCCTCGGCTCCAACGTCTATTGATCAACCTCGGGGGCGTGGATAAGGACAATGTCACCGGCCAGGTGCTGGAGGCGCTGAGTGTCTGCGACCTGCCGGGTGATCTGGAAATCACGGTGGTGATGGGGGCCGCCGCCCCCTGGCGAGAGTCGGTCACTACCCAGACCAAGGAGATGCCCTGGTTCACTGAGGTCGTGATCAACGTCAACGATATGGCAAGGCGCATGGCCGAAGCGGACCTCGCCATCGGCGCTGCCGGCAGCACCTCCTGGGAGCGCTGCTGCCTGGGCCTGCCTACCCTGATGGTGGTGCTGGCCGACAACCAGCGCGAGATAGCTCACGCACTCGTAGAGAACGACGCTTCGCTGACGCTGGATCTATCTGAACTGCAGGCGACGCTAGCGACACAGCTGGCCGTGCTGAGCAAGCCCTGCGCGCTGATAGCGATGAGCCAGCAGGCCGCTGTCTTGGTGGATGGCGATGGGCGTGATCGGGTAATCATGGCGCTTGGAAGCATGAGTCAGGAAGAATTGAGATGAAGATTACCCTGCTTTGTACCAATCGTGAGCACCCAGTCAACGATTGGTTAGTTCGATGGCAAGCTCGTCACCAAGGCTTGCATGACATCGTATTGTGCTGTGATCGTGAAGAGCTGCCTGGCGGTGACATTCTTTTTTTGATTTCGTGTAGTCAGATTGTTGATGCCGAAACACGAAATAAGTATATGCATACAATGGTTCTGCATGCCAGTGACTTACCCAAGGGACGGGGCTGGAGTCCTCACATCTGGGCGTTGCTCGCAGGAAATGACACCATTACCGTGAGTCTCCTAACGGCTGAGGACAGTGTTGATACAGGAGAAATTTGGGCAAAACGTAGCTTTTCTGTGCCACCCCATATGCTATATGACGAGATCAATCAACGCCTGTTTGATACGGAGTTGATCTTGATGGATGAGGCTATAACACTAGTTGAGCAAGGCGCTAAGCCGGTCAGTCAAGCTGGTGACGTCGCCCCGAGTTATTACAGAAAGCGAACTCCAGTCGATAGTGAAGTTGATCCAAACTATCCGCTGAGTCAACTGTTTAATACCATTCGTGTTATGGATCCCCAGCGCTTCCCAGCGTACTTCAAGTTACATGGTCATACTTACACGATTGAAATCAAGAAGGTGCCTTCTGATGGGAGAAATTAGTATCGATGGCCGGGTGATTGGTCCGGGCCATACTCCTTATGTTATCGCTGAACTTTCGGCTAACCATAATGGCAAGCTTGAAACGGCAATGCGCATCATCGAGGAAGCCGCCAAGGCTGGTGCAGATGCTATCAAGCTGCAAACCTATCGCCCCGATACCATAACGCTTGATTGCGACCTTCCGGATTTTCAGATTACAGAAGGGCTATGGAAAGGGCGTACCCTTTATGAGCTCTACGAGTGGGCTCATACACCGTGGGAGTGGCACCAGCCACTCTTCGAGCACGCCCGTCAGCTTGGCATCACTATCTTTAGCTCCCCCTTCGACACCACCGCAGTGGACCTGCTTGAAGAGCTTGGCGCCCCGGCCTACAAGATCGCCTCCTTCGAGGCCGTCGACCTGCCGCTGATCGAATACGTGGCCAAAACCGGTAAGCCGATGATCATCTCCACCGGTATGGCTGATGCTGAAGAGATCCAGGAGGCCATCGACGCTGCTCGCGGCGCCGGCTGTGGGCAGCTGGCAATTCTGCACTGCGTCAGTGGCTATCCAGCGCCCCCAGAAGACTACAACCTTTGCACCATACCTGACATGGTCGAGCGCTTCGGCTTGGTTACGGGGCTTTCCGATCATACCATCGATAATACCACGGCCATTACGAGTGTGGCGCTGGGTGCTAGCCTGATCGAGAAGCACTTTACGCTGGACCGTAACGGTGGCGGCCCGGATGACAGCTTCTCACTTGAGCCGGCTGAACTTGCTGCTCTGTGCCGCGACGCCAAGACCGCCTGGCAAGCCCTAGGTCAGATTGACTACGGACGAAAGTCCAGTGAGAAGGGAAATGTACAATTTCGTCGCTCGCTCTACTTTGTCAAGGATTTGAAAGCTGGAGAAGTGATTACTAAGGACGCAGTGAAGAGTGTTAGGCCGGGGTTTGGTGTTGCTCCTAAATATCTCAATGAATTGATTGATCGCAAGCTTAAGTCAGATGTTGTTAAAGGAGACCCTGTGACATGGAAGAATCTGTGTTGAGTATGACTCGATTTTTTGAAGGGGGGGGTGCGAGATGAGTCTTCCTTTGACAGGAAGGGCAAAGCGAGTTTTTATTAGTTTCTCCACTAAGCCTGGCTACACTATAATGAGAGCTATGGCGCGATTTTCTCTCCTTAGAACGTTTGTTTCGTATTCTAAAAGGTTTGTTGAAAATATAAAAAAAGGGAAGGAAGAGAAGCCAAAAAAAATCGATTACAATTATAAAAATGACTGCTTTCGTGATGTTGATGTTGATTCTATAGTGGCTAGTCTTGAAAAAGATGGTGTGGCATTTGGCTTAAAGCTTCCCGATAGTGCTGTAAAATCCATCATGGAATTTTCCGAAAAAGCCCTATGCTATGCAGATCGAGATCCAAGGTTAGGGTTTGATATTAGACGTCGAGAAGCTGCTGAACAAGCCATAGGGAAAAAAATACTAGTGGCGCAATATTACAATACCATGTCAGAGTGTGCCGAAGTAGAGCGCTTGGCCAACAATCCGACCTTGAATGAAATTGCAAGAAGGTATCTAAAATCATCGCCAAGTTTTGTTGGTGCAAACTTGTGGTGGACATTCCCTGTTAATGCATCCGATGAAGAGCGCAGCCGTCATGCGCATTTTTTTCACAGAGATGTAGATGACTTTAAGTTTTTTAAGTTTTTCTTTTATTTGACAGATGTGGCTTCTGAGGATGGCGCACATGTTTGCGTGGTTGGCTCACAAGGAAAACCACCGGTTAGACATCCTTTTGATCGGTGGAATATTCGGCGCTACACCGATGATGAAATTAACCAAAAGTATGCATCAAGCCAAATAAAAGAGATAGTTGGTCAGGCTGGGGACGGTTTTGCAGAAGACACATGGTGCATTCACAAAGGTCAAACTCCTAAAAAGGAGCCGAGGCTTCTACTCCAATTGCAATTCGCATTATTTGATTATGGCGCGATGCATGATCAGCGAGATAAACATTTGCTGAAAACCTGTCATGATAATTCAATATAAATTTCTCTCTTTGGCGAGAATAGGAAAAACATGGAAAGCTAAAGCTTTATATGCACCTCTGTTAGCTGTAGCCATGGGGTTAATGATGGTTAGACCCCTGTTAATGGCGCGCCTTTTCGAACCACAAGAATTTTCTACTTATATTGCTGGGCTTCTTGTCTCAAGCACTTTCTGTGTTCTTGGATGCTTAGGGTTGCAGCCATTACTGCAACGAAGAATGCCCATGGATTTTGTGGCAGGGGAAGAGCACTCAAGCTTCGTATTGTTGTTTCAAAGCATTTTTGTGGCTTTGTTTTTAGCTTTGCTAGGGGTTTCATTGAGTTTCACTGAAGTATCCATTGCAGGACTAAGTGGAAGTTTTTTGGCAGTTAGTATTATTCATGGGCTTTCTCAGCAAATTTTTGTGCTGGCTACAGTTGAAAGTAGAAGCAGGGGGGAAGTGTTACGCTTTTCGTGGCAGAATATAGTTAGAGCAGTACTGGTTGTTGGCGTTGCAGGGGGCTTTGCATGGCATATCAGGTCGCCAAGTTTAACCCTTCTTGTAGAAGCAGTGCTTTCATTGTTTTTAGGGTTTCGAATAGTAGTGGGGGGGATTAAAAGAAGCCCTTATGAATTGTGCTATTTGTTCTTTTTCTCTTTTAAAAAAATATCTAAAGTTCGTTGGGTTGATTCTTTGTTGTTGATGGTTGTGATGCTGGCGGGGTTTTTATTAGCCAATATTGATCGTTGGATGGCCGCAAGTTTTTTAACATCAGAACAGTTTGCCTTGTATGGCTTTGCTTGGGTGTTACTTTCCGCAGCGCAATCAGTTCAAGCAATCGTTAACTCCTCTGTTTATCCTGCACTTGCAAGACGTTACGCAGTTAGTGGTACGTCATCAAGTTTTAGAGTTGCAGCTAAGGTCAGTTTAATATTGTTAGCCGTTGGGTTTGTCTTTTCCATTCCTTTTTACTACATGGCTGTGTCAATAATAAATAAATGGTTTATTGGCTATGAGCCATCTGTAGGGGTGATTCATGTGTTTCTTGCTGTTGCCGCGATACGAGTATCCGATTTTTGGTCGAGTCATTTGATAATTATCGGAAAGGAAAAAGTGGTAGTGTTATTGAATGTTGTTTCTGCTAGCTTGGCTATGGTGACGGTGGCTATTCTTTACCCGTCCGTTTTTATAGGCGAAGTAACCCTTGAAAAACTTTCATATTTGGCGCTATTTCTGACTTCTACCAATTACGTTCTCGTATTTCTTACCTCTGTGAAATTTAGGAAATGAAATTGTCTGCACTCTCTCATCTGCGTAGATTTTTCTTATATCGTTGGTATACGTTCTTTCGGTATTTTATTTCTGGAGTAAGAGTACACCCCTCATCGATATTGAGTGGAAGACTTCATAAGTTTAAGCTTTGTCGGAATGTGAAGATTGGTGCGCGAGCCAATTTGAGGGCTATTTCCTCAGGGGAAGTATATCTTTCTAATTCGGTGTGGCTTGCTAGTGATGTGGAAATGGAAACTTTCAGTAGAATTAATATTGGTGAAGGAACAACAATCCAACGCAGGTCAACAATTAACGGTACCGTTGAGATAGGCAGGAGTTGTATAATAGCACCAAATGTCTTTATTTCCTCAGGGACTCATCCATTTAGAGTCTATCCTGAAAAGACAATTCGGGAGCAAGAGAGGATTATTATTGAAAAGGAAGGAGATCTTTCTTCTTTAGATCGACCGGTGGTGATTGGTGATGATTGTTGGTTAGGAGTGAATGTAGTTATATGCCCGGGTGTTAGTATCGGGAAAGGGGTTGTTGTCGGAGCGAACTCTGTAGTTGTAAACGATATTCCGGATAATACTGTTGTAGCAGGCGTCCCTGCGAAATCGGTAGGAAGTCGATTTACATGATCTCATGTTATCATCAGTGTTTTGCGTTATTCGCTTACTTATAAGAGCGTATAGGTATTTTTGACAAGGCGTCAACTTGGGCGTAAAGATGATAAAGCACTTTATATGTTCTTGGTTGTTCTATTGGTTGTTGGTTTTCCTTATCCCTGCAAGCTCCGTTTATGATTTATGGATGCCAGCTTTTTTTCTCCAGCTTTGTTTTATTTTTCTTGTGCTTATAGGATATAGCTGGTTTTGGTTTGCATCAAATGCTAGGCCACCAGAATGGGGTGCGCGGATACTAGAAAACAGTGAAAAAATGATCTATGTTTCTTTAATTCTATCGGTCATTGGCACTGCTTCTCTTATATACGATAAAATAATTATTCAAAATATTGACTATTCCCAGGGAATTGCGGTTGCTCGCGAAATGTGGCGAAAAGAGGGGGGTCAAAGAGAAGGTGGTGTCTCCTCAATATTCAGCGCACTAGGATATTTGCTGAGTAGTTCTTACTATGTGTCGGCAGTCCTTTTAATTGTTAATGGGAAGAGGTTAATGGCCTCTTTTATCTATAAGGTTTCCTTTTTAATTTTCTTTCTACTTATGGTGAACTCTGTCCTTGCAGGAGGGCGGTCAAACCTCCTGTTGATAATGGTTTTTGTTTTTGGCGCAGTGAGTGCTGTTCCTGGGTGGTCTTATAAAACCATGTTTGCAAGTAAAGCATTGAGAGGTAGCATTTTTGTGCTCTTGGTGATCTCATCCTTTTACTTGTTATATGTTTTTTCTGAAAGGGCTGAAGCTACAGGGATTGATGCTACTTCATACGTGAAAAATTTTCTGCCATACCTTGGGTTGAAGCTAAATCCTTGGTTTTCTGACAAGCTTAATAGTGGCTTGTTATCATCGTTATTTAGTTTGATTGCTCTGGCAATAAGCTACATAACTCATAGTTTTTCAACAGTATCAGCTATTCTAGATCATGGTCCTGGCGATAAGGTAATCATATTTCTCCATCCTGTTAATATTGTTTATAAGCTTGGGCTGATTTCTCGTCCCGATGGCCTGTGGTTCCTTTCGGGGCGATTCCCATCGCTGCCCGGTGCGTTATATTACCAGTTTGGAGTTCTTGGCTTTGTTGTTTTTTCATTATTAATTGGTTTTCTAGGAGGGGTGTCGAAGGTTTTTTATATATTCAAGCCTTGCAGCCTAGTCGCTCTTGGTTTTTATCTGATGATGTATGGGGTTTTAGTGGTTTCTCCATTATTGTTGGTCGTGGACTTTATGAGCTTCCCCTTCGTGATGTTTTCATTTTTTATGATTGGCGCTATGTTCAGAATAAAATGCTGTGTTAAAAGATTGGAAAATAAAGCAAGATAGGAGAGGCTGTGAATATAGGGTTTGTTAACATGTTTGCGTTTCGCCCACATGTTGAGCACTTGATTTATCTTTCTAAGATAATGAAGGATGCGGGCCATAATGTATACTTCCTGACATGTGATGCAGCAGTATCTAACTGCTATGCTCGGGCTATTAAAGGTACTGGGAAGTTCAAGGAGTGTAGTAAGTGTATTGTAGGAGGAGTGCGATCTTACACGGGGGAGAATGTTTCATCTGTGACAAATCAGCCCTCAGATTTGGCCGAAAGTGAGCTTGAACGCTTAGCATTATCGAGTTCGTGTACGCTGGCGCGTACTGAGTCTGACAGGGAGTGGTTTGATCCTGATGTTATACGCATCCGGCATAGTCTGTATTCCCCTATTGGTTCTGTCTATGAAAGCACAAGAAAATGGATAAGGGATAAAAAGCTTGATGGAGTAATCTGTTTTAATGGGCGAATGGACTTAACTAGAGCCGTAACCTATGCATGTGAATCTTCAAGCATTCCTTTTATAACTCATGAGCGTACTTGGTTTGGTGATGGAATTCAGTTGGTTCCGAATGGTAATTGTCTAGGGCTAAAAGCTTTGGGGGAGCTTGTTAAAGAGTATGATGACAAGCCATTAACGGCACCTCAGGCACTCTATGCAGGAAAACTGATCGGAGAGAGATTTCTCCAGCGTAACTCCTTAGAATGGCGATTGTACAACAAAAATCCTGAACCCGCAGCTTGGCCGATTGATGCGCCCGGGAAAAGAGTTTTAGTTGTTCCCAGTAGTAAAAATGAATTCGCTGGGCATGAAGATTGGGAAACAGGTTGGGAAGATAATACAAAAGCACTAGATGACTTCTTTGACGTATTTGATATAAGAGCTGAGCAGGTGGTCTTGAGATGCCACCCAAACTGGTCAGAAAATATTGGGCAGGTGACGGGGGAGCGCTCATTATCTCTATATCAACGGTGGGCAGAAGTTAAGGGTATTTATTTTATTGGTAGTGAAGAAAAGGCAAGTACTTATGATCTAATTCAACAGGCTGATATAGTCATTTTGAATGGGGGAAGCTCTGCCGTCGAAGCAGGTGCTTGTGGTAAACAGGTTGTTAGCCTTGGGCCTGCTCCATACGAGCAAGCCGGCTTTGCTCAAGTGTTTCGGTCTCGGCAGGAGATGGAAGAGAGTGGTCTTCTAGAACTAGATCAAGAATTAATACGGCGTAAAACACTTAGGTTTCTATACGTTCGCTCACATCGTTACCCTCAATTTGTTGACTTTGTGAAAGCAGTTGAGACTACAAAGTATCGCTATTTTGAAGGGGCAAAACCGGATGCTATTGTGGAAATGTTGAAGACGGGAGAGATCCAGCCTGATGATCCGACATATGGAGAGTGTGAAGAGTCTGAGAATGAAGTGGTAGCTTTGCTCAAGTGCCATGATTGGGGGCGCTTGGCAAACCAAGAATCTGTTGCATTGACGGGACCATCGTATGAGGTTTCACGACGGCTTGGTTTTAATTGGGTCGATCGTGTCAGGTCAATGTTTTCTAGAGGAGACCGGGGGTGAGCCACATTTCGTGTCCAAAGGTCTCCGTGATTACGCCTGCTTATAATGCTGAGAATCTGATTTCTAGAACAATAGAGTCTGTAATTGATCAGACATTTTCCGATTGGGAGATGATCGTCGTAGACGACTGCTCTAGTGATTCTACGTCTAAGGTTGTCGAGGCTTGGGCACGGAAAGACTCTCGAATTCAGTTGAAAACTCTTAATAAGAACTTTGGTGGGCCAGCTGGCCCACGGAATATTGGAGTTCAGGCAGCAAGGGGGGATTATATCGCGTTTTTAGATGCAGATGATATTTGGCATCCTAGAAAGCTTGAGGTCCAGATAAAAGTAGCCTTTCAGTGCGAAAGTGATTTTGTTTGCTCGAAAATGAAAGACTTTTCGTCAGAGGATGAGGTGGCGTTCTCTGATGTTGCAAGCTACAACCTAGATAAGATTTCTTTTTTTCAACAAAGTTTTCGTGCGCGCATTCCAACATCAAGTGTGCTTGTGAGGAAGGAGTTGGTAACACTACACCCTTTCAGGGAAGAGATTGCTTATAAGGCAGTGGAAGATTATCACTGCTGGTTGCGCATTCTTGATGAGAAATCTTCCTGTATAAAAATTGGCGTTCCTCTACTCTTTTACAGGAAAGTTGAAGGTCAAATTTCTGGGTCTAAACTTTATATGATGAGAAAAGTGTTCATGGTGCATCGTGAGTACCCAGGGCGCAGCTCCGCAAAAGCCGTTTTTTTTACATTCAGCCATGTTGTCGGTGCTGTTTATTCTAGACTGATTAAGAAAGGGATGTGACGTGAGGATACTAGTAACCGGAGGGGCTGGTTTTTTGGGGTCTCACCTTTGCGAACGATTGCTGAATGAGGGAAATGACGTTCTTTGTGTGGATAATTTCTTCACAGGAAGGAAGAGAAATATCTCTCATCTAATAAGCAACCCCTATTTTGAGATAATGAGGCACGATGTCACCTTTCCTTTATATGTAGAAGTGGATCAGATTTATAACCTTGCATGCCCGGCATCGCCCGTCCACTATCAGCATGATCCTGTGCAAACTACAAAAACCAGCATTCATGGCGCAATTAACATGCTGGGCCTTGCTAAACGCTTAAGAGCTAAGATATTTCAGGCATCGACGAGTGAAGTTTATGGTGATCCTGAGGTGCATCCACAGCCAGAGAGCTATTGGGGTAAAGTGAACCCTATTGGTATTCGTTCTTGTTATGATGAGGGGAAGAGGTGCGCTGAAACGTTGTTTTTTGATTACCATCGTCAACACAATCTTTCTATCAAGGTCGCACGTATTTTTAATACCTACGGACCGCGGATGCATCCTAATGATGGTAGGGTCGTCAGTAACTTTGTTGTGCAAGCGTTGAAAGGTGAAGATATAACGATTTATGGGGAGGGGCAACAAACCCGGAGTTTCTGTTATGTTGATGACCTAATTGATGGATTTATTCGGTTAATGAATTCTCACGATGGTTTTACTGGGCCGGTGAACCTTGGGAATCCGGGAGAGTTTACTATAAAAGAGTTGGCGGAGCGCGTGATTGAGTTGACGGGGTCATCTTCTAAACTGATCTTTCAGCCGCTCCCACAGGATGACCCGAAACAGCGTCAGCCGGACATTCAACTGGCACGTGCCGAACTTGGCTGGGAACCCAGCATTAAGCTGGATGATGGATTACAAAAAACCATAGCCTATTTTGATGATCTGCTTGCAATGAAAAGCCTGGACTGAGTGCCCTCATGAGAAATAAGGTGTTGGTTACCGGTGCTACCGGGTTTGTCGGTCGGGCGTTATGTGCTCGGCTTGTCGCATCTGGTAATGATGTCATTGGCGTAGGGCGCTCCGAAGGTTTAATGGTTCCTTCGGGAGTGGCCTATTATCCTATGGAACTGGAAGTCGATGACCTGAGGGAAATGCTTTCTGGGGATGTGGATTGCGTTATTCATCTTGCGGGGCAGGCGCACGGTAAAGGTGGGAGTGAAAGGCAGGAATTGAACGGATTTCGCTGTGCTAATGTGGATGTATCTCTAAGGCTTGCAAGAGAGGCTATTGGAGGCGGTGTTCGTCGATTTGTATTTGTCAGTACTATCGGTGTGCACGGCACGGTGACACATGGGGAACCGATCACTGAGGATTCCCCTTTTAACCCCGGCTCTCCATATGCTGTTTCGAAAAGGGAGGCGGAAATTAAGCTAACCAAGCTTTTCGAGGAATCTGCATCTTCGGAACTTACTATTGTGCGTCCTCCATTGGTATACGGAGTAAGTGCTCCTGGAAACTTTGGTAGGTTGCTGAGGCTTGCTGATAGTTCGGTTCCATTGCCGTTTGGGTGGTGTTCCAATCGTCGAAATTTAGTGTCACTGGCGGGGCTGGTGAGTTTCCTGGTAGCGTGTATTTATCATCCGCAAGCTGGAGGCCAGTCTTTTGTTGTGGCTGATTCCATTACTGTCTCTACCCAAGACATTGTGGCATCGTTAAGAGCTGGAATAGGACGGTCTAGGCGGCTGGTTCCTGTGCCCCCTGTAGTGATGGCCGCTATTTTGCGGTTGCTTGGGAAGCGCGAAATGTACAATCAGCTTTTCTGTGATCTGGAGATCGATAGTCGGAAGGCTAAAAATCTGCTCGACTGGATGCCTTGTGAGAACACGGTGGAGGAGCTGGAAACAATAGGTAAGCGTTATGTTGATTCGTGCATTTGATGTGGTGTTTGCTTTTTCAGGCTTGACGCTCGGAGCGCCTCTGTTATTGGTTTTGTACGTACTGGGATTACTGGACACAGGATCGCCGCTGTTCGTGCAAGAGCGCGTCGGTTGGAAGAAGAAGCCGTTCAAGCTGGTTAAGTTCCGAACCATGAATGTAGCTGCCAAGTCGGTCGCTACTCACTTGGCAAACGCAGACGAGATTACTCGGTTTGGACACTTTTTGAGGAGAACAAAGCTGGATGAGCTGCCTCAGCTATGGAACGTCCTGAGAGGTGAAATGAGTCTGGTAGGTCCCCGGCCTTGTTTGTTCAGCCAGGATGAGCTGATTGCAGAGCGAGAGCGTAGGGGGGTCTTGGATGCAAGGCCAGGTATTACCGGTCTTGCTCAAGTCAATGAGATTGATATGTCCACACCGCAGTTACTTGCCGAGACTGATCAAAAGATGCTGAATAATCTTACAGTGTCGGCGTACTTTCGCTACATTCTTATGACCGTGTTGGGGAAAGGTAAAGGCGATCGGGTTAATCATGATCATTGATGTATTGTAGCCACTAGAGAGATAAGCTATTCATTAGGTGAAAGGAAATCGAATGAGAATTGCTATTGCCGGTACCGGCTATGTGGGCCTCTCCAACGCCATGCTGCTCGCCCAGCACAACGAGGTGGTGGCACTGGATATCGTCCCCGAGAAGGTGGCGCTGCTCAACGACAAGGTCTCGCCTATCGAGGACGCTGAGATCAGCGACTTCCTGGCCAACCGTGAGCTGAACTTCACCGCCACCCTGGACAAGGAAGCGGCCTATCGCGACGCCGACTTCGTGGTTATCGCGACCCCCACCGACTACGACCCCGAGACCAACTACTTCAATACCACAAGCGTCGAGGCGGTGATCCAGGACGTGATGGCCATCAACCCCGAGGCCGTGATGGTGGTCAAGTCTACCGTGCCAGTGGGTTATACCGCCGAAGCCAGCGAGCGCTTCGGCACCCAGAACCTGGTCTTCTCCCCGGAGTTCCTGCGCGAGGGCAAGGCCCTCTATGACAACCTTTATCCGTCGCGGATCATCGTCGGCGAGCGCTCTCAGCGCGCCGAGACCTTCGCCGGCCTGCTTAAGCAGGGGGCGGTGAAGGAGGAGGTGCCGGCACTCTTCACCCACAGCACCGAGGCCGAGGCCATCAAGCTGTTCGCCAATACCTATCTGGCCATGCGGGTGGCCTACTTCAACGAGCTGGATACCTACGCCGAGACCCACGGCCTGGATACTCGCCAGATCATCGAAGGGGTGGGGCTCGACCCGCGCATCGGCAGCCACTACCACAATCCCAGCTTCGGCTACGGCGGCTACTGCCTGCCCAAGGACACCAAGCAGCTGCTGGCCAACTACCAGGACGTACCCAACAACCTGATCCAGGCCATCGTCGATGCCAATACCACCCGCAAGGACTTTATTGCTAAGTCGGTGCTCGACCGTAGGCCCAAGGTGGTGGGGATCTATCGCCTGATCATGAAGGTCGGTTCTGACAACTTCCGCGCCAGCGCCATGCAGGGGGTGATGAAGCGCATCAAGGCCAAGGGCATCGAGGTGGTGGTCTATGAGCCGGTCTTGAAGGAAGATGAGTTCTTCAACTCGAGGGTGATGCGGGATCTCGAAGCCTTCAAGCGAGAATCGGACCTAATCCTATCCAACCGCATGGTCGCCGAGCTGGATGACGTGGCCGACAAGGTCTATACCCGCGACCTGTTCGGCAGCGACTAAGCCCGGAGGAGCGATCTGATGCAGGCAGTGATCGAGGCCTTTGATGGTCTGCGTCCCGACCCCAAAGACCCGGACCAGGCGGTCAGCTTCGGCACCTCGGGGCACCGCGGTCGCGCCCAGGCCGGCTCCTTCAACCGCGAGCATATCCTGGCCATTACTCAGGCGGTGGTGGACTATCGCCGCCGGATGGGCATCGGCGGCCCGCTGTTCCTGGGCCGGGACAGCCATGCGCTGTCCCGGCCTGCCTGGGAAACGGCGCTGAGGGTGCTGGTGGGCAACGGCGTCGAGGTGCGTATCGAGTGCGCCACGCCCCTGACCGCCACGCCCCTGGTCAGCCATGCCATCCTGCGTCATAACCGCGGCTGTGACGACGCCCTGGCCGATGGCCTGATTATCACGCCGTCGCACAATCCCCCCGAAGATGGCGGCATCAAGTACAACCTGCCCCATGGCGGGCCCGCGGACACCGAGGCCACCGGCTGGATCGAGGACCATGCCAATCGCTTGTTGGCCGAGGGGCTGGCGTCGGTGAGAGAGGTGGACCGGGAGGCCGCCCTGGCCAAGGCAGTGCGCCACGATATGCTGGGCGACTATGTCGAGTCCCTGGGCGAGGCGGTGGATATGGCCGCCATTGCCGCCTCCAACCTGCGGCTGGCCGCCGACCCGATGGGCGGCACGGCCTTGCCGGTGTGGCAGGCCATCGCCGAGTGCTACGGCCTGAATCTCGAGGTGGTCAATACCCGGCTCGACGAGAGTTTTGCCTTTATGCCACCGGACCATGACGGCAAGATCCGCATGGACTGCTCCAGCGCCGCCGCCATGGCTAAGCTGCTGGAGCGCAAGGATGACTTCGACCTGGCCTTCGGCAATGATCCGGATGCCGACCGGCATGGTATCGTCGATGCGGCGGGGCTGATGAACCCCAACCACTACCTGGCGGTGGCCATCGACTATCTGCTTACCCATCGCCCCGAGTGGGGTGAGGCATTGAAGATCGGCAAGACCCTAGTGTCATCGTCGCTGTTCGACCGGGTGGTAGCCGAGTACGGGCGCGAGCTTTACGAGGTTCCCGTGGGCTTCAAGTGGTTCGTCGACGGCCTGCACCAGGGCTGGCTGGCCTTCGGCGGCGAGGAGAGCGCCGGGGCCAGCTTCCTGACCCGCGACGGTCGGTCCTGGTCCACCGACAAGGATGGTATCCTGCTCTGCCTGCTCGCGGCGGAGATGATGGCCGTCACCGGCCAGCGTCCCAGCGAGCGCTATCAGGCGTTGGTGGCTCGCCATGGTGAGCCCCATTACCGTCGGGTGGACACCCCCTGCAGTCGCGAGCAACAACAGGCCTTCAAGGCGCTGGACGTGGGGAAGCTAAGTATTGAGCAAGTCGCCGGCGACCCGGTTCAGCAACTGTTGGCCTCCGCCTCCGGCAACCGGGCGCCCATCGGCGGCGTCAAGGTGACCACTGCCAATGGCTGGTTTGCCGCCCGGCCCAGTGGTACCGAGCCCCTCTACAAGCTCTATGCCGAGAGCTTTCGTGGGAAGATGCATCTGGATGAGTTGATCGAAGACGCGTTGTCATGCCTGGACGAATTGCTAGGCGCTGCATAAGCCTGACGCATTAAATAGGATGTTGTGATGAATCAACCGGGACGCATGCACCGCTCCGTTGCTCAACTGAGCCGTGGCAAGAAGCGGCTGATCATGGTGGGCGCGGATCTGGTCGCCTTGCCGTTGGCCCTGTGGTCGGCCTACGCCCTGCGCTTCGCCGAGTGGTGGCCGGAGCGCTATATCGAGCCCTTCTGGTGGCTATTTCTGGTGGTGTCACCGGTGGGGGTCTTTATCTTCGCCCGGCTGGGGCTCTACCGGGCGGTGGTGCGCTTTATGGGACCCCAGGCGCTATGGGCGGTGGTCAAGGGATCGGTGTTGCTGGCCTTGATGATGTGGGCAGCGGCCTACTTCTACCAGTGGCAGCAGTTCCCGCGTTCGATCCCGGTGAACTTTGCCCTGGTCACCCTGGTGTATGTGGGCGGCACCCGAGTACTGGTGCGTAGCTACTATCAGTGGCTGATCAAGCACTTCACCCATAAGGAAGCCGTGGCCATCTATGGCGCCGGCGGGGCGGGGGCGCAGCTCGCCTTGGCCCTGTCCAATAGCCGCGAGTTCTATATCGCCGCCTTCCTCGATGACGAGTCGAGCCTTTGGGACAGCACCATCAAGGGCATACGGGTGTACAACCCCGAGACCTTCGCGCCGGTGGCCGAGCAGCTCGGCGTTACCCGGGTGCTGCTGGCCATGCCCACCGCCAGCAAGGCCCAGCGCAAGCAGGCCCTGGATAAGCTGGCCGATACCGCCGTCCATGTGCAGACGGTGCCCTCCATGCCGGAGATCGTCTCCGGTGAGGCAAGCGTGGACCAACTGCGCGAGGTGGAGCTGGAGGACCTGCTGGGTCGCGATCCGGTGCCGCCCCGGGAGGAGCTACTCGATGCCAGTATCCGCGGCAAGGTGGTGATGGTCACCGGGGCCGGCGGCTCCATCGGCAGCGAGCTGTGTCGCCAGGTGATGCGGGGCGGGCCCAGGGCCCTGGTGCTCTTCGAGATCAGCGAGTATGGGCTCTATGCCATCGACCAGGAGCTGGAGGCCCTGAAGACGGAGATGAGGGAGAGCTTTCCGATCTATGCCCTGCTGGGCAGCGTCTGCGACCGCAGCCGCGTCGAGGCGGTGATGCGCCGCTATGGGGTGCAGACCCTCTATCATGCGGCGGCCTACAAGCATGTGCCCATCGTCGAGCACAATGTGCTGGAAGGGGTACGCAATAACGTGCATGGTACCCGGGTGGTGGCGGAGAGCGCCGCGGCGCTGGGCGTCGAGCGCTGCGTGCTGATCTCCACCGACAAGGCCGTGCGGCCCACCAATGTGATGGGGGCCACCAAGCGCATGGCCGAGCTGGTACTGCAGGACCTGGCGACCCGCGACGGTGAGACGGTCTTCTCCATGGTGCGTTTCGGTAACGTGCTGGGCTCCAGCGGCTCGGTGGTGCCGCTGTTCCGCCGGCAGATCGCCGAGGGGGGGCCGGTCACGGTGACCCACCCCGAGATTACCCGCTATTTCATGACCATCCCCGAGGCCGCCCTGCTGGTGATCCAGGCCGGCTCCATGGCCGAGGGGGGGGATGTCTTCGTGCTGGATATGGGCGAGCCGGTGAAAATCCACGACCTGGCGCGGCGGATGATCCAGCTCACCGGCCTGGAGGTGAAGGACGACAAGCACCCGGAGGGCGATATCGAGATCGTCTTCAACGGCCTGCGCCCCGGCGAGAAGCTCTACGAGGAGTTATTGATCGGCGACAATGTGATCGGCACCCCGCATCCCAAGATCTTGCGGGCCGAGGAGGAGCGGCTGCCCCGCCAGGTATTGGAGGAACTGCTCGTGGAGCTGCGTCAGGCCGAGCGTGAGCTGGAAAGTGAGCGCGCCTGCGAAGCCCTCAAGCGCGGCGTCAGTGGCTTCCAGCATAGCGGTGAGCTATGCGACCTGCTGGCGTCCCGGCCCCAGGTCACCCTGGTGCCCGGGGTAGAGCATGGCGCCTGATTTCGATCGGTCGCAGTGGTAATATAACGAAGGCGCCTACGGGCGCTTTTGTCGTTTCAGGCCCCGTGTATCCTGAGGCCGAAGTCAGTCCATGAGAAATAAATTAAATGAATAATTTGGGGTGGGGTACCAAGGGATGAGGAGTGTTTTTTCGCGACAGAGTGCGCTGAGGGTCAACGCCTGGGGACTGTTGCTGGTGCTGCTGCTCCTGGTGGCAACCCCGGTGCGCAGCACGGGGGTGATCGCCTTGCTGATGCTCTATGGCATCGGCTACCTGATCGCTCATCGCGAGAGTCTACGCTTGGCGCGGCTTGACTGGTGGGTCGTCCTGCTGCTGAGCGCCTTGTTGATAGGGCGAATCGGCCCCTTCATGGTGGGGGGCTACTCGGCCCGTTACCTGAGTGATGGCCTGCATATGGTCGCCTCGATCCCTATCTATCTGATGCTGCGACATGCCATCAGTGTCGCCGATCTTGGCCAACTGCGTCGCTGGCTCGAGTGGGGCGTCAGTGGCGGCGCTATCGGCGGCATGCTACTGGCGCTCTATCAGACCCAGTGGCTGAATATGGGGCGTGCCGATGGCTTCCTCTACAGCATCAATTTCGGTTATCTCAATGCGATGCTGATGGCGCTGGCTTTGGGGCTGTTGCCGGGTTCCACGCGGCGTTGGGGATTGCTGCTCGCGGCCGTGGCCGTGGCCGCGGTGGTGGCGGTGACGCTCTCGGGAACCCGGGGCGCCATGCTGGCGATCCTGGGCGTCGTTGTACTGTTGCTGTTGCTTAACCTCAGGCGAGTGGGTGTCGTGCGGTCTCTCGGTATCCTGCTGCTGGGTATCATCGGCTTGGTGGGGGCCTACCAGGGGCTGCCCGTCGTGGAACAACGGGTCGATAAAGGAGTGGCCGAGGTCCAGGCGATACTGGATGGCAATCTCCAGGAGCGGGGCTCCTCCACCGGCCACCGTATCCAGCTATGGGTGGCGGCCTGGGAGGCCTTCAAGCAGCGTCCATCGATCGGGCTCAGCTATCCGGAGCGGGAGGCCTTGAACGATGAGCTGGTCGAAGCCGGAGCCGTGATCCCCTGGGTGGATGGGGTTAGCCGGGGACATGCCCATAGCCAGTATTTCGAGATGCTGGCGACCGGCGGGGTGGTGGGCATCATCGCCCTGCTGGGCTATCTGCTGATGCCGGCGCTCTACCATGGCTGGCGATGGCGGCGTCAACCGGACAATGCTTTCGCCCTGGCGGGACTCGGGTTTACGGTGGCGGTGGCCATCTGTGGCCTGACGGAAGTCCTGCTGCAGCAGGAGATGATCGCCGCCTTTTATGCCTATATGCAGGCGGTGCTGGTGGCATTGGGCATCAGTCATGCTCGTGGGAAGGAGGAAGAAATCCGTGTTCCAACGCCTTGAGTCTTTCCTGATCAGGCAGCCATAGTCGCCATGCTCTACTTCTTGATCATGGGTGGCCTGCTCTTCTCGGTGCTGTTCAGCGTCGGCTGGATGCTGTATCGCGCCGGCCGCTGGGCCTTCGGCAGGCGGGCGCCACGCCGGAGCACGGCAAAGCCGCGACCCCGTGCCACCGCCGGGACGAAACGTGCCGCGGCAAAAGATAAAAGGCCCCGGCCAGCCAGGCCGCCTGGGGCACTGGCCCGGTTCCTAGCGCGCCTGGGCTCGGTCTGGGCGCTGACCCTACTGGCACTGCTGCTCTACGGCGGCTTCAAGCTGGCCGAGCATGGCATGGAGGCGAGTCCCAGGACGCCGCCAGCGGGCTTTTATGGCCTGGTAATCTCGCTCGGCTGGCTGGCACTGGGGCTGGTGACCCTGAGCCTTCTGGTGGTGGCCGCACGCTGGCGCTGTCGTGGTGATGATTCACGCTAGCCGGGCCCGGCACTTCGCTGTCTTCGAACGGTCATCCCGCACTGGTACTCCTGACACCCTCGGTCTCAGGAGGCAAGCGTATGAAGATCACTGTGTTTGGCAGCGGTTATGTGGGCCTGGTAACGGCGGCCTGCCTGGCGGACGTGGGGCACGAGGTGCTGTGCATGGACGTGGACAAGGCACGGATCGCCCGGCTGCGCGATGGCGAGGTGCCCATCCATGAGCCGGGCCTGGAGCCGATGATTCGGGCCAATCTCGAGGCGCGGCGGCTGGCTTTTACCCGGGATCTGGATGCCGCCGTGAGTTTCGGGCTCTTGCAATTTATTGCCGTGGGTACCCCCTCTGGTCCCGATGGCGGCGCCGATCTGAGCCAGGTACTGGCGGTGGCGCAGGGCATCGGCGAGCGTATGACCGATTATAAGGTGGTGATCAACAAGTCGACGGTGCCGGTCGGCAGCGCCGATCGCGTTGCCGCGACGATTGGTGCGGCCCTCGAGGCCCGGGGCGAGGCCATCGATTTCGATGTCTGCTCGAACCCGGAGTTTCTCAAGGAGGGCGCGGCCATCGAGGACTTCACCCATGCGGCGCGGATCGTGGTGGGGACCGATTCGCCAAGGGTCGAGGCCCTGATGCGCGAGTGCTATGCCCCCTATATTCGCCTGCAGGAGAAGCTGATATTCATGGGGGTGAGGGACGCCGAGCTGACCAAGTATGCCGCCAACGCCATGCTGGCCACCAAGATTAGCTTCATCAACGAGATCGCCAGTCTCGCCGAGCGTCTGGGGGCCGATGTGGAACAGGTGCGTCGCGGGATCGGCAGCGATCCTCGCATCGGCTATCACTTCATCTATCCGGGGTGTGGTTATGGCGGCTCCTGTTTTCCCAAGGACGTGAAGGCCCTGATCCATACCGCCGAGGGCGTCGATTACCCGGCGCGGCTGCTCCAGGCGGTGGAGGCGGTGAATCACCGTCAGAAACAGACGCTGTGCGCCAAGCTCTCGCAGGCCCTCGGTGGGGATCTGGCGGGCAAGACCATCGCCCTCTGGGGGCTGGCCTTCAAGCCCAATACCGACGATATGCGCGAGGCGCCCAGCCGTACCCTGATGGAGGCGCTGTGGGCGGCCGGCGCCCGGGTGCGGGCCTATGACCCGGTGGCCATGCCGGAGTGTCGACGCCTCTACGGCGAACGCGATGACCTGGCCCTGGTGGCCGACCGTGGCCAGGCGGTGGCGGGGGCCGATGCCCTGGTGATCTGCACGGAGTGGAAGGAGTTTCGCACCCTCGACAGGGATTGGTTGAAGGCGCGGCTCAGGCTGCCGGTGGTGATCGACGGACGCAATCTCTACGATCCCGGATCGATGCATGCCGCCGGCCTGCTGTATCATGCCGTGGGGCGCGGGGTGCCCGGCGGCGCCCCCGAGCAAGGGATAATCACCGGAGCGGATAAGCGGCGTGACAAGACTGGGATGGGGACTGCGACTGCGGAATCGGTTGCGTATTGATGCGCATAACCGGGTCGAGATCGCTCGGGACGCGCGGATTCGTGACTGTCGAATTCACATCAAGGGGCGGGGGAATACCCTGAGCATTGCTCCGGGCGCCAACCTCAGGGGTGTCCTGCTGGAGCTCCGGGGCGATGACAACCACCTCTCGATAGGAGAAGGCACCGTGATCGGCGGCGACTGCTATCTCAGTGCCCGGGGGCAAGGTATCCAACTGATCATCGGTGCCGATGGCATGCTCTCCCGCAATGTGAAGGTCATGACCGGGGATGGCCACGATATCCTCGAGGGAGATCACTGCATCAACGCGCCCCGTTCGATCCATATCGACGACCATGTCTGGCTGGCCGATGAGGCCACGGTTCTCAAGGGTGTCAGCATCGGGCGTGACGCCGTGGTGGGGCTGGGGAGTATCGTCACTCGTGACGTTCCGGCGGGAGCCATAGTGGCGGGTAACCCGGCGCGGGTGATTCGCGAAGGCATCCATTGGGTGCGCTGAGACGGTAATCCAAGGTATTTACCCAAGGGCCTGGTATTTGCCGGGCCCTTGGCGTTTCTGGGGCAGGCTCAGATGGTATTGCGCAGCCCCAGTTCATAGGGGTGCGGGTCCAGGTAGGTCTGGGCGCGGATATAGTCGGAGCCGTGGCGCTTGACGTAGTGGGTGAGCAGCCGCAACGGCACCACCAGGTTGACCTGGCCTAGGCGGTACTCCTCGATAGCCTGGAGCAGGTCCTGGCGGCTGGGGCCATCCAGGCTGCGTCTCAGGTAGCCGAGTACATGGCCGAGGGCATTGGCGTGGGTCTTGCGGGTGGCACGGCGGCTCAGCGCCGCCATGAAGTGGCGCAGGTAGTGGGCCAGGGTCTCGTCCAGCGGCTGCCGGTGGGCCTCGGCCAGGTAGCGCCCCAGTTCCCGGTAGCTCTCCACATGGTGGGCCATCAGCAGCAGCTTCTGGCGGCTATGGAACTGCAGCAGGGCGTGGTAGCTCGGCTCGGCCTCCACCTGGCGCTTCCAGTCATCGAAGGCGTAGACCCGGGTGATGAAGTTCTCGCGCAGCACCGGGTCGTTGAGACGGGCTTCTTCTTCCAGGGGAAGCTCCGGGAAGTGCCGTTTCAGGGCGTGCACGAAGGCACCGGAGTCGGCATGGCTGGGCATGCCGTTGGCGTGGTAGACCTTGACCCGCTCCAGGCCGCAGCTGGGTGAGCCCTTCATCAGGATGAAGCCGCGCAGGTGGCGGTGGCCGGCAATAAAGTGCTCGCCGACGCGGTCCAGGTCATCGGTGACGTCGCGGCTAGGGTCCGCGGTGCCCACCACCCGGGGGCGTTCGCCGAGCCTGCCCATCAGGCGAATCGGCTCCCGGGGTACGCCGAGGCCGGCCGCCAGCTCCGGGCAGAAGGGCTCGAAAGCGAAACGCTCGCCGAGCACCTCGAGACAGTAGCGGGAGCGCTTGTGGCCGCCGTTGTAACGCACCTGTTCGCCCATCAGGCAGGCGCTGATGCCTACCGGGATGCCCGCATTGCTGGCGTGACCTCGGGTCATGGCTGGCTCGCTCCTTGAATTGGCCTTGCCCTATCATCGCCTGCTGACGCGGGCTCCCACAACACCAGTGGTCTCCCCAGCCCCCAGGGGGGTTGGCTTTAGCCGGCGATTAGCGATTAGCAATCTTGGTGGCCTGCAGCCGCATGCCCTCGAAAATTGGCTCACTGATGGCTGCGGGAAACTCCTCGGGCAGTTGGTTGGCCACTTCGGCAATGACCGGCTCGGTGCGTTCGGCAGCTTCCTGCAGGATGGCCGATGCCCGGTCGGTCGAGAAGCCAACTTGGCGGGCGGTGCTGAGGAAGTGCCGCGGTGCCATCCTGGCCCAGTGGTAATGGCGATTCTTGCCTTTCAAGGCCATGGCCATCTTGGCTCTTTCGGCGGTGATGCTCCCTTGCGTCATTAGGGGGTGCGCGGAGATCACGTCGTAGAGCGGCGTCATGCGATAGGCGCTGCCGGGCTCGAGGAAAAGGCTGAAGTTCTTGGCATGGCCATCGATCGCCGCCAATAGCCAGAAGATGACCTGGGTCTTGAAGAAAACCTCCCGGTCCTGGCGTGCTTGCTGCGAGCCGAGCAGCAATTTCATGACGGCCTCGATGCCGGGCCCGCCATCGCTTTCGTACTTCAGCGCGGGGGCGACTCCCAGCGCCTGGCAGATGTCTTCCTGGGGCAGGCGCATCAACCAGGAGCCGTCTTGCGACCAGCGTCGATCGAAGCGCTGAACCACGAGGGTTCGTTGTGCCCCGAAACTCGCCAGCTCCGCCCGGGCGACGGGGAGTCCGAAGGCCTCAAGGAGCCGGAGGCAAAGCCACTCATTTTCACCGCTCTGGCGAAGATCGATATTGCTGTGCTCGAGAAACCCGATCGGCAACTTGAGGATATGGCTGGTGGGCGTGCTCCCGGCAGGACGCTGCCACCTGCCCTGATGCCATAGCAGGGCGGTCTTCTCCTGGGCACCGGCCAGGGAAATGCGGAAATCCGCATCCCGAGCCATGCCCAGGGGGGCATCCTGATAACCGGCCAGCAAGGCCTCGATGGCGTGATCGTCCAAGGGCTCGGCGGAGAGGGTCTTGACGTCGGGAATGACCTGGCCTTCGGGGTACAACTGGATGGCCCCGATGCAATCGCGACCTATGCTGGCTAGAAGGTCGAAGGGATGTCGCGTCGCGATCCCGAAACGAGCCTGCATCCTGGCGCGAATTGCCTCGGCATCCGGCAGCAAGTTATCGAAGAAGTTATAGACAACCGAGCCACGATAGGGCGTTGTCGTCAGGGGTAGCGACAAGGAGATGGCGCGAGCCCCGGGGCGATTGACCCACTCCGCGAGGTATTCGAATGCCATGGCGCCGGTTTGCGACAGTGACAGTACGCCGACCTCGATGCCATTGAGCGCCACGATAAGCCTAGCCATGGCCTACCACTCCTGGTCCCAGGAATGATCGTTCGACGTGGCGTCGTCTGCCGAGGCGCGTTCGCTGAGGTGCAGCTCAAGCTCGAGGGCCGAGAGCAGTTTGAACAGGGTCTCGATACGGCTCCGCTCGGGATGATTCTCGATGCTGGACACCGTCGCCTGCTTGATGCCGACCAGCTCGGCGGTTGCCTGCTGGGTCAGGTGGCGATCCCGCCGCGCATTTCTCAGGGATTGGGCCAGCATTTCCGGCGAGGTGATCTTCATCGTTATCCCTCATAGCGGATAATGGGTGATATATCCTCTATGAGGGATAATAGCATAATATCCGCTTTGGGGGATATTGTGTGCCGAGTTAAGAAAAAACGCCAAGGTTGTTGCCAAGTTAAAATTATCTTGGTGAAGTGAACGAAATATTCCGAGGCAGGAGCGGTGGCGATGGAAGCCATAGGCTATGCCTATCTGCATGAGCGATTACGACTGGGGGTTTCTCCGCCGGTACGTCCTGCACGGGTGCGCCCAGTGACGCGAATCGTAGCGCTGGAAGAGGAGCTGGCGGTCCCCATGGAGCGGGCGCCGGCGGGGGACTTGCTCTCGCACCTGCTGTTTGCGCTGAAGCATGAGGGGGTCGAGCTGGCGATTCTCGCCGAGACCCTGCCCCAGCTGTCGCCCGAGGGCCTGATCGAGGCGATACAAGCCGCGCCAAATGGTATCTATCTGCGTCGGCTGGGCTATCTCTACGAGGCCTTCGTGGCGAGGTTACCGTTTGATCCGCCGATCCGGGGACGCGTCGTGCCACTGTTTGACCCTGGTCACTATGTCACGGGGCCTGCCGTGCGCGACAGTCGCTGGCGTGTCGACTTCAATGGCCTGGGAAGCCTGCATTATTGCGCCGTGGTACGCCGCACGCCGGAGATCCAGGCCCTGCTCGAGGCCGAGATCCTGGCCAAGGCCAGGGCGTTCATGGCTTCGTTGCCGCCGGGAATGCTGGATCGTGCCATTCAATGGGCCTATCTGAGCGAAACCCAGTCGTCCTTCGCTATCGAGCGCGAGTCGCCCTCGCCAGACAAACAACAGCGTTTTATGCAGTTGCTGCGTCAGGCCCATGAAGGCAGGGCCCTGGATGAGAGCTACCTCGTTGAATTACAGAACAGCACGGTCAACAACCCCTTCGACAAGGCAGCGGCCTTCCGGCATGAACAGAACTACCTGCATAATGGCTTGCCGGGAGCCTTGGGCGTTAGCTACCTTCCCCCGCCGCCCGGGTTGTGCGATGCATTGATGGAAGCGCTGATGGCCTGGGCCAATGCGCTTCCTGAAACCGGGGCAAGCGCTCATGATGAAGGCGTCCCGGCATTGGTCGCTGGGGCAGTGCTCTCATTTGGTTTCGTGTTTTTACACCCCTTTATGGATGGCAATGGGCGTATCTCACGCTTCCTGCTTCATCACACCCTGTGTCGATTGGGGGAGTTGCCGCGGGGCAATTTGCTGCCCATTTCCGTTGCCATGAAGCGCCATGAGGCGGATTACCTGGCGGCTCTCGAGGCCTTCTCGAAGCCTGCGCGTGAGCATTGGCGAGTCGACTGGATCGACGCCGATCATCATGATTTCGTCTTCACTGGCAGTGAAGCCCTCTATCGCTACTGGGACGCGACCCCAGCAGTCGCTTTCACGCTCAGGATGGCACAGGCGGCGCTCGATAAAGACCTCAAGGAAGAGGCGGCGTATCTGGCCTGTTTCGATCGAGTCTATCGCGCCATCGACTCGCGTTTTGATGTTCGTGGCAGTGATCTGGCCAGGCTGACCATGATGTGCCTGAGTCATGGTGGGCACCTGTCCAAAAACCGCCGCAAACAATTTCGTTATCAGGTACCCGATGAGGTATTGGACGCGATCGAACGGGAGGCGGGGCTGGCCTTGAGCGAGGACAGCCATCTTGGTGACTCGTGACCAGAATGCCAGCCTCCGCCCACGAGGAAGCTGGCTTTAGCCCGGTCCGACGCCTCGGCGGTCTGACGCTTCGGCGGCCCGACGCTTCGGCGGCCCGACGCTTCGGCGATGGGGCCCGTCAGGGCACCAGTGCCAGGGCCTCGCCGGCGAACAGCCGCGCCTGGGCCTGCCGGGTCAGGCCATAGGCCCGGCGCAGGGCCGCACGCTCCGCCTCGCCACAGGGCAGGGGACTCTCTAGCCCCGGTGACGTTCGCCAGGCGTGGCAGCGGGCCTGGTCCGGGTCGGCCAGGGGGATCTCCACCAGGCGATCCTCGCCGTCGAACCAGTGCAGGGCGCCGTTAAGGAAGAAGTCGGCGACCTGCGGTGCCCCATCGTCGAACAGCGAATGCCCCATGGCGTGGGGCAGCGGCATGCCCAGCAGCTCGGCCAGGGTTGGGGCCAGGTCGCGCTGGTGGGCGATGCGCCCGGGCTCCCCGGGGGCGACCCGCTCCGGCATATAGAGGGCGAAAGGCAGCAGGGCGCGCTCCAGGGCGCTGCCCTGGACCCGGGCGGTGTGGTCGGAGGCCAGCAGCAGCGCCCAGGGGTGTCGCCAGTCCCTGGCCTCCAGGGCGGCGACGAACTCGCCCAGCTCCCGGTCGGCCAGATGCAGCACATTGCGTTCCACGTCCAGCGGTGTCTCCCCGGCGGTCAGCCGCGGCGCGGCGTCATGCAGCTGGATGTCGTGGGTGGTGTTGGTATTGATGCCCACCATCATCGGCTCGGCGAGCGAGGGCAGGGTGGCCAGCACATGGCGATAGAGGTCGCCGTCATAGACGCCCCAGGCGTTCTCGTCATAACGGCGCGTGTCGATATCGGCCTTGCCCTGGCTGCGCTCGAAGCCCAGCGACTGGGCGTAGGCCCCGACCCCGCTGGTGTTCTCGTGGGAGCCCTGGAAGAAGGCGGTACGCCAGCCGGCGTCCCTCAAGCGGCGCGGCAGGCAATCGTAGTCGTTCAGGGCCTGGGAGGTCTTGGCCAGGGTCTGGCCCAGGGGGTTCTGGTGGCTGCAGAAGACGGCGAACATGCCCTCGGTGGTGCGCATGCCCCCGGAGACCAGTTCGCGGCTGGCCAGGCCCTGCGCGGCGATGGCATCGAAATTCGGGGTCACCGGGGTGCCGTCGTCCAGCGGCCGCATATGGGCGCTGGACCAGCTCTCCAGCAGCACCACGATCAGGTTCACGGGCTCTGCAGTGGTGGCTGACGACAGGGGTTGGCGATCGGCATAGAGCCGGGCCACCTCGTCACGGGCCGTGTCGCTGTCGAGCCAGTTCATGGGTAACTGGCGTAGGCTGTCGTGGCCGCTCTGCAGGCCATAGAGGGCGGCATAGGCGCCGTTCAGGGCGGCGGTGGCCTCACCGGCGTCGGCCAGGCGCATGGCGTCATGGGGCCCCTGGGGTAGCTGGGTGATACTGCCCCGCACCAGCAGCACGCTGAGCCCCATCACCACCAGCAGCGACAGTTCCAGACGCGGCCCCCGGCCCGGCTTGCCACTTGGCACCCAGGCCAGCAGCGAGATCAGCAGGGTCAGGACGGCGATGGCCAGCAGCCAGGGCCAGTGCAGGGCCAGCATCTGGGCCGCGCTGCCGGCGGAGTTGAACAGCTCGGCGGCCTCGTAACCGATATGGCGTCCCGTCTCCTGCCAGTAAAGCCAGTCGCCCAGGTGCGCGCCCAGCAGCAGCACGCAGGCCGGCACCAGCCAGCCGCGCCGGGGTGGCGTCAGGCCCAGGCGAGTGGGTAGCCACAGGCCCAGCACGGTGAGGCCGGCGAGCAGGGCCGAGATCGCCAGATCGAAGCGCAGCCCCCACCACCAGGCGCGGGGCCAGAGGGCGTCGGGGACCATCCAGGCGCTGCCCAACAGCCGCAGCGTCAGGGTCAGCAGGGTGAGAATAACAAGGAATTTCAGCCAGCTGCGCAATAGCGCCGGCGTTTGAGGCGAGGTTCTCTGCGTCATTATCTTGCTTATGGTTTTTTTGAAGGCGGTGAATATTACCAAAAAATGTCGGTGGAGGCCGACCAAATACGGTTCCTCGCACTTTGTCGTGAATACTATCGTGGGAGATTCTATGTCGCCCCTCAAGCTGCCACCGCGGTTTCCGTGGGAGCGCGGCGGTCCGGCGTCCCGGTTCCGCGCGATTGGCGCCGCCAGGCGCCTTGATCGCCCGCAGGGCGATCCTGGTTGGCACCCAAGGGCGACTTCGTCGCCCAATCGCTCGGCACAGCCAAGCTCCCACAACAGCAAGCCGGAGATCTGCCATGTCGTGGCTTCACGCTGATCTGCGAAGAACCTTAAATGCCAGTTTCCGCAAGGGCGCTGTTATATCGATATATTGTCCAAGGGTTGTATAGTAGTTGCTCCTGGTTTCCGACTGCGGCGGCATGCCCATGATAGTGAAGCGACTCCTTCCCGTTGTGATCCTGGCCATCGGTATCGCCGGCTTCGTGGCGTTGCGCCTGACCCGGCCCGAGCCGCCGCCGGCCACGGCTCAGGAGCGCAGCTGGCGGATCGAGGTGCAGCGGGTCCGGTTGGGGGAGCGGACGCCGATCCTGCCGCTGTTCGGCGAGCTGGTGGCGCCGCAGCGGGTGACCCTGACCGCCTCGCTCCCGGCGCGTATCGCCGAGCGGCCGGTGCGCGAGGGGCAGCGGGTGACCGAGGGCGAGTTGCTGGTGGCCCTGGACGAGGCGGATATCGCGCCGCTGCTGGCCCAGGCCGCGGCGGAGGTGGCCGACCTGGAGGCGCAGTTGGCCAACGAGCAGCTGCGCCTGGCAAGTGACCGCGCCGCCCTGGCCAGGGAGCAGGAGATCCGCGATAACGCCGGCCGCCAGTTGGAGCGGGCGCGCAGCCTGGTGGAGCGCAACCTGGGTTCCCGGGCCGACCTGGACGCCGCCCAGGATGCCCTGTCCCGGGCCCGCCTGACCCTGACCACCCGCGAGAACGCCATCGCCGAGCATCCCGCTCGCCGCGCCAGCCTGGAGGCGCGGCTGGCGCGGGCCGAGGCCAACCTGGCGGCGACGCAGCGGGATGCCGAGCGGGCCCGGGTCATCGCGCCCTTCGCCGGTATCGTCAGCGAGGTCCGGGTGGCACCCGGCGACCAGGTCGCCGCCGGGGCCGGTCTGCTGTCGGTCTATCCCGAGTCGGGGCTGGAGCTGTGGGCTCGGCTGCCCCGGCAGCATGAGGCGGAGCTGATCGAGGCCCTGGCCCGTGGCGAGACGCTGCTGGCCGAGGCCGAGAACGGCGCGCGCTTTACCCTGGCGGGCTTCGCCGGCGAGGGCGATGCCAGCGGCAGCGAGGCGATCCTGGCGTTGCGCGAGGCGGTTCCCGGGCTGCGCCCCGGCAGCCTGCTGGCGGTGACCCTGGCCCGTCCCGCTCACCCCCGCGCCCTGGCGCTGCCCTTCAGTGCCCTGCACGGCAACAATCGCCTCTACCGGGTGGAGGAGGGGCGGCTGGTGCGCCTGGAGGTGGAGCGCCTGGGGGAGACCCTGGGCGCCGAGGGTGAGCGTCTGGCCCTGGTGACCGGCGAGGCCCTGGCCGATGGCCAACGGATCATGATCACGCATCTGCCCAATGCCATGCAGGGCCTCAGGGTGGATGTCGCCGAATCGGCCGAGGAGCCGGAGGCGTGAGCAAGCGGCGTGGGGTGATCGGCTTCTTCGTCCATCATCGGGTGGCCGCCAACCTGGTGATGCTGGTGATGCTGGTGGGCGGCGTGCTGGGGCTGTCGCGGATGAATATCCAGTTCTTCCCGACCTTCGCCCTCGACGTGGTCAGCGTGCGGGTGGTGTGGAGCGGTGCCTCGGCGGAGGATGTGGAGCAGGGCATCACCCTGCCCCTGGAGCAGCGCCTGCGCAGCATCGACGGCCTCAAGCGCATGACCTCCACCTCCACCCAGGGGGTGGCCAGCATTACCCTGGAGTTCGTCGAGGGCACCGATGCGGTGCTGGCCCTGGATGATGTGCGCCAGGAGGTGGAGGGCTTCACCAACCTGCCGGCGGAGGCCGAGCGGCCCCGGGTCAGTCGCCTGGCCCGCTACGAGCCGGTGGCCCGCCTGCTGCTCTATGGTGACCTGGCCGAGGACGAGCTCAGGACCCTGGCCCAGCGCTTCGAGACCCAACTGCTGCAGCGGGGCATCGACCGGGTCGAGCTGGAGGGCGTCGCCGAACAGCAGATCAGCATCGAGGTGCCCGTCGAACGACTGCAGACCCTGGGGCTGACCCTGGAGCGGGTCGCCGAGCGTATCCAGGCCATGTCCCGGGACCTGCCGGCGGGGCTGCTGGCCCAGCAGGACAGCGCCCGGGAGCTGCGTGCCGTGGAGCAGCGTCGTACGGCCCGCGACTTCGAGAGCCTGCCGATCCTCAGCGGCGATCGGGTCCATCTGCGCCTGGGGGACATCGCCATCCTGCGTCAGGAGCCGCGTCGCGGCCAGGTGAGCCTGACTCATCGGGGACTGCCCGCGGTGGAGCTGCAACTGCAGCGGGCCGAGGCGGGGAACTCGCTGAGCGCGGCCCAGGTGCTCGACGACTGGCTGGAGGAGGTGCGCCCGACCCTGCCGCCCTCGGCCCGCCTCGAGGTGCATGACCAGAGCTGGCAGCTGATCGCCGAGCGCATCTGGCTGTTGATCGGCAACGGCCTGGGCGGCCTGGTGCTGGTGATACTCCTGCTCTATTTCTTCCTGCCGGCGCGGGTCGCCGCCTGGGTGGCGGTGGGCATTCCCACCGCCTTTATGGCCGCCATGCTGGTGTTCTGGGGCATCGGCGGCTCCATCAATATGATGTCGCTGTTCGCCCTGATCATGGCGCTGGGGGTGATCGTCGATGACGCCATCGTGGTGGGCGAGGACGCCGATGCCCACTACCGCATGGGGGAGGCGCCGCGCAGCGCCTCTGAGGGGGCCGCCAGGCGCATGCTGTGGCCGGTGGTGGCCTCGTCGCTGACCACGGTGGCGGCCTTTATGCCGCTGCTGATGGTGGGCGGGGTGATCGGCAATATCCTCGGCGATATTCCCATCATCATGATCTGCGTGCTGATCGCCTCCCTGGTGGAGTGCTTCGTGGTGCTGCCGGCTCACCTGCGCCATGCCTTCGACCCGCGACGGGAGGCGCCGCGCCATGCCCTGGAGCGGCTGCGCCAGGGCTTCGAGCGTCGCTTCCTGGCCTTCCGCGAGGGGCCCTTCCGGCGCCTCTCCGCGCTGAGCCTGCGCCACCGGGGCGCCACCCTGGCCTCGGCCCTGGCGGTGACCCTGGTCATCGCCGGTCTGGTGGCCGGCGGACGCATCGCTTTCACCTTCTTCCCCTCGCCGGAGCCCACGGTGCTCTATGCCAATGCCAGCTTCGTGGCCGGTACCGAGGCGGCGCGGATGGAGCGCTTTATCGAGCATCTCGAGGCGACCCTGGAGGAGACCGAAGCGGCGCTCGGCGGCGACCTGGTTCGCACCCGGGTGACCCGCTACGGGGCCAGCCTGGGCGCCGGTGGCACCGGGCGGCGTGCCGACGAGCTGGGCTCGATCATGATCGAGCTGATCTCCCCGGACGATCGGGAGGTGCGCAACAGCGAGCTGATTCGCGCCTGGCGGCGGCGCATCACCCTGCCGGCGGGCCTCGAGGCCCTGACCATCAGCGAGCGGGCCGCCGGGCCGCCGGGGCGCGACGTGGAGGTGCGCCTGGTGGGGGAGGAGGCCACCGCGCTGCGCGCCGCCGCCGACCGGCTGCGCGAGGCGCTGGCCGGCCTGCCGGGGGTGCTCGATACCGAAGACGACATGCCCTGGGGCCGCGAACAGCTGATCTATCGCGTCAATGCTCAGGGCGAGGCCCTGGGCCTGACCACCGCCGAGCTGGGTCGCCAGCTGCGCACGGCCTTCGACGGCCAGGTGGTGCAGGTCTATCAGCAGGGGGCCGACGAAGTGGAAGTACGGGTGATGCTGCCCCGGGAACAGCGCGAGCGACTGGCGACCCTGTCGCGGCTGGCCATCCGGGTGCCGGACGGGCGACTGGTGCCGCTGACGCAGGTGATGAGCCTGTCACCGGCCCAGGGTTTTCAGGCCCTGCGCCATGCCGATGGGCGCCTGGCGGTGGCGGTGGGGGCCGAGCTGGATGGTGCCGTCACCTCCGCTCAGCAGGTGCTGGAGAGCCTGGACCGCGAGACCCTGCCGGCCCTGGCCCGGGATTTCCATGTCTCCTACAGCTTCGAGGGACGCGCCGCCGACCAGCGTGAGACCCTGGCCGATATGCGCACCGGGCTGATCGTCGGCCTGGGGTTGATGTATGTGGTACTGGCCTGGGTATTCGCCTCCTGGAGCCTGCCGCTGATCGTGATGGCGATCATTCCCTTCGCCCTGGTGGGCGGGGTGCTGGGGCACTGGCTGCTGGGCATCGAGCTCACGGTGCTGTCGTTGTTTGGCCTCTTCGGGCTCTCCGGCATCGTGGTCAATAACGCCATCATCCTGGTGACCTTCTATCGCCAGCAGCGCCGCCAGGGGCTGGCCATTGACGCCGCCCTCAACGAGGCGGTGGTGCAGCGGGTCAGGGCGGTACTGCTCACCTCCCTGACCACCATCGGCGGCCTGATGCCGCTGCTCTTCGAGACCTCGCTGCAGGCTCAGTTCCTGATTCCCATGGCGGTCTCCATCGCCTTCGGCCTGGGGCTCTCGACCCTGCTGGTACTGCTGGTGATTCCGGCGCTGCTCTCCTGGCTGGAGCACCTGCGGGCGCGCCTGGGGCGGCATGGGGAGGAGTACCCGAGCGCCGAGGCGCCGGACCGCGGCTAACGCCAGCTCCCACAGCAGGTTGGGTGGCCAGCCTCACAGCAGGCTGGGCAACCACTGTTGCTGGGAGAAACACTGGTGTTGTGGGAGTCCGGATTCCGGACGATTGGGCGACGCAGTCGCCCCTGGTGACAGTCAGGATCGCCCTTCGGGCGAATCGCGCGGAATCCGCGCTCCCACCAAACCTGTGGATCGGCTAAGGCCGCGCCAATCCACCGCAGCCGGAACGCTTGTGTGGGCGCCGATCAACTGATAGATTTGTTGTTGCAAATCATTTTCATTGGCAAAGAGGAATTGCAATGAAGCATTTCATGTTTCTGGCGGCTCTGACCTTCGGGCTGGTGGGCGAGGCCCTGGCCGAGCGTGTCGATCACTTTCAGGGCGAAGCCGCCGAGACCCTGCAGGCGGCGGTCGAGAATTTCACCGATTATAACCAGCGTCTCGAGGCCCTGCTGGCCCAGGAGTCGCTGAGCGATGAAGAGCTGGGGCAGGTCCATGAGCTGACCTATACCCTGGAGAATGCCCTGGAGACCCTCTCGGAGGAAGTCGGCGAGATGGCCGTGGAGCTCGAGGAGGTGCATCTGGCCTCGGAGCGCCTGGATGGCGAGGGCGTGAAGTCGCATGGCCAGGCGTATCTGGACAAGGCCAAGACGTTGACCGGGATGGAGTGACCGGCCGCAGGCCCCACGGATAATCGGCGAAACGTCGGCCCGCGGCTAACGCCAGCTCCCACTGGGTGAGGGGATGCCACCGGTATTGTGGGAGCCTGCTTCACAGCGGTCCGACGTCTCGGCGATAAGGTTGGGTAAGTCGCCGGCTAAAGCCAGCTCCCACAGGGGTATCAAAGGGTTGTCGGCAAAGCCAGCGCTCAGCACTAGCGGCCCCGCCATTGGCGGGGCCGCTGTTGTTTCAGCCGTTTCAGCCGGTGTCAGACACCGCGCACCGCGGTGAAATCGAACCAGGCACCTTGCCAGCCTTGGCTGGTTTCGATGCGTACCCGGGCCCGCCAGGGCATCACCTCCTCGGTGCAGATACCGACCTGAGCCGGGCCGGCGAACTGGCCCTCGGCGGTTTGCTCCAGCGGGAAGCGGTGCAGGCCCATCTCCATGCCGACCCCTTCGAAGTCGACACGCACCCGCCGGATATCGCCGGCATCGCTCTCCACATGCAGCCTCAGCGGCGTCAGGGCATGGATCGGCTTGTCGCCGTCGATGGCGAAGCGCAGTCGGCTGCCGTCGGCCAGGGTCGCGCTGCAGGGGCCCCGGTTGAGGTCGCAGGGGGCCTCGGCGGCTTGCCAGTCGATGCCGTCACGCCCGGTCAGATGGTGGGCAGCGTACCAGGCGGCGGCCCCCAGGATCAGCAAGGTGGTCAGGATAAGGATATTGAGGCGCAGCGAGGTGGTGGAGGCGACCATGGAATCGATAATGATTGGCAAAGACGCCACTCTAGCAGCTGTCCAGCGTGAGTGCCTGTGCGACATTGTCGCAGCCATCGCCTGGGGGCAGTGCGCGCCTGGGATGGCTCTGGATTTGCGGCGCTTCGGATGGCCCGCCGCTTAGAAGCGGTAGATGACTCGGGCGCTGGTGATATTGAGGTGGTCTAGGCGGTCGGCATCGATGTATTCGTACTCGAGCCGGCCCTGCCAGGCATTATGCTGAATGCTGGCGCCCAGGCCGAAGGTCTGGGCCGTACCATCCAGGGAGTCGCGTCGCCAGTTGCCTTCCGCGGGACCGGCCACGTCGGCCTGCCAGCCGGCCAGCCCCGACTTGCCATAGAAGTGCAGCTTGCCCAGGCGGAGTCCGGCCATGACCGCGCCGCGCAGGCTGGCGCTGTCGAGCTGTACCGGCATGCCCTGATAGGTGGTGGGCAGCTGTTCGCTCTCCAGGTAGGCGAATTCGGCGCCGATCTCGAAGCGCGGGAGGCGAGGCAGCAGGTAGCCGGCGGCCACGCGGAAGCCCGAGGTGAAACCATCGAAGAAGTCCACGGATTCGCCATCGACGCGCACGCCGTTGTCCAGCTCGATGAACTCGGGGTCGTCCTGGGGCGAGGCGGATGGCGCCGCCGCCAGCAGGGGGGGCGAGGCGACCAACAGGGTGAGTAGCGTTAGCCGAGACAGTGAGCGCATCATGATGGCGTGATTCGGGACGGGTGGAACCCCTAGTTTAGCGGAATAAGGGGGATTCGCCAGACCCACGGCGTCACGGCCGGCAAGCGGGTATACTGGGCGGGCTGATTCACCGACTACAGGATGCACCGTGAACGAGATCACCCTGACCCAGCCCGACGATTGGCACCTGCATGTGCGCGATGAAGAGGCCCTCGATCGGGTCGTGCCCTACAGCGCCCGCCAGTTCGGTCGCGCCATCATCATGCCCAATCTCAAGCCGCCGGTGACCACCACCGAGCAGGCCCTGGCCTACCGCCAGCGGATCCTCGCCGCGGTGCCGGAAGGGGTGGCCTTCGAGCCCTTGATGACGCTGTATCTCACCGATAACACCGCCCCGGAAGAGATCGAGCGGGCGGTGGCCAGCGGTCAGGTGCATGGGGTCAAGCTCTATCCCGCCGGCGCGACCACCAATTCCGACTCCGGGGTGACCAGCGTCGACAAGTGTGCCGATGCCATCGCCGCCATGGAGCGTCTCGGCCTGCCGCTGCTGGTACACGGCGAGGTGACCCATGCCGAGATCGATATCTTCGATCGCGAGGCGGTGTTTATCGACAGGGTGATGAAGCCGTTGCTGGCGCGCTTCCCGGACCTGAAGGTGGTCTTCGAGCATATCACCACCCGCCAGGCGGTGGAGTTCGTGGAGGCGGCACCGGCGAATGTGGCGGCCACCATCACCGCTCACCATCTACTGTTCAACCGCAACCAGATGCTGGTGGGCGGTATTCGCCCCCACTATTATTGCCTGCCGGTGCTCAAGCGCGAGAGCCACCGCGAGGCGCTGCTCTCGGCGGCCACCTCCGGCAGCCGCAAGTTCTTCCTGGGGACCGATAGCGCGCCCCATGCCAAGGGGGCCAAGGAGAGCGCCTGTGGTTGTGCGGGCGCCTTTACCGCCCCGGCGGCCATCGAGCTCTATGCCACCGCTTTCGAGCAGGCCGGCGCCCTGGATCGCCTGGAGGGCTTCGCCAGCCATCATGGCCCCGACTTCTACGGCCTGCCGCGCAACCCGCGCAGCATCACCCTGAAGCGGGAGTCCTGGATCCTGCCGGAGAGCCTGCCCTATGGGGACGAGGTGATCGTGCCGCTGATGGGCGGCGAAAGCCTGGACTGGAAGCTGGTGTAACTCGCCGAGATGCCGGGCCGCAGCTAAAGCCAGCTTTCACCACCCCAGTGGCAGCCCGCACCTGGTAGGAGATTCTATGTTGCCCCTCCAGCCGCCACCATGGTTTCTGTGGGAGTTCGGATTTTTCCGAGCGATTGGCGCCGCCAGGCGCCCTGGGGTGCCTGGCCAATCGCTCGGCACAGCCGAGCTCCCACAATAGGCTGGGTGGCCACTGATTTTGTGGGGGCTGGTTTTGGCCGCGGCCCGGCGCCTCGGCAATTAGCGTCTACCGCCCTTGCGCTGGCGCACCTCGAAGATCACCGACTTGGTCAGGATGGTCAGCAGGAACATCAGCCAGCCGGCGGTGGCCAGCACATTGAACAGCAGCAGTCGCTGGGCGCCGGTCAGGGGGGTGACCAGGGCCTCGAAGGGGATGGCCAGGGCCATGGCCAGCAGCAGCGGCAGGGCCACCAGATGCATCAGCATCTCGGTGCGCCGCTTGCGGATCCGGTAGCGGCCCAGCATCAGCCGCAGGGGGCGATGGCCCAGGGAAACGATCAGGCAGGTGCCTACCAGGCAGAGCGCCGTGATGCTGGGCAACGGGGTACCCAGCCTGGTCGACAGGCTCGCCGACCAGGCCAGCCCCAGCCACATCACTCCCTCGAGGCTGGCGATCAGGTCGCCCGAGTAGCGTACTTTGCTCATTCCCGCTCCGTTGTCATGTCCCGCCCAGGCTTGCCTTCCCTCACTGCCTCAGCGACGGCGCCATAGGGCGCGTACCCAGCGCCAGCGATTGATCAGCAGCGCCGCGAAGATCAGCCCGCAGCCCAGCAGCTGCCAGGCGCTCATGGTCTCATTGAACCACACCGCCGCCATCAGCGCGGTCCATACCGCTTCCAGCATCATGATCACCGCCGCATGGCTGGGGGTGGTCAGACCCTGGGCATAGACTTGCAGGAAGAAGCGCAGGGTGCTGGCCAGCAGCACGCTGGCCGCCAGCCAGGCCAGGGTATCGCCTCCCAGGCGGGCGGGCCAGGGCTCGGTCAGCGCCGACAGGGCCGTCAGCACCAGCCCCACCACGATCAGCTGGATGGCCGTCAATGGCAGGGCGGGGAGGCTGCGTACGACCCGGGAATTGAGGTTGAAGAGCAGGGCGAAGAGGGTGGCCGCGATCAGGAACAGCCACTGGCTCGCTTCCAGGTGAAAGCCCCGGTCCAGGGACAGGCAGGCGAGCCCCACCACCGCCACCGGCAGGGCGATCCAGGTGGTCTTCGGCGGCCGGTCACCGAACAGCAGGCGGGCCATCACCGGCACCAGCAGGATGCCCAGGCTATTGATAAAGGCGCTCTCGCCCAGGTGGGTGGCATAGGCCAGGCCCAGCACCCAGAAGGCGATAGCGGCGGCGAAGACCAGGCCGACACCCAGGGCCCCCGTGAACTGTGCCGGGCGACGCTTGCGCAGGCTGGGCCAGGCGAAGGGCAGCAGCAGCAGACCCGCCAGCAGGAAGCGGCTGCCGATAAACAGCAGCGGTGGCAGGCCGTTCAGCGCTTCCTTGGAGAAGATCCATCCGGCGGCGGCCAGCAGGGTGACGGCGAGCAGCAGCAGGTCGGCCTTGAGGGGCGGTCGGGAAGCGGCGGTCATGGGACTCCTGTCGTCGGGGAGAAAGCGTCCTTGGCGAATCGATGATACGTGATCGGGACCAGGCCGCCCAGCGACTATGCTGAAGCCAATAGAGGAAGGGAGGCCTCGCCATGGACCCCATGACCATCAGCCACCACGGCGCCGTGGATGGCGTCACTGGCAGTTGCCACCGCCTGCATATCGACGAGCAGCGTTCGCTGCTGGTGGACTGCGGTCTCTTCCAGGGCGAGGAGGCCGGCGGTGAGGCCTTCGAGCGACAGCGCGTCGATTTCTCCCTGGAGGGCGTCCTGGGCCTGGTGGTCACCCATGTGCATATCGATCATATCGGCCGGCTGCCCTATCTGGTGGCGGCCGGTTTCGAGGGGCCGATTTTGTGCAGCGAACCGAGCGCCGAGCTGCTGCCCCTGGTGATCGAGGACGCCCTGCGGGTGGGCTTTACCCGGGATCGCCGGTTGATCGAGCGTTTCCTGGCGCGGGTCAGCGCCCAACTGGTGCCCCTGGCGTATCGCCAGTGGCACCAGTTGGTGGATGACGCCGGCCACCGGGTGCGGGTGCGTCTGCAACGCGCCGGACATATTCTCGGCTCCGCCTATGTGGAGGTCGACTGGCGGGACAAGGCGCGCCGCGAGCACCAGCGGGTGGTCTTCTCCGGTGACCTGGGGGCGCCCCACGCGCCGCTGCTGCCGGCGCCGCGTTCGCCCCATGGCGCCGATGTGGTGGTGCTGGAGAGCACCTATGGCGATCGCCGTCACGAGGATCGTCGCCAGCGCCGGGATCGCCTCCAGACGGCCGTCGAGGCGGCCCTGGCCGATGGCGGCAGCGTGCTGATCCCGGCCTTCAGCATCGGCCGCACCCAGGAGTTGCTCTACGAACTGGAGGGGATCATTTATCGTGCCCGCCGCCAGGGCGGCGAGGCTCAACGGTTATGGGGCGAGCTGGCGATCATCGTCGATTCGCCCCTGGCGGCACGCTTTACCCAGGCCTACCGCCGGCTGCGCCCCTTCTGGGACGCCGAGGCGCAGCGGCGCCTGCGGGCGGGGCGCCATCCGCTGGACTTCGAGACCCTGCATACCCCGGAGAGCGACGCCGAGCACCAGCGCTGCGTGACGCACCTGACCGAGACGCGGCGCCCGGCGGTGGTGATCGCCGCCAGCGGCATGGCGGCGGGCGGGCGTATCGTCGATTACCTCAAGGCGATGCTCGGCGACCCCTGCCATCAGGTGCTGTTCGTCGGCTATCAGGCCCGGGGCACCCCGGGGCGGGCGATTCAGCGGTACGGCCCCCGGGGCGGCTGGGTCGAGCTGGAGGGGCGGCGCTACGCGATCCGCGCCAAGGTGGAGAGCCTGGGCGGCTACTCGGCCCATGCCGATGCCCGGGACCTGCTCAACTTTATTCGCCGCATGCGTCGCTGGCCGCGTCAGGTGCGCCTGGTGCATGGTGATCGAGAGGCCAAGCAGGCCCTCAAGGAGGCCCTGGAGACCATGGCCGCCCAGCGCGAGGTGGCCATGGAGGTGGTGATTCCCACCGGCTAGCGTCGCTTCTTGTAGACCCGGGTGATCAGGGTGCCCTGATCATCGAATTCCAGGCGCCGGTTGCGCCCGGCCAGGCAGGCAACGATGGCGGCGAAGCCGGCGATGCCCACCAGTACGCCGGTGACGGTGGTCAGGTCGGCGCCCAGTTGCAGCAGCAGGCCGATGACCAGGGGGCCCATGGCCGCCAGGGTATAGCCGAAGCCTTGGGCCATGCCGGAGAGCTTGCCGGCCAGGCGCGAGTCGCCGCTGCGCAGCACGATCATGGTCAACGCCAGGCTGAAGGCGCCGCCCTGACCGAGGCCGAGCAGGGTGGCCCCCAGCCAGCGCTGGGAGAGCGGTGCCTGCAGCAGGATCACGAAGCCGGCGGTGGTCAGCCCCAGCATCAGCAGCATGGCGGGGCGCTGGTCGCGATGCAGGCGGGCCAGCCAGGGGGCGCCGAGCGCCGAGATCAGCTGTACCATCACCGAACCGGCCAGCAACCAGCCCGCCTCGCCCTCGCTCAGGCCGCGCCGCTGCAGCAGCACCGGCAGCCAGCCGAAGACGATATAGGCCAGTGACGACTGGCTGCCCATCAGGGCCGTGACCTGCCAGGCCAGGGAGTGGCGCCATAGCCGGACGCGTGGGGCCTTGGGCAGGCTGCCGGGGGCCGGCGGCCTGGGGTGGGGCATGCCCAGTCGCCAGGCCGCCAGGGCGGCCAGGGCCAGCAGGGCCCAACTGGCCAGGCTCAGGTGCCAGTCGCCCAGCCAGTCGGCCAGCGGGATGCCGAGCCCGGCGCCCAGGGCACCACCCAGGCACAGCGCCATGGTATAGACCCCGGTCATCAGGTCGGCGCCCTTGGGCAGTTCCCGCTTGACCAGGGCCGGCAGCAGGGAGCCGGCGATGCCGATGGCGGCGCCGACCCCGAGGGTGCCTAGATAGAGCAAGGGCGTCAGCTGGTTGGCGCGCAGCAGCAGGGCACCGGCCAGCAGCAACAGGGCCAGCGACAGGGCGCGCTCGGGGCCCAGGCGCTTGGCCAGCCAGGGCGCCAGGGGCGCGAAGAGCCCCAGGCAGAGTACCGGCAGGGTGGTCAGGGCGCCGATGCCCAGGGGCGACAGGCCGGTGTCGGCCTGGATGCGATTGAGCAGCGGCGATAGCGAAGAGAGGGCGGGTCTCAGGTTGAGACCCACCAGGACCATCAGGGCGAGGAAGCCGATCAGGCGTCCCCGCGATGGCATGGGTTGACTAGCGGCCATGTCTGTCTCGACGTTCACGGCCTCCCACGGCGGCGGGGCCCGACCAGCGATGACCGGACTGTCCTTGCTGGGCGCCCCGCTCGGTGGTGATACCCTCCAGCGCCTCGAGACCATAGAGTTGTGGATTGCGGGGTGCCGCCTGGGGGGCGGCCTTGGCACGGATGGTGGTGACGTCTTCCACGCTGATCAGGCCCGGACGGGCTCCCACCGGGCTCAACTGGGTGGTCAGATGGCCCTCATAGGCCCAGCAGCGCTGGGGCACCCAGGCGACCCGCCAGACGCGCCCCTGCCAATGGGCCTGTCCCTGATCGTCGATGCTCAGTGCCTCCAGGGGCACCAGGGCGGCAAAGAGCCGCGAATTGAGCACCAGCCCGCTGGTGTCGAAACTGATGGGACCCTCGTAGCTGCCGAGATGCAGCGTCTCCAGCAGGGCCTTGGCGCGTCCCTTGGCGGTGGCCAGGCCGCGACCACACAGATGCAGCAGGTCGTCATCGATCTGCTTGATGATCCAGCATTCGGGGGGCTTGCCTTTGAACATGCTAAGCATGGGGCATCAGTATTGCTGTGATTAGCGTGGGGGTATCAGAATCGTACATTCGCATAAAGCAATGAAGCAGGCCAGCGATAGGGGCGCTGGCCTGAAGCGATTCCGGGCTTAGCCTTGCTGGGCCGGGCGGCGCGGACGGCGACGCCGACGCGCCGGCTTGGCGGCATCGTTGTCGCGACCACTGGATTGACGCGCCTCGCCACCCTGGCGGCGTTGCTGGTCCTGGCCTCGGCCGCCGTTGCTCCGGCCACCATTACCACCCCGGCCCCCATTGCCGCGACCGCGGTTACGACCATTCTCGATGGGTTCGGGCTTGGCATTGGGGTCGGGCTCGAAGCCGGGCACGATGCGCTTCTCCAGGTCGCGCTTGATCAGCCGCTCGATGCCCTTGAGCAGGCCGTGCTCGTCGACGCAGACCAGCGACACCGCCTGGCCCTCGCTGCCGGCACGGCCGGTGCGGCCGATCCGGTGCACATAGTCTTCGGCCACGTTGGGCAGCTCGAAGTTGACCACATAGGGCAGCTCGCTGATATCCAGGCCGCGGGCGGCGATATCGGTGGCCACCAGCACCTGCAGCTCGCCACTCTTGAAGGACGACAGCGCCTTGGTGCGGGCCGACTGGCTCTTGTTGCCATGGATGGCCATGGCCGGGATGTCCTGCTTGCTGAGCTGCTCGGCGAGGCGATTGGCGCCATGCTTGGTGCGGGTGAAGACCAGCACCTGATACCACTGCTGCTCGCTGATCAGATGCGCCAGCAGCTCGCGCTTCTTCTCCCGGTCGACCTTGTAGACTGCCTGGTCGACGGTCTCGGCGGTGGTGTTGCGGCGTGCTACCTCGATCTTGGCCGGGTTGTCGAGCAGCTTGTGGGCCAGGGTCTGGATCTCGTCGGAGAAGGTGGCCGAGAAGAGCAGGTTCTGGCGCTTCTCCGGCAGCAGCTTCAGCACCTTCTTGATGTCGTGGATAAAGCCCATGTCGAGCATGCGATCGGCTTCATCCAGCACCAGGATCTCGATGCGTGACAGGTCGACGTGCTTCTGCTGGTGCAGGTCGAGCAGGCGGCCGGGGGTGGCCACCAGCACGTCCAGGCCGGGGCGGATGGCATCCACCTGGGGCTGCTGGCCGACGCCGCCGAAGATCACGTGGCTCTTCAGGGTCAGGTGGCGGCCATAGTCGGCCACGCTCTCGCCCACCTGGGCGGCCAGTTCCCGGGTCGGGGTCAGCACCAGGGCGCGCACCTGGCGCTTGCCGGGACGCGGGCCATCGGCCAGGCGCTGCAGCATCGGCAAGGTAAAGCCGGCGGTCTTGCCGGTACCGGTCTGGGCGCTGGCCAGCAGGTCGCCGCCACCCAGCACGGCGGGAATCGCCTGGCGCTGGATCGGGGTCGGGGTAGTGTAGCCCTGTGCCTCGACGGCACGCAGCAGTTCGGCACGCAGGCCGAGATCGGAAAAGCTCATGGAAACTCCATCGACCCCGTCGCCATCCGCCGCGGCAATGGCGGCGAGAGTCCCGGGCGGCGGGTCAAGAAACATCGGGTGACAGGTGCGGCAGGAGGGACTAGTAAACGCCGCGCCGGCATCATGACAGAAAAGCCCCTTCAGTGCGAGGCCCTTGGCCGTGGCATTGGGTCGCGGCGGGCGGGAGTCGCGTGAGATCAAGGGGTTGTTGTCCAACGCTCGTTTCAGTAGCGTATTTGATTGCTTGTTCAAATAAATATCGTCACCGATCAGCCGCGAAAGGCAAGGAGCCCCGATGCACGTTTCGAAACCCGCGATCTCCGCGCTTCTCACTGGCCTGGCCGGGATTGGCGCCAGTGGCCTCGTCCTGGCCGAGGCGCCCGATCGTCCGGCGATGCAGGAAGCTCACCAGGCGTTCGCGGTGATTGCTCATCGCGGCGCCAGTGGTCATGCCCCGGAGCAGACCTGGCCGGCCCTGGAGCAGGCCCTGGACATGGGTGCCGACTACCTGGAGCTGGATGTCCAGGTCACCGCGGATGGCGAGCTGGTGGCCTTCCATGACGACGACATGGCGCGGACCACCGGGGTCGAGGGCGCCGTGAGTGAGTTCACCCTCGCCGAACTGCAGGCCCTGGATGCGGGCCGCTGGTTCAACGAGGCCTTTCCCGAGCGGGCCGAGACGGCCTATGAGGGGGCGCGGATCCTCAGCCTGGATGAGATCTTCGCGCGCTATGGCGACTCCGTGCGCTACTACCTGGAGACCAAGTCGCCGCACCTCAATCCCGGGCTGGAGGAAGCCCTGGTGGAGCGCCTCGAAGCCCATGGGTTGGCGGAACCCGAAAGGGTGCTGATTCAGTCCTTCGACCGGCAGAGCCTGCTGCGGGTGCATGAGCTCGATGCCGAGCTGCCATTGATTCAACTGCTCTGGTACTCCCCGGAAGAGGAGGGCGCCGAGGCCCTGGTGGAGTGGAGTGGGGTGACGCCGGCCCCGGAGGAGATCCGCGATACCGACTTCCAGGCGATCGCCGACTATGCCATCGGGGTGGGCACCAACCTGACCTACGATGATGGCCGCGAGGTGATCGATGGCGACTTCGTACGCCAGGCCCAGGCCAACGACCTGCTGGTGCATATCTACACCATCAACGACGGCGAGACCATGGCGCGGCTGGTGGACTGGGGCGTGGATGGCCTCTTCACCAATTTCCCGGATCGCCTCGGCGAGCTGGTGCCGGCCGAGTGACCGGGCCAAATCGCCGAGACGTCGGACCGCGGCTAAAGCTAGCTTGTATGTTTGAAGGAGGCCCAGAACGGGCAATAGTGAGCAGGCTTGTCGGTGGAGGGTGTCCCGATGATGGTGGGCTCGCCATGGGGCGCCTGGCGGCGCCAATCGCTCGGCAAAGCCGAGCTCCCACAGAATCACGGTGATGGTTTGAGGGGCAACATAGAATCCCCCACCGGGGGGGGAGGCTTAGCCCGCCTCGTCGCGTCCCAGGGCCCGGAGGATCCGCGCCCGGTGGCCGGCATTGAGGCCGGGCACCCGGGCCAGGGTGACCTCGTCGACGTCCTCCAGCTGTTCACGGCTGACCAGGCCGTGCAGGAAGAGGCGCCGGGCCAGGGTGGCGCCGACGCCGGCGATGGTGGTCAGGGGCGCGGCATGCTCGTCCAGGTAGGCCTGGCGTCCCGCCTCGTCCAGGTCGTCGCAGCCGCCCTCGCGGTAGAGCGCCAGGGCCAGCTCGGCCAGGTGCCGATGGGCGCGGTGCAGGCCGTCGTGGATCGCCTCGGGCAGCGAGGCCGGGACTTCCAGGGTGCTTAGGCGTACCCGGGCCATGCTCAGCACATGGCGGCGGGTCTCGGCGTCGGCGCCCTCGGCACCCTCGACCTCCTGATGCAGTTCTCGAATGGCTTGCAACAGGGCGCTTATCTGGGCGTCTTCCATGGCCTTCTTCCTCTAACGGTCGGTCATCAGCCGCGGCGCCAGGGCCGCGGCGAGTTGGTCGGCCACCGCGTCCCAGCTCTCGCCGAGCGCGCGCACCAGGGCCGGATAGCCATCGCCGGCCAGCGGGCGTTCGGCATGGAAGCGCCCCTGGGCCAGCGGCTCACCCTCTGCCGACTCCAGGCGCCAGGTGCCGCCGGCGATGGCCATCCCATCATAGCGTCCCTCGAAGCGTTCCACCTCGAGCCGCAGGCGCGGCGCCGGGGCGTCGCCGCTGCGGGCCAGGGCCACCCGGGCCCGGGGCAGCCGCTCGGCCAGGCGATCGCGCAGCCCGCGAGCCAGGTGCGGGCCCGGGGCCTCGATCCAGCGGTGCTCGCGGGCCTGGTGGCGGCTGATATCGTCCAGTTGCAGGACGATGCCTTCCTGGTTGAGGTACTCCACCAGATGCAGGGGGGCGATCAGTAGCCGGGTCTCACCGGCACTCGGTGCCGCCTCGGGGCCGGGCAGGGCATAGCGCTGTGTCGAGGCGCCGCCGCCGGCGCAGCCGGCCAGCAGGGCAAGGAGCAGCAGCGGGAGTATCAGGCGCGACATGAAACCTCCTTGTTCGGGTCAGGGGCGCGGGGCGCGGGGTTGGGGATCGCCGTCGTTGCGGTCGAAGAGCAGCGCCCGGGGATCCTCGTCCAGGGTGCGTATCACCGGCTGCATCTCGCGCATCAGCCGCTCGAAGCGCTCCAGGGTGCGAATCAGCTCCTGGTAGCCTTCGCCCTGGGGCGAGGCCCCCTCCAGGGTCTGCTGCAGGCTCTCCAGGGCGCGATTGACATTGCCCGGCAGGGCCTGGGTCTCGGGGCTGTCGAGCAGGCCGCCGACCCGCTCGGTGAGCTCGCGGACCTCACCCACCAGCGCTTCGGTCCCGGCCAAATTGCTCGCCAGGCCATCGAGGATGGGCTCCATCTCCAGGGCATTGAGCTTGTCGAGCAGGCTCGAGACCTTCTGCTCGATCTGCGCCAGGCCCCCCGAGGTGGTGGGGAAGACCTGGCGCGATTCGAATTCCTCGACCACATAGGGCTCGCCATCCTGGTGGAAGTTGAGGTCCACGAACAGGGCCCCGGTCAGCAGGTTGCCGGACTTGAGGCTGGCACGCAGGCCGAGGCCGAAGAGCCGCTCGAAGCGCGCCTGCCATTCTTCCAGGATGAGCTCGCCCTCTCCTCCCAGGCGCTGGGGCTCGATGCGGATCAACACCGGGATGGCGAAGCCCTGGCGACCGTTGGGCTGGGGAGCGCTGAAGCGCCAGGGCACGGCGGCCACGGTGCCGATGCGCACGCCGCGAAACTCCACCGGTGCGCCGCGGGAGAGGCCACGCACGGTGTCGTCCACCAGCAGCACATACTCCAGGTAGCGATTGAAGGTGCCCTGGCGGGCGCTCTCCTCGTCGGGATAGAGGGTGAAGGTGACATCCTCGGCCACCGGGTTGCCCAGGGGCAGGTCCTCCAGCACGCCGAAGGTCACGCCACCGCCGAGCAGCGCCTCGAAGGACTCGATGCTGACCCGGAAGCCCTCGGAGTCGAGGCGCAGGTCGACGCCGCTGGCCGACCAGAAGCGGGTGCTGTCGGTGACCAGGGTGTCGTAGGGGCTTTCGATAAACAGGCGGTGGCGCATGCGCCGCGCCTCCGGGTCGAACTCGGCGCTCTCGACCCGGCCCACGGTGTAGCCCTGGTAGGTGACCGGGTCGCCGAGGCGCAGGGAGTTACCCAGCTGGCTGATCAGGGTGATGCGCAGGCCCTCGGCGTCGGCGGGAGACGCCGGGGGCAGGTCGAGGACCTGGAAGTGGCGCTGGGCGGTGTCGCTGCTGCCGGGCTGGAGTTGCAGGTAGGCGCCGGAGAGCACCGTGTTCAGGCCGCTGATGCCCTCGCGGCCGATACGCGGCTTGACCACCCAGAAGCGGGTGTCCTCCACCAGCATGCGCTCACTGCCCGGGGAGAGGCGGGCGGTGATCTCGGCATGCCCCAGGTCGTCGGAGAGGGCGACCCGCTCGACCCGGCCGATGTCCACGTTGCGGGTCTTGATCAGGGTGCCGGCCTCGATGCCCTCGGCGTTGGGCATCTCCAGGGTGATCTGGGGGCCGCGGCGGCTGTAGTTATCGTAGATCAACCACAGGCCTATCATCAGCGCCACCAGGGGAACGATCCAGATCGGCGAGATCCGGGCCTGGGGGCTCACCCGGGCGCGGCTGTCATCCTGACGGGGCGTGTCGGTCATCGTGAACTTCCTTGAGACGCAGAAGAGGTAGGCCGAGGGGACGAGGGGGGATCCCAGATCAGCCGAGGATCGAAGGTCATGGCGGCCAGCATGGTCAGCACCACCACGCCGGCGAAGGCCAGGGCGGCGGGGCCCGGGGTAATCGACATCAGGCTACCGGCGCGAATCAGGGCCACCAGGATGGCCACCACGAAGACGTCCACCATGGACCAGCGGCCGATGAACTCGGTGGCCCGGTAGAGCTTGGTACGCACCGAGGCGTGCAGTTCGTCGCTGCGCCGGACCACCAGGCACAGCCAGGCCAGGGCGACGACCTTGCCCACCGGTACGATGATGCTGGCGACGAAGATCACCGCGGCCACCGGCCAGGAGCCCATCTGCCACAGGTCCACCACCCCGCCGATGATGGTGGAGGGCTCGCTATGGCCGAGGCTGGTGGTGGTCATGATGGGGTAGACATTGGCCGGCACATACATCATGCAGGCCGCCGCCAGCAGCGCCCAGGTACGCTGCAGGCTGTGCGGCAGGCGGGCGCGCAGGCGTTCCCCGCAGCGCCGGCATTGACCGCGGCCGCGGCCGTCGAGGCGACCGATCAGGCCGCAGGTGGGGCAGCCGGTGATGCCCTGGGGGGCGGCGCACTGTGCGGCCAGGGTGCCCTCCGGGGCGCGGGGCTCGCCGGCCAGGGTGAACCACATCCAGTCGCCATCGATGGACTGGGTGGTCATCAGCAGCAGCAGGGCGAAGGCGCAGAAGGCCCAGAAGGCGGTGCCCAGTTGGACCTCCGCCAGGCCGGCGACCTTAATCAGGCTGACCAGGGCGCCGATGATAAAGACGTCCGCCATCATCCAGGGGTTGAGGTGGCTCAGGGAGCGGGCCAGGGCGTGGCTGCCGGGCCAGGGGGTGCCGCGCATCAGGCCGCCCTGCAGCCAGATGACGCCGGCCAGGTAGAGCGCCGGCAGCACCACGATGGTCAGCAGCACCACGATGGCCACCAGGGGCTGGTGGAAGCCGATCAGGGTCGTGGCGGTCTGGGTCAGCTCGATGCGGTTACCGATGCCGCCCACCTGGAAGCTGACGAAGGGGAAGCCGATGCCCAGCGCCAGGGCCACCAGGGCGGCGATGGCCAGGGCCAGGCTGCGTTGGGCGGCCCGATAGTGGCGCCTCACCAGGGTATGCCCACAGCGCGGGCAGTCGGCCTTCTCGCCGGGGCGCAGCGGTGGCAGCGCCGAGACCCAGTCGCACTCGTGACAGGCGCGTAGCCGCCGTGGCGGCAATGTGGCACCATGCCGCGGCTCGTCGAGCGCGGCCCCGGTAGGCGCGGCCTGTGGCGAAGGAAGCGATGACACGGCAAGCCTCCTGAGTGGGTGGGGCATTATGGCTCATTATGCAAGGTCGCTGGGCTTCTACAACCAACACTTATGTAAAAGGAGAGATCATGTTGCTCTGGTTAGCTGCCATCACCCTGGGGCTGGTGGTGCTGGTATGGAGTGCCGACCGTTTCGTCGCCGGGGCCGCGGCCACCTCGCGGCATCTGGGGTTGCCACCGCTGGTGATCGGCATGCTGGTGCTGGGCTTCGGCACCTCGGCGCCGGAGCTGGCGGTCTCGGCGCTGGCGGCGGGGCAGGGTAACCCCGGCCTGGCCCTGGGCAACGCCTATGGCTCGAATATCGCCAATATCGGCCTGATCCTCGGCCTGGTGGCGTTGATCTCGCCGCTGGCGGTGCACTCCCGGGTGTTGCGCCGCGAGCTGCCGATCCTCGGCGCTATCACCCTGCTGGCGCTATGGCAGCTGCGCGACGGGGTGGTGGGGCATGGCGATGCCTGGCTGCTGCTGGGGCTGCTGGCCGTGTTTATCGGTTACAGCCTGTGGCAGGGCCGCCAGGCCGATAGCCTCGGCGACGAGACCGAGGAGCTGCTCGCCGAGACGCCCATGGCGCTGCCCAGGGCCCTGGGCTGGACCCTGGTCGGCCTGGTGCTGCTGGTGGCCAGCTCCCGCCTGCTGGTGTGGGGCGCGGTGGCGATCGCCGAGAGCCTCGGCGTCAGCGACCTGGTGATCGGCCTGACCGTGGTGGCGGTGGGCACCTCCCTGCCGGAACTGGCCGCCTCCCTCAGCGCCCTGCGGCGCCGCGAGCACGACCTGGTGCTGGGCAATGTGGTGGGCTCCAACCTCTTCAATACCCTGGGGGTGGTGGGCCTGGCGGGGGCGATCGCCCCGATCGATGCCGGTGGCGAGGTGATGATGCGCGACTGGCCGGTGATGGCGGTCATGACCCTGCTGATGGCCATCTTCGCCATCGGCTGGCGGGGCCGCGACGGGCGCATCAACCGCTTCGAAGGGGGCGCGCTGCTGGCCATCTATGTCGCCTACCTGGGGTATCTGGGCTGGTTGCTGGGCACCGCCTGAGACTGTCGCGCCGACGGCCCGGGCCGTCGGGAAGGGACCCCGCCGGGCCAGTGCCCGGCGAGGTTTCCTGGTCGGCCGCGGCGCACTGCGGCAATCCACCACAGCCAAAAGTCGCCCAACTGCGGCAACCGGACACACCCTGGCGGGAGCTCATCCATTCCCCCTGATGCCCCAGGGGCCTAGCATAAGCATATCCAGATAGGCTCGCGTCACGACGCGAGCCGAATTTGTCACTAGGCTCAATTAGCATCATCGGCTTACGCTCGCCATCAGGGAGACAACCATGGAGCTTGACCCCTTACTGCTATCGCGAATCCAGTTCGCGTTCGTGGTGTCCTTTCACGCGATATTTCCGGTCTTCACGATCGGCCTGGCGTCCTATATCGCCTTGCTGCATGGCCTCTTCTACAAGACCGCCAATCCCGCCTGGGATCGACTGGCGCTGTTCTGGACCAAGGTCTTCGCCGTGGTCTTCGGCATGGGGGTGGTGTCGGGCATCGTGATGTCCTTCCAGTTCGGCACCAACTGGAGCAACTTCTCCCTGGCCTCCGCCAACTTCCTGGGTCCCATGCTCAGCTACGAGGTGGTCACCGCCTTCTTCCTGGAGGCGGGCTTCCTCGGCGTGCTGCTGTTCGGGCGCGGCAAGGTCCCCCAGGGGGTGCATCTGTTTGCCTCCCTTATGGTGGCGCTGGGCACCTTTATCTCCGCCTTCTGGATTCTCGCCGCCAATAGCTGGATGCAGACCCCGGCGGGGGCCGAGCTGATCGATGGGCGCTTCCATGTGCTGGCCTGGGGGGAGGCGATCTTCAATCCCTCCTTCCCCTACCGCTTCACCCATATGGTGCTGGCCTCCTTCCTCACCGGCGGCTTCGTGGTGGCCGGGGTCAGCGCCTGGTACCTGCTGATCCGGCGCGACGTGGAGGCCAACAAGAAGGCGCTCTCCATGTGCCTGTGGCTGCTGCTGGTGCTGGCCCCCGCCCAGGCGGTGGTGGGGGACTTCCATGGCCTCAACACCCTGGAGCACCAGCCCACCAAGGTGGCCGCCATGGAAGGGCACTGGGAGACCTCGAGCCATGTGCCGCTGCTGCTGTTCGCGATTCCCGATCAGGCCAACCAGACCAACCGCTTCGAGATCGGCATCCCCAGCCTGGCGAGCCTGATCCTCACCCATGATCCCGCCGGGGTGGTGCCGGGGCTGAGCGAGGTGGAGCCGGAGGAGCAGCCGCCGGTGTGGCTGGTGTTCTGGTCGTTCCGGGTCATGGTGGGCCTGGGCCTGCTGATGATCGCCGTGGCGGTGGCGGGGCTCTGGCTGCGTCGCGGCGGGCGCCTCTATGAGCATCGCGGCTTCCTGCAGCTGTTGCGGCTGATGAGCGTGACCCCCTTTATCGCCGTGCTGGCGGGCTGGTTCGTCACCGAGATCGGCCGCGCCCCCTGGCTGGTCTATGGCCAGATGAGCCATAGCGAGGCGCTGACCCCCTCGCTCACCGGCGGCATGGCGCTGTTTACCCTGATCGGCTATGTGGCGGTCTATGCGCTGGTGTTCTGGGCCGGGGTCTACTACCTGACCCGGGTGGTGCGCCAGGGCATGCAGGACGGCGAGGAGATCCAGGGCGAGGTGGAGCGTGCCATGCGCCCGCTGTCGGCCAGCCATACCCCCTTCGACGATGGCCCCGCGGCCACCGCTGCCAATCGCTAAGGAGGCGATATGATGGGTACTATCGATCTGGCATTGATCTGGGCCGTCATCATCGGCTTCGGCGTGATCATGTACGTGCTGATGGACGGCTTCGACCTGGGGCTGGGGATCCTCTTCCCCTTCGCCCCGGACGAGGACTCCCGCGACGTGATGATGAACTCGGTGGCGCCGGTCTGGGACGGCAACGAGACCTGGCTGGTGCTGGGCGGGGCCGGCCTGCTGGGGGCCTTCCCGCTGGTCTATTCGGTGTTCCTGCCGGCACTCTATATCGGCGTCTTCCTGATGCTGGCGGGGCTGATCTTCCGCGGCGTGGCCTTCGAGTTCCGCTTCAAGTCGCGGGCCAACCGCCACTGGTGGAACCGCGCCTTCAGCTGGGGCTCGGCGGTGGCCGCCTTCGCCCAGGGCGCCGTGGTGGGCGCCTATATCCAGGGCTTCGCGGTGGAGGACTTCGTCTATGTGGGTGGCCCCTTCGACTGGCTGACGCCGTTCAGCGTGCTCACCGGCTTCGGCCTGATGGCCGGCTATGCGCTGCTCGGCGCCACCTGGCTGATCATGAAGTCGGAGGGGCATGTGCAGGCGTGGGCCTACCGCATCACCCCGACCCTGCTGGCCCTGGTGCTGGCGGTGTTCCTGATCATCAGCCTGTGGACGCCCTTCGTGAACCCGGATGTCTGGGAGCGCTGGTTCGGCCATATCCAGCTGATCTGGATCTTCCCGGCCCTGGCCCTGGGCTGTGCGCTGCTGCTGATCCAGGCGGTGCGTCGGCGCCGCGAGGGCCTGCCCTTCGTGGCCACCGTGGGCCTGTATATCTTTACCTACCTGGGGCTGGTGGTCAGCAAGTGGCCGGTGATCGTGCCACCCGACTACACCATCTGGGACGCCTCCTCGGCGCCGGAGTCCCAGCTCTTCCTGCTGATCGGGGTGCTCTTCGTGATTCCCATCGTGCTGACCTACACCGCCTGGAGCTACTGGGTGTTCCGCGGCAAGGTCAAGGTGGGTGAGGGATACCATTAAGCCCATGCCGGAGCCCCTGACGCCGCGCCGCTGGCTGACCGAGCTGGCGGCGGGGGAGCGCCGGCGCCTGGGCCTGGCCACCCTGGCCGGCGTCGGCGTCGGCCTGGCCACCCTGGCGCAGATGGCGCTGCTGGCCTGGTTGATCTCCCGCCTGCTGGTGGATCAGCGCCCCTTGGTCGAGTTGATGCCCGCCTTCCTGGCCCTGGCGGCGGTGCTGGTGGTTCGTGCCCTGCTGCAGTGGGGCCAGGAGGCGCTCTCCCAGGCCGCCAGCCTGGCCATTCGGCGGCGGGCGCGTCATAGCCTCCTCGATCACCTGACGGTCCTGGGGCCGGTGGGGCTGGCGGGGCGCCATAGCGCCGGGTTGGCCTCGCAACTGGTGGAGCAAATGGAGGCCCTGGACGGCTACTTCGCGCGCTTCCTGCCCCAGTTGCGCCTGGCGCTGCTGCTGCCTCTGGCGATTCTGGTGGTGGTGTTCCGGCTCGACTGGCTGGCGGCGCTGTTCCTCTTGCTGGCCGCACCGCTGATTCCGCTCTTTATGGCCCTGGTGGGCATGGGCGCCGAGCGCCTCAATCGCGAGCAGTTCGCCGCGGTGACCCGCCTGGCCGGGCATTTCCTCGATCGGGTGCGGGGGCTGGCCACCCTGCAGCTCTTCGACCGCACCCAGGCGGCCACCGAGGAGGTCTTCGCCGCCGCCGACGAGTACCGCCAGCGCAGCATGAAGACCCTGCGCCTGGCGTTTCTCTCCTCGGCGGTGCTGGAGTTCTTCGCCTCGGTGGCCATCGCCGTGGTGGCCATCTATGTGGGGTTCGGCCTGCTGGGCTATATCGACTTCGGCCCCGCGCCGCAACTGACCCTGTTCAGCGGCCTGCTGGTGCTGCTGCTGGCGCCGGAGTTCTTCCAGCCGCTGCGCAGCCTGGCTCAGCACTATCATGACCGGGCCGCGGCCCTGGGGGCGGCGGAGTCCCTGGTGGCGCTGCTCGAGGAAGTGCCGCCCCAGGGGGCCGTCCAGGCACCCGTTCGTTCCTCGGCGCATCTGATAGAGCTCGAGGAGGTCACGCTGGCCTATCCCGGGCGGGGCGTGGTGGTGGGGCCCCTGGATCTCGCGGTGCGCCGCGGCGAGATCCTGGCCCTGGCCGGGCCCTCCGGGGCGGGCAAGTCGAGCCTGCTGCGGCTGATGGCGGGCTTTATGGGGCCGGCGTCGGGAGAACTGCGCCGGGATGCCGTGCCCCTGGCCTGGATGGATCAGCGGCCGCTGATCCTCCAGGGCAGCCTGGCGGAGAACCTGCGCCTGGCGGCCCCGGAGGCCGGTGACGACGCGATGACCGCGGCCCTGACGCGGGCCGGCCTCGGTGAGCTGTTGGCCCGGCTGCCGGAGGGCCTGGCGACCCCGGTGGGCGAGCGGGGCAGTGGCCTCTCCGGGGGCCAGGCCCAGCGCCTGGCCCTGGCCCGGGTCTTCCTCTCCGCGGCGCCCCTGGTGCTGCTGGATGAGCCCACCGCCAGCCTCGACAGCGACAGCGAGGCGGCGGTGATTCGTGGCCTGCAGAGCCTGGCCGCCGAGGGGCGCACCCTGGTGGTGGCGAGCCACCAGCCGGCCCTGCTGGCCCTGGCCGATCGGGTGATCCGCCTGGACGATGGCACGACGCCGGAGGAAGTGAGTGATGGCTGAGTCTTCGCTTAGGCTAGCCCAGGGCGTGGTGGTCTCGACCATTACCCAGCCGGCCCTGCTGGCCCTGGCCGATCGGGTGATCCGCCTGGACGATGGCGCGAAATCGGAGGAGGGGGTCGATGAGTAACCCTTCGCTACGCCAGACCCTGGCCCCCTGGTTGCGGCTCCTGGGTCGGCGCCGCCGGCGCCTGCAAGTGGGGGCCCTGTTGCTGCTGGCCACCGTGGCCTCGGCCATCGGCCTGCTGGCCCTGTCCGGCTGGTTTATTACCGCCACGGCGCTGACCGGCCTGCTGCTAGCCGCCGGGATGGCCGCCAGCCTGGATGTCTATGTGCCCGGGGGCGGGATCCGCTTCTTCGCCGTGGCGCGCACGGTGGCCCGCTACCTGGAGCGCCTCTATAACCATGACAGCGTGTTGCGCTTGCTGGCCGACCTGCGCGCCCGCTTGTTCGCGGTGCTGGCCGGCCTCGACGGCCACTCGCTGGCCCGGCGTCGGGCCAGCGAGTGGCTCAATCGCCTGACCGCCGATATCGATACCCTGGATGGGCTCTACCTGCGCCTGCTGGCACCGCCGCTGGTGGCGCTGCTGGCGATTCTCGGCGTGGCGGGCTTCCTGGCGCTCTTTGCCCCCATGATCGGCGCCCTGGTGGCGCTGCCGTTGTTGCTGGCCTGGGCCTGGCTGGTGCTGGGCCAGGCGCGCTGGGGCCTGGTCCCCAGCCGGCGCCGGGTGGCGAGCCTCGACCGGCTGCGCGGGCAGGCGGTGGAGACCCTGCAGGGCCTCCCCGAGTGGATCGCCTATGGCAGCCTGGGGCGCCAGCGCACGCGCCTGGAAGCCGAGGAATCGGCCCTCTATGCCGACCAGTGGCGGCTGGGGCTGCGTAGCGCCGTCGGTAATGCTCTGGTGGGGCTGACGGTGAGTGGCACCGCCGTGCTGGCGCTCTGGCTGGCCGCAGCCGCCCATCAGGCAGGTCAGCTATCGGGGCCGGTGATGGTGATGATGCCCCTGGCGCTGCTGGCCATGGGCGAGGCCCTGGCGGCGTTGCCGGCGGCCTTTACCCAGCTCGGCGCCAGCCTGGCCGCCGCCGAGCGGCTCAATGCCCTGGAGGCCGCACCACGGGCGCCCCTGGGAGGCGATCAGACGCTGGCGGCGGGGGTGCCCGAGCTCGCCCTGGAGGGCGTGACCCTGCGTTATCCCGGGGCCCTGACCCCGGCGCTCTGCGAGGTCTCGCTGCGCCTGGCCCCGGGGGAGCGCATCGCCCTGCTGGGCGCCTCCGGGGCCGGCAAGTCGAGCCTGGCGGCGCTGGTGGCGGGCCAGCTGACGGCCACCGCAGGAGAGGTCAAAGTGGCGGGGCGGCCGCTCGGTGCGCTGTCGCCCGCGGCCTGGCGGGAGGCCCTGGCCTGGCAGACCCAGCGGCTGGAGCTGTTCGACGATAGCCTGGCGGCCAACCTGCGCCTGGCCGCCCCCGAGGCGGAGGAGGCGGCGCTGTGGCGGGTGCTGGCGCTGGTCGAGCTGGATAACTGGGCCGCGGCCCTGCCGCAGGGGCTGGCGACCCGGGTCGGCGAGGGTGGCGGCCTGCTCTCCGGGGGCCAGGCGCGGCGCCTGTCGCTGGCCCGGGTGCTGCTGCGCGAGCGCGCCCGCCTGGTGATCCTCGACGAGCCCTTCGCCGGGGTGGATGCGGCCATGGCGGCACGCATCGCCGCGCGCCTGGATGCCTGGCTCGAGGGGCGCAGCCTGCTCTATCTGATCCATCAATGGCGGGATGCCGCGCCGCTACCGGGGATCCGGCGCAGCTATCGCCTGGTGGAAGGGCAGCTGACGTAGAAACTTTGCGCAACTGGTCAAGATCTAGCAGGATAGGTAAAAGCCCAATGAGGAGATGGCCATGCGTGATTTTTTGACCCGTCTGCCCAAGGCCGAGCTGCATCTGCATATCGAGGGCACCCTGGAGCCCGAGCTGATGTTCGAGCTGGCCGAGCGCAACCGGGTGGACCTGCCCTATGCCGATGTGGAGGCGGTACGCCGGGCCTATGATTTCGACGACCTGCAATCCTTTCTCGACCTCTACTACCAGGGCATGGGAGTCCTGCAGCGGCGCGAGGACTTCCACGAGCTGGCGATGCGCTACTTCCGCCGCGCCCACGCCGAGGGCGTGGTGCATGTGGACCTGCATTTCGATCCCCAGGCCCATCTGGCCCGGGGGCTGCCCCTGGCGGTACCGGTGGAGGGGCTCTATCGGGCCATGCGTGACGCCGAGCGGGAGCTGGGCCTTTCCACGGGGCTGATCCTGGCCTTCCTGCGCGATCGCCCCGCCGAGGAGGCCCTGGAGGTGCTGGAGGCGGCCTCCCCCTACTGGGAACTGATCGATGCGGTGGGCCTGGACAGCGCCGAGATGGACCACCCGCCGAGCAAGTTCGCGGAGGTGTTCCGGCGGGCCAAGGAGCTGGGCCTGCCGCGGGTGGCCCATGCCGGGGAGGAGGGGCCACCGGCCTATATCCGCGAGGCCCTGGACTGCCTGGGGGTGTGCCGTATCGACCATGGCGTGCGCGCCATCGAGGATCCCGAGTTGCTGCAACGCCTGGCCGGTGAGCGGATTCCCCTCACCGTCTGCCCGCTCTCCAATCTGCGCCTCAAGGTGGTCAAGGAGCTCGGCGAGCTGCCCCTGCCGCAGTTGCTCGAGGCGGGGCTCACCCTGACCCTCAACTCCGATGATCCCGCCTACTTCGGCGGCGGCGTGCTGGACAACTACCTCGCCTGCCAGCGGGCCTTCGGTTGGGACGAGGCGATCTTCCTGGGCCTGGCGCGCAACGCCCTGGAGGCGGCCTTTATGCCCGAGACGCGGCGCCGCGATCTCCTGCAGCGACTGGAGGCGATGGCGTAATAAAAAAGGTTCAACGCATTCTGGCGTGAACACCATTGTGGGAGATTCTATGTTGCCCCTCAAGCCGCCACCATGGTTTCCGTGGGAGCGCGGATTCCGCGCGATATCGCCCGAAGGGCGATCTGGAAAGCCTTGGCTGTCGCCAGGGGCGACTGCGTCGCCCAATCGTTCGGGGAACCCGAACTCCCACAACACCAGTGGCTAACCAAGCCCACTGTGGGAATAGCTACCCAGCCTACCTGTGGGAACTCGGCTATGCCGAGTGATTGGCGCCGCCAGGCACCAAGGGCGACTGCGTCGCCCAATCGCCGAAGCGTCGGACCGCCGGAATCCGGACTCCCACAACCCCAGTAGCCAACCAGGCCTTCACGCTGATCTGCGAAGCATCAGTAAAAAGGGGCGGTCCATGCATGGCATGGCCGCCCAATAGCGCGAGGCAACAGGAAAACTCAGGATGTCTTAGGCGATGGCGTCCCTCCGGTGCAGGCATTGACCACCGGCCCAGGTGGCATGGACCGCCCGGTCATCGCCGAGGATCATCAGCGCGAAGAGGGTCTCCGCCAGGCTCTGGGTGCGGGCGGTGCGCCGTGCCAGCAGCGGCGTGGCGGCGGGGTCGAGGACCACGATATCGGCCTCGGCGCCGGGGCGCAGGCTGCCGATATGCTGGTCGAGGTGCAGGGCCCGGGCATTGCCCAGGGTCAGGCGGTAGAAGCCCTGCCAGGCGGTCATCGGCTGGTCCAGCAACTGGCCCACCTGGTAGGCGGCCTTGAGGGTGGCCAGGCCCGAGAGGTCGGTGCCACCGCCCACGTCGCTGGCCAGGGTGGTGTTGAGGCCGGCGTCGCGGCAGGCCTGGCGATCGAAGAGGCCGCTGCCCAGGAAGAGGTTGGAGGTGGGGCAGAAGGCGATATTGGCGCCGGCGGCGGCCAGGCGATTGCGCATCTCCTGGTCCAGGTGAATGCCGTGGGCGAAGGTGCTGCGCGGGCCCACCAGGCCGAAGCGCTCGTAGACCGCCAGGTAGTCGCGGCACTCCGGGAACAGCTCCGCCACCCAGGCAATCTCGCCCTTGTTCTCCGAGAGGTGGGTCTGCAGGTGCAGGTCCGGGGCGTTGCGCAGGATGCCGCCGGTGGCATCCAGCTGTGCCGGGGTGGAGGTGGGGGCGAAGCGCGGGGTCAGGCTGTAGCCGAGGCGCCCCTTGCCGTGCCAGTCGGCGATCAGCCGCTCGCTGTCGGCGATGCCGCCCTCGGCGGTGTCGGTGAGGGCCTCCGGGGCGTGGCGGTCCATCAGCACCTTGCCGGCCAGCATGCGCAGGCCGCGCTTCTCGGAGGCGCTAAAGAAGGCCTCCACCGAGTTGGGGTGCGAGGTGCAGAAGACCTGGGCGCTGGTGGTGCCGGCACGCAGCATCTCGGTGAGGAAGGCGTCGGCGACCTCCTCGGCGTGGGCGCGCTCGGCGAAGCGGCACTCCTCCGGGAAGGTGTAGTCGTTGAGCCAGTCGAGCAGCTGGCGGCCGTAGGAGGCCATGATATCGAGCTGGGCATAGTGCACATGGCTGTCGATAAAGCCCGGCAGGATCAGCTTGCCGGAATAGTCGACCACCTCGATACCCGCGGGCAGCTGGGGGGCCAGCTCCCGGTAGTCGCCGGCGGCGCGGATGCGGCCGTCTTCCAGCCACAGGGCGCCATCTTCCAGGTGCAGGACGCTGCCCTCGGCGGGGCTGTCGCCCTCGCCGGGGTCGTTGATAAAGCTCAGCAAGGGGCCGCGCAGGACCCGAGTCTGGGCGTTGCTCATGGGATTCTCCAGGGGCGGGTGGCCGGGCCACCCGTCGATCATGATGTCTTGGGTTGCGAGAAGGCGTCGCGCAGTACCTCGGGGGCGACCCCGCGGCGATCCGGCTGCGCCGTTTCCGGCTTGAGGGTCAAGAGCTCCGCACTCACCGCCAGGGCGATCTCGTAGGGCAGCTTGCCCTTGGCGCCGGGGATGCCGATGGGGCAGCGCACCCGGGCCAGGGCCTCGGGGCCGTGACCCGCGTCCGCCAGGCGGCGCTTGAAGCTGGCCCACTTGCTGTCGGAGCCGATCAGCCCCAGGGAGGCGCAGTCGCCCCGGGCCAGCAGGTCGTCCACCAGGGCACGGTCCTCGCCGTGGTCATGGGTCATCACCAGGGCGTGGCAGCCGGCGGGCAGGGCCGCCACCGCCTCGGTGGGGTCCGGCGCGTGGTGACACTCGAGGCGCGGCTGGTCGGCGGCCCAGGCCGGGAAGGCGTCTTCCCGACTGTCGTGCCACAGCACCCGCCAGGGCAGGGGGGCCAGCAGCCCCACCAGGGCCTGGCCCACATGGCCGGCGCCGAACAGCGCCACCGTCATCTCGGCGCCGCCGAAGACCTCGATCAGCACATGCACATAGCCGCCGCAGCACTGGCCGGAGCGCCCGCCCAGGGGGAAGGCCTCCAGCCGCGGGCCGAATTCGTCCTCGGCCAGGGCGCGGCGGGCGGCGTCGATCACCTGGTACTCGAAGGTGCCGCCGCCCAGGGTGTCGTGGACGCCCTCAGCGGTGATCACCATCTTGGCGCCGGGTTCCCGCGGGGTGGAGCCGGCGGCGCCCACCACGCTGGCCAGGGCATGGGGCACCGCCTCCCGCTGGAGGCGATGCAGGGCCTGGTGCCAGGAGAGGGCGCCCATCTCAGGCCGCTCCCTGGGCGTCGCGCAGGGCCTGGGCCACCATCAGCACCCGCTCCGGGGTGGCCGGGGTGTCGAGCTGCGGGGCGACCCGGTAGTCGGCCAGGCTCGCCAGGGCGTCGCGCAGCGCCGACCACACCGAGATGCCGAGCATGAAGGGCGGCTCGCCGACGGCCTTGGAGCGGTAGATGCTGGCCTGGGAGTTGGGGTGGCCCTCCAGCAGCTTGACGTTCATCACCGGCGGCAGATCGCCGAAGGCGGGGATCTTGTAGGTGGCGGGGCCGTCGGAGACCAGGCGGCCGGCGTCGTTCCACTTCAGCTCCTCGCTGGTCATCCAGCCCATGCCCTGGATAAAGGCGCCCTCGATCTGGCCGATATCGATGGCCGGGTTCAGGGAGTCGCCCACGTCATGGAGGATATCCACCCGGCTGACCCGGTATTCGCCGCTCAGGGTATCCACCTCCACCTCGCTGACCGCGGCGCCATGGGCATAGTAGTAGAAGGGGCGGCCCTTGCCGGTATTACGGTCGTAGTGGATCAGCGGGGTGGCATAGAAGCCCTTCTCGGAGAGCGAGACGCGCCCGAGATAAGCGGCCTGCACCAGCTCCGCCCAGGGCAGGCGGCGCTCGGCCTCGCCTTGTCCGGCCACCAGGGCGCCACCCTCGAGGCGCATGCCGTCGCGATCCAGGCGGTAGTGCTCGGCGGCGAAGTCGAAGAGCCGCTCGCGCAGCTTGGCGGCGGCGTCCTTGGCGGCCTGGCCGTTGAGGTCGGCGCCGCTGGAGGCCGCGGTGGGTGAGGTGTTGGGCACCTTGTCGGTGCGGGTGGCGGTGATGCGCACCCGCTCGATATCCAGGCCCAGCTCCCGGGCCACCACCTGACACACCTTGGTGTGCAGGCCCTGGCCCATCTCGGTGCCGCCGTGGTTGATCATCACGCTGCCGTCGGTATAGACGTGGAGCAGGGCGCCGGCCTGGTTGAGGTGCTGGACGGTGAAGGAGATGCCGAACTTCACCGGGGTCAGCGCCAGGCCCTTCTTGATGATCGGGCTGGTTCGGTTGAAGTCGCTGATCGCCTGGCGACGCGCCCAGTAGTCGCTGCTCTGCTCGAGTTCGGCGATCAGGTCATGCAGCAGCTGGAGCTGCTCGACCCGCTGACCATAATGGGTGACGTCGCGGCCGGGACGGTAGAGGTTGCGCTTGCGCACCGTCAGCGGGTCCTCGCCGATATGCCGGGCGATATCGTCCATCACCTGCTCGATGATCATCACCCCCTGGGGGCCGCCGAAGCCGCGGAAGGCGGTGTTGGAGGCGGTGTGGGTCTTGGCGCGGTGGCCGGTGACCCGGGCCTGGCCCAGGGAGTAGGCGTTGTCGGAGTGGAACATGGCGCGATCCACCACCGCATCGGAGAGGTCCGGCGAATAGCCGCAGTCGCCGATCACGGTGATCTCGCCGCCGACCAGCACGCCCTGGTCGTCGATGCCCAGGCGGTAGCGGTTATGGAAGGGGTGGCGCTTGCCGGTGGCGCGCATGTCCTCGGCCCGGGGCAGGCGCAGCTTGGCGGCGCGGCCCGTGCGCCGGGCGACCAGGGCGGCGATGCAGGCCCAGGGCGAGGCCTGGGTCTCCTTGCCGCCGAAGCCGCCGCCCATGCGGCGCATCTCGGCGGTGACCGCGTGGAAGGGGATATCCAGCACCTCGGCGACCAGCTTCTGGGTCTCGCTGGGGTGCTGGTTGGAGGTGTGAATCACCACCCCCTCGTCCTCGCTGGGGGTCACCAGGCAGGCCTGGCCCTCCAGGTAGAAGTGCTCCTGGCCGCCGACGAACTGCTCGCCTTCCAGCACGTAGGTGGCGTCGCGCAGGGCCTGCTCCCAGTCACCGCTCTGGTGGTGATGGGTGGGGCGCACGAAGTCGCCGCGTTCGGCGGCGGCCACCGGGTCGAGGCTGGCCGGCTGCTCGTCGATCTCCACCACCGCCAGGGTCACCGCCCGGCGGGCGGCCTGGTAGCTCTCGGCGGCCACGGCGAAGATCACCTGGCCCACATAGCTGATCTCGTCGTCGACGAACAGCGGGTCGCCGGGGAAGACCGGGCCGATATCGGTGTGGCCGGGCACGTCGACGATGGTGATCACGTCCACCACCCCGGGGGCGGCCTTGACCTTCTCCAGGTCGAGGCGGGTCAGGCGGCCATGGGCCACCGGTGACAGGCCGAGGGCCAGGTGCAGGGTGTCGGCGGGGCAGGGGATATCGTCGATATAGGCGGCCCGGCCGGTGACGTGCTTGACGGCGCTCTCGTGAATCCGGGACTGGCCGGCGGCGCCGCTGCCGGTCTCGGCCCGGAGGCTCGGGGCCTGTTGGGAAGCCTCGGGGGCGAGTTCAGTGAGCGTACGCATCGAGGGTCACCTTGGTGTCGTTGTGGGTGGTGTCGATCATCAGCCGCAGGCGTTCGAGGAGGTTGGCGGCGGCCAGCTTGCGGTACTCGGCGCTGCCGCGCACATCGCTCATCGGCGAGAGCTCCTGGTCGAGGGCCGCCTTGGCCGCGGCGAAGGCCTCGAGGCTGGGGGCCTGCCCCTCCAGGGCCGCCTCGGTGCGGGGCACCCGGCGGGGAATCGCCGCCATGCCGCCGAAGGCCAGGCGCACGTCGCGCATCACGCCCTCCTCCAGGCGCCAGGCGAAGGCCGCCAGTACCGCGGAGATATCGTCCTCACGACGTTTGGACAGCTTCCACACCTTGAGATTCTGGTCCGCCGCCGGGCGCGGCAGGAAGATGCCGCGAATAAATTCGTTATCGGCCAGGGCGGTCTTCTTGTAGTCGAGGAAGAAGTCGCCCAGGGGCAGCTCCCGCTCGCCGTCGGGGCCATCCAGCAGCAGCCGGGCCTCGAGGGCCAGCAGCACGGGGGGGCTGTCGCCGATCGGCGAGGCGTTGGCGATATTGCCGCCCAGGGTGGCGCGGTTGCGGATCTGCTGGGAGGCGAAGCGGTGCAGCAGGTGCGCGAAGGCCGGATAGGCCTCCTCCAGCAGCGGCTCGAGCCGCGACAGGGGCACGGCGGCGCCGATCCACCAGCCGTCGTCGGTGGCGTCGATCTCGTTGAGCTCGGCGACCCGGCGCACATCGATCAGGTCGTCGAGGGCCTTGAGCTGCTGGGTGGTCTCCAGCCACAGGTCGGTGGCCCCGGCCACCAGGCGTGCCTGGGGACGCTCGGCCTTGAGGCGGCGCAGCGCGGCCAGGTCGCGGGGGGCGCTGAAGTGGCCCTGGCCGGCCAGCTCAGCAGGGGCCGCCTGGCGCTGCTTGCCCACGTCGACGGCCAGGCCCGGATCGTCGGCCCAGCTGGGGTGGGTGTCCGGGTAGTCGCCCATGGTCAGGGCGGCGTCGCGGATCGGCCGGTAACCGGTGCAGCGGCACAGGTTGCCGCCCAGGGCCTGCTCCAGGCGCGCCTGGGTCAGCGGCGCGGGGGTGCGGCGCTGGTTCTCGTGGAGGGTGAACAGCGACATCACGATACCCGGAGTACAGAAGCCGCACTGGCTGGCGTGGCACTCCACCATGGCCGCCTGGGCCGGGTGCAGGGCATCGCCCCGGGCCAGGCCCTCCACGGTGACCAGGTGACAGCCCTGGAGCTGGTGGGCCGGGGTGATGCAGGCGTTGGCGGTGCGATACTCCAGTTCGCCGTCGGCATTGGGCTCGCCGATGGTCACGGTGCAGGCGCCGCAGTCACCGGAGGCGCAGCCCTCCTTGGTGCCGGTCTTGCCGAGTCGGGTCCGCAGCAGTTCGAGGACGCTGGTGTCAGGGGGCACCTCGACGCCGCTTTGGCGTTGGCCATTGAGATAGAAGTCGATCATTGGCGTATCCGCTGGTTGTTATCGTCTGTCGTTGTCTTGACCGATCGGTCAACTTTTAGAAAGCGTGGCCGATCCCCGCCCAAAGTGCAAGGGGAAATTTCGTCTTCAGTGTCGAGGAACGGGGGCTGTGTTATCGCAGTCTGACTGCCGGAGGGGCGCTGGGGGCAGGTCGTAGCAAAGCGTCTTTTTCAGGGACGAAAAAGTCGAGCGCCCAGGGAGGGGTTCACAGCGTCTTTGCGAAGTGCCTGCCCCCAGAGTAGCCCCGGGCCTAGGCAATAGCGTCTTGGTCTTTAATAGGCCAGGGCTTTCGCCAAGGCGTTGCACCGGGCCCGGGGCTACGGCAAGCTTGTGGCTTTGCAGCCGAGCGGTAAGTGATGACCTCCATGAATTCCGTCGATTCGACGCCGACCCGCACCCGCAACGAGCAGCTGATTCTCGAGGCCGCCGAGCGCGTCTTCGCCTGCCACGGCTACCGTGGCGCCAGCGTCCAGGCCATTGCCGAGGCCGCCGGGTTGCCGAAATCGAACGTGCTCTACTACGTGGGCAGCAAGCGCCGGCTCTATGTCACCCTGCTGGAACGGATGATGGCGCGCTGGAACGCCATGCTCGACGATATCCGCGTCGAGGACGACCCCGCCGAGGTGCTGGAGGCCTTTATCCGCAGCAAGATGGCGCTGAGCCGCAGCCATCCCCAGGGCTCGCGGCTGTTCGCCGCGGAGATTCTCGGCGGCGCGCCCTTCCTCCAGGAGTACCTGCACGGCGAGCTGCGCGACTGGGTGCAGGCCCGGGCCCGGGTCTTCGAGCAGTGGGCCGAGCGCGGCCTGATGGACCCGGTGGATCCGGTGTGGCTGATCTTCCTGATCTGGTCCTCCACCCAGCACTACGCCGACTTCGAGGCCCAGGTGCTGGGCATCACCGGCCAGGAGAGCCTCTCCGACGCCGACTATGCCCGGGCCACCGACTTCCTCTGCCGGGTGATCCTCAAGGGCTGCGGGGTCAAACGGGCCGGCGCCGAGGCTCCCTGAGTGCCCCCTTGCCCATTTTTGTATACACTATGGGTAGGAAATGATGTTCAGCGACTGCGCCATTGGAAAGGGCGGGCTGGGATACCAACAAGACGGAGCGGAGTGGGCGCCACGCGATGAATAATCAATGGCAGGAGACCATGCTCGCCGAGGTGAAGGCGGGCGGACGCATCAGCGATCAGCATATCGTCGATATGATTCGCCAGGCGGTGCTGAGCCAGCGATTGCCGCCGGGGACCCGGCTGCCGGAGGTGGCCCTGGGCGAGATCTTCGGCGTCAGCCGCTCGGTGGTGCGCAAGGCCCTGACCCGGCTGGCTTCCTACCATGTGATCACCCAGCAGCCCAATCAGGTGGCGCGGGTCTGCGCCCCGGATATCGACGAAACCCATGAGATCTTCGCCGCCCGGCGCCTGGTGGAGGGCGAGGTGGTGGCCCTGCTGGCCGGGAAACTGGAGCCCGAGCAGTGCGCGGTGCTGGCCGGCCATATGGAGGCCGAGAAGGCCGCCTATGCCGAGGGCGACGAGGGGGCGCGCATCGAGCACTCCCTGGCCATTCACCACTACCTGGCCGATCACTCCCCCAATCGCATCCTCGGCAAGATGCTCTCCGAGCTGATCCTGCGCACCTCCATCGTGATCGCCCTCTACAAGCAGCCGAGCCTGGCCTCCTGTTACCTGGAAGGGGACCACGACACCCTGCTGGCCTGCCTGCGCGACGGCGACGCCGACGGCGCCCGTCGGGCCATCGACAACCACCTGGCGGGCCTCGAGAAACTCCTCGACCTGCGCGCCCAGGAGAACCGCATCGATCTGGCGGCGATTTTCGGTAAACTGGGCGGCTGACCCGGCGCCCCGTTTTTCCCCACGGCCCGGCGACCCCGTCGGGCCGTGGTCGTTGGCGGCCCGGCCTTCGCACGAACCCCGAGAGCCTTATGCGCGATTCCCTGCCCATCGATAGCCAATTGCCCGAGATTCAGGCCACCCTGGAGGCGCATTCCCGGGCCTTGTTGATCGCCGAGCCCGGCGCCGGCAAGACCACCCGGGTGCCGTTGGCGCTGCTCGAAAGCGACTGGTGCCGAGGGGGCAGGCTGCTGTTGCTGGAGCCGCGGCGGGTGGCGGCGCGGCTGGCGGCGGCGCAACTGGCCGCCAACCTGGGCGAGTCGGTGGGCCAGACGGTGGGCTACCGGATGCGCGGCGAGTCCCGGGTCGGCCCCGAGACCCGCCTGGAGGTGGTCACCCAGGGCGTATTGACCCGCATGCTCCAGGCCGACCCCAGCCTGGAGGGGGTGGCCGGGGTGATCTTCGACGAGTTCCACGAGCGTAGCCTGGAGGCCGACCTGGGCCTGGCCCTGACCCTGGATGCCCAGGAGGGGCTACGCGAGGCGCTGCGCCTGCTGGTGATGTCGGCGACCCTGGACGAGGCCACCCTGCTCGGGGTGCTGGGGGAGGCGACCCCGGTGTTGCGCTGCCCGGGCCGGACCTACCCGGTCACCACCCAATATCGCGCCATGCCCAGCCGCGCGCGGCCCGAACGTCACCAGGCGGCGGTGATCCGCGAGGCCCTGGTCGCCGATGAGGGCGATGTTTTGGTGTTTCTGCCCGGGGTGGCGGAGATCCGCCGCCTGGCCCGGGAACTCGGTGACCTGGACACGCCGGTGCTCGAACTGCATGGGCGCCTGCCGCTCTCCGAGCAGCGCCGAGCCCTGGCCCGGGATCCCGAGGGGCGGCGTCGGGTGGTGCTCTCCACCGCCCTGGCGGAGTCCAGCGTCACCGTGGATGGGGTGCGTATCGTCATCGATGCCGGCTTCGAGCGGGTGCCGGAATTCCAGTCGCGTACCGGCCTGAGCCGACTGGTCACCCGGCGGGTCAACCGGGCCAGCGCCGAGCAGCGACGGGGGCGGGCGGCGCGTCAGGGCCCCGGGGCCTGCTATCGGCTGTGGGCGGCGGAGCAGGCGCTGCCGGCCCATGGCGAGCCGGAGCTGCTGCAGGCCGACCTGGCCCCGCTAGCCTTCGAGCTGGCGCGCTGGGGCGTCACCGAGGCCGAGGCGCTGGCCTGGGTGACGCCGCCCCCCGCCGCGGCGCTGGCGGCGGGACGGGCGCGACTGCGGCGCCTGGGTCTGCTCGACGCCGAGCATCGGCTGACCGGGCCGGGGCGCGATGCCGAGCGCTGGCCCTGCCATCCGCGCCTGGCGGCGATGCTGGTGTGCGCCGCCGGGATCGACGCTCAGCCCCTGGCCTGCTGGCTGGCCGCCGCCCTGGAGACGGGCATCGAGCATGACGACCTGGCCGAGGCCTTCCGCCGACTGCCTGGCCCCCGGGCCCAGGGCAGCGAGGCCCAGTGGCGTCGCGAGGCCAGGCGCCTGGCGCGGATTGCCGGGGTGGGCCTCGAGGTCGCGGATCTCTCGCCGCTCGGCGAACTGGCTGCCCTCGCCTGGCCGGAGCGGGTCGCCATCAACCTGGCGCCCGGACGCTTCAAGCTGGCCGGCGGCAGCCAGGCCTGGCTACCCGAGACGCACCCCCTGGCCCAGGCGGCGACCCTGGTGGCGGTGGCCCTGGACGGCAAGCCGGAGGGGGCGCGGATCTTCAGCGCCCTGGCCGTGGAGCGCCCGCGCCTGGCGACCTGGTATCCCGAGATCGAGACCTGGCGGCCGCGGATCCGCTGGGACGCCGAGGCCGGGCGCCTGGTGGGGGAGGAGGTCAAGGCCCTGGACGAGGCGATCCTGGCGCGCCGTCCCCTGGCCAAGCTGCCCGCCGAGGCGGCGGAGGCGGCGCTGCTTTCGGCCCTTCGCGAGCGGGGCCAGCTGGCCTTCGACGAGGAGGGTGAGCAGCTCCGGGCGCGGATGGCGCTATTGCGCCGCGAGCTGCCCAAAGAGCAGTGGCCCGACTGGTCCACGCCGGCCCTGCTGGCCGACCTGGAGACCTGGCTGGCGCCGCACCTGGCGGGGCTGCGCAGCCTGGAGGCGGTGGATCGCCTGCCGCTGGGCAAGTTACTGCTGGACGGCCTGGATTGGGAGCATCGCCAGCGCCTGGAGAGCCTGGCGCCGACGCACCTGAGAGTACCCAGCGGCTCCCGGGTGCGCCTCGACTACCGGGGCGAGTCACCGCTGCTGGCGGTCAAGCTCCAGGAGCTGTTCGGCCTGGCCGAGACGCCGCGTCTGGTAGAGGGGCGGGTGGCGGTGCTGGTGCAGCCGCTGTCGCCGGCGCGGCGGCCCCTGCAGACCACCCATGACCTGGCGAGCTTCTGGCGCCACGGCTACTTCGAGGTGCGCAAGGAGATGCGCGGCCGCTATCCCAAGCACCCCTGGCCGGAGGACCCCTTGTCCGCCGAAGCTACCGCCCGTACCAAGCGCCGTGGCCACTGAGTTGGTCTGGCGAGCCTCCGGCCTTCTCCCCCTGGCCGGAGGCTCCCCCCTCTTCATGGTTCACCGAAGCCACCGCCCGTACCAAGCGCCGCGGTCACTGAGTTGGTCTGGCGAGCCTCCGGCCTTCTCCCCTTGGCCGGAGGCTCCCCCCTCTTCATGGTTCACCGAAGCCACCGGCCGTACCAAGCGCTGCGGTCACTGAGTTGGTCTGGCGAGCCTCCGGCCTTCTCCCCCTGGCCGGAGGCCCCCCCTCTTCATGGTTCATCGAAGCCACCGGCCGTACCAAGCGCCGTGGCCACTGAGTTGGTCTGGCGAGCCTCCGGCCTTCTCCCCCTGGCCGGAGGCTCCCCCCTCTTCATGGTTCACCGAAGCTACCGCCCGTACCAAGCGCCGTGGCCACTGAGTTGGTCTGGCGAGCCTCCGGCCTTCTCCCCCTGGCCGGAGGCTCCCCCCTCTTCATGGTTCACCGAGGCTACCGCCCGTACCAAGCGCCGCGGTCACTGAATTGACCCGCGCGGGCCTGCCCCCAGGGTAGCCCCGGGCCGCCGAGCTACTAATGGCGATAGCCCTAGGCCGTTGATCCGACGGCTTCTACCCGGGCCTGCTGATTTAGCGTTATTGGCGCCCCTTCGGCCCCCTCACTATAGTGACAGAGGTGTGGATGCCGGGCCCGGCGGGTAGGCGGGCCGAGGAGAGGCCGATGATCATCGCCTGGGTCGTGATCCTGCTGACATTGGGGTCGGTGGTCTTCTATGTGCTGAGTCCCTGGCATCTGACGCCGCTGGCCTCCAACTGGGGCGCCATGGACAGCACCATCCATATCACCGCCCTGGTCACCGGGGCGGTCTTCGTCGCGGTCAACCTCTTCCTCGCCTGGGTCATCCTGCGCTATCGCCATCGGGCCGATCGCCGCGCCCACTTCGATCCCGAGAACAAGCGCCTGGAGGGCTGGCTCACCCTGGTCACCAGCCTCGGTATCGCCGCCCTGTTGGCGCCTGGCCTCTGGGTCTGGGGGGCCTTCGTCAGCGTGCCGGAGGAGGCCCATGAGGTAGAAGTGGTGGGCCAGCAGTGGCGCTGGAGCTTCCGCCTGCCCGGTGAGGATGGCGAGCTGGGGCGGGTCGATACCCGCCTGATCGACGAGACCAACCCCTTCGGTATGACCGAGGATCCCGCCGGGCTCGACGATCGCCTGGTGATGGAGCCGCGGCTGCTGTTGCCGATGGGCCAGCCGGTCAAGCTGCTGCTGCGTTCCAAGGATGTGCTGCACAACTTCCAGGTGGCCAACTTCCGCGCCAAGATGGACCTGGTACCTGGCCAGGTCTCCTATTTCTGGCTGACCCCCACCGAGGCGGGGGAGTACGAGGTGGCGTGTGCCGAGCTGTGCGGCATCGCCCACTTCGCCATGCGCGCCTGGGTCGAGGTGGTGGAACCGGAGGTCTTCGAGGTCTGGCTGGCCGAGCAGCCGACCCAGGCCGACTGGCTGGCCCGGGCCAACCCCGATCCCACGGCGGGGCAGGCCCACTATGCCAGCTGCGCCGCCTGCCATGGCGCCAACGGCGAGGGCAATGCCAATATCCAGGCGCCGCCCCTGGCGGGCATGGCCCCCTGGTACCTCAGCCGTCAGCTCGAGCTGTTCCGTCGCGGGGCCCGTGGCACCCATCCCGAGGATACCCAGGGCCAGCAGATGCGCCCCTTCGCCCAGCAGCTCGCCGATGGCGCCGCCATCGCCGACCTGGCGGCCTATATCGCCGGCTTCGAGCCGGTTCAAGCCTCCCCCGCCGAGTCGGGGAATGCCCGGCGGGGCGCGCGCCTCTACCGCACCTGCGCCAACTGCCACGGCGAGTGGGGCCAGGGCATTCCCGCCACCCAGGGGCCGCGCCTGGCGGGGCTGCCGGACTGGTATCTGATCCGCCAGTTGGAACACTTCAGGGAGGGGATTCGCGGGCGCCACGCCGACGACCCCTACGGCAATCAGATGGTGGACATGGCCCAGATGCTGGTCAATCGGCGGGCGGTGGAGGATGTGGTGGCCCATATCACTACCCTCACGGCGACGGAGGAGGAGTAAGCCATGGTGGAGTCACGGGGGTCGGCGGTCGTCGAGGAGATGGAGCTGGTCCATCCCAAGACCTTCCTCGGCAAGTACATCTGGAGCCAGGATGCCAAGGTGATCGCCATCCAGTATGGCCTCACCGCCACCGCCATCGGCCTGGTGGCCCTGGTGCTGTCGATCCTGATTCGCCTGCAGCTGGGCTTTCCCGGCACCTTCTCGCTGATCGACCCGAGCAGTTACCTGCAGTACGTGACCATGCATGGCATGATCATGGTGGTTTACCTGCTCACCGCCTTCCTCCTGGGTGCCTTCGGCAACTACCTGATCCCGCTGATGGTCGGCGCCCGGGACATGGCCTTTCCCTTCCTCAACATGCTCAGCTACTGGTTCTACCTGGCCTCGGTGCTGATCCTGGTGGCGAGCTTCTTCGTGCCCGGCGGGCCCTCCGGCGGGGGCTGGACCCTTTACCCGCCCCAGGTAATCAGCGCCGGCACCCCGGGGGCGGGGGGCGGCATCGTCCTGATGCTGGTCTCGCTGGTGGTCTTTATCGCCGGCTTCACCATGGGCGGGCTCAACTATGTGGTGACGGTGCTCCAGGCGCGCACCCGGGGCATGACCCTGATGCGCCTGCCTCTCACCGTCTGGGGCATCTTCATGGCCACGGCGCTGGCCTTGCTGGCCTTCCCGGCGCTGCTGGTGGCGGTGCTGATGCTGCTCTGCGACCTCTTGCTGGGTTCCAGCTTCTTTATGCCGGAGATGCTCAACCTCGGCGAGCCTAGCGGGCACGAGGGGGGCAGTCCCTTGCTCTATCAGCATCTGTTCTGGTTCTTCGGCCATCCCGAGGTCTATATCGTGGCCCTGCCCGCCTTCGGTATCGTCTCCGACGTGCTGGCCTGCCACGCCCGCAAGAATATCTTCGGTTACCGCATGATGGTCTGGGCGCTGATCCTGATCGGTGTGCTCAGCTTCGTGGTCTGGGCGCACCATATGTTCGTCAGCGGCATGAACCCCTACTTCGGCTTCCTCTTCGCCACCACCACCCTGGTCATCGCCGTGCCCACCGCCATCAAGGTCTACAACTGGGTGCTGACCCTGTGGCGGGGCAATATCCGCCTCACGGTGCCCATGCTGTTCGCCATCGGCTTCCTCTTCACCTTCGTCAACGGCGGCCTGAGCGGGCTCTTCCTGGGCAATGTCACCGTGGATGTGCCCCTCTCGGACACCTACTTCGTGGTGGGGCACTTCCATATGGTGATGGCGGTGGCGCCGGTGCTGGTGATCTTCGCCGGCCTCTACCACTGGTATCCCAAGGTCAGTGGCCGCATGTTCCACCAGGGGATGGCCAAGTGGCACTTCTGGCTGACCTTCCTGGGCACCTACCTGGTCTATTTCCCCATGCACTTCATGGGCTTCGCCGGTGTGCCCCGGCGCTACTACGCCTATGGCGAGAGCGCCTTTATTTCCGAGTCGGTGATTACCATGAACCTGGTGATCACCCTGGCCGCCCTCGTCGTGGCCTCGGCCCAGCTGCTGTTCCTGTTCAATATGGCCTGGAGCCTGCGGCACGGCGAGAAGGCCGACTCCAATCCCTGGGGGGCCACCACCCTGGAGTGGCAGACGCCCCATACCCCGCCGCGGCACGGCAACTTCGGCGATCAACTGCCGGTGGTCTATCGCTGGGCCTACGACTACAGCGTGCCTGGGGCGGCCCAGGATTTCCTGCCCCAGAACCTGCCGCCGGAGGCGGTGTCCCGAGCCGAGGGCGGGGAGGCGTCGTCATGATCCTTTCCCTGGCCCTGGTGACGCTGCTGATGGCGCTGTTCGGTGGCTGGCTGTTCCGGCACTCCTGGGGGGCGCGTCCCTGGGAGGCCCAGGCCGCGGGGCAGTCGCCGCACCGCCAGGCCCCGCCCGGGGCCACCTCGGCGCGGGTCGGCCTGGGGGTGATCCTGGCGGTGGCCACCTCGCTATTCGCCCTGACGGTGAGTGCCTACCTGATGCGCCTGGAGCAGGGCAGCGACTGGCGCCCCTTGAGCATGCCCGGCCTGCTGTGGGGGAATACCCTGCTGCTGGTGGCGGCCAGCCTGGCCCTGCAGCGGGCCTGGCGAGCGGCCCGGGCGGAGAAGCCCGCGGCGTTGCGTACCGGCCTGGCCTGGGGCGGCGGGCTAAGCCTGGCCTTCCTGACAGGGCAGGGCCTGGCCTGGTGGCAACTGACGGCGGCGGGGGCCACGCTGCAGGCCAGTCCCGCCGGCAGCTTCTTCTACCTGCTGACCCTGCTGCATGGTCTGCATCTGATCGGTGGCCTGGTGGCCTGGTGGCGTGCCTGGCGGCGCCTGGGGCGGGGGGGCGATATCACCGCCGGCGTCGAGCTCTGTGCCCTCTATTGGCACTACCTGCTGGTGGTCTGGGGCGTGCTCTTCGCGCTCCTGCTGATGACCTGAGGAGGCGATCATGAGTGACCCGCATCCCCCATCGTCTCGAACCGCCGAGGCCGCCCGGGGCCTGGTCGCCGACTGGGCGGCGGAGCGGCGTGTCTTCGCCATGCCCTGGGACAAGGCGATGATCTGGCTGTTTATCCTCAGCGACATCTTTATCTTCGCCTGCTTCCTGGTGGGCTATATGACGCTGCGCATCGCCGCCACCGACCCCTGGCCCAATGCCAGCGAGGTGTTCGCCCTGAGCCTGGGGGGGGAGCCGATTCCGCTGCTGCTGATCGCCATCATGACCTTCGTGCTGATCAGCAGCAGCGGCACCATGGCCCTGGCGGTGAAGTCCGCCCACGAGGGGCGGCGCGGGATGACCGCGTGTCTGCTGGGGCTGACGGCCCTGCTGGGGCTGACCTTCCTGGGCATGCAGGCCTTCGAGTGGACCAAGCTGATCGAGGAGGGGGTACGCCCCTGGGGCAATCCCTGGGGCGCGGCCCAGTTCGGCGCCAGCTTCTTCCTGATCACCGGCTTCCATGGTACCCACGTGACCTTCGGGGTGCTGTTCCTGGTGATCATGACGATCAAGGTGATGCAGGGCTCATTGGCCGAGCGACGGCCGGGCTTCATGACCCGACGGCGGGGCCGTTATGCCATGGTGGAGTCCCTGGGGCTCTACTGGCACTTCGTCGATCTGGTCTGGGTGTTTATCTTCGCGTTCTTCTATCTCTGGTAGCGGGAGGTCGTCATGAACGAGCCGGTACGGGGCGCGCATCCTCCACTGCGGGCCTACCTCTGGGTATGGCTGGCGCTGTTTGTCCTCAGCGTGCTCTCCTACGGGGTGGACTACGTCGGCCTGGAGGGCTATCTCAAGTGGTTCCTGATCACCGCCTTTATGCTGCTCAAGGCGGGGCTGATCATGGCGGTCTTCATGCACCTGGCCTGGGAGCGGCTGGCCATCGTCATCACGGTGCTGCTGCCGCCGGGGGTCCTGCTCTTCCTGGCGGGGCTGATGGCCCTGGAGTCCCACTACACCCTGCTCAGTCGGCTGCGCTTCTTCCTCTTCTGAGCCTCGCCCCAAGCTTTTGAAAAAAATCGCAAATCAGGGGTTTTCATTTGCCGGTAAGCTGGGTAATATACGCCTCGTTCTCGGGGCACACGAAGCGCCGGAAACGAGTCGGAGCGTGGCGCAGCTTGGTAGCGCGCTGCAATGGGGTTGCAGAGGTCGCAGGTTCGAATCCTGTCGCTCCGACCATGAATACCAAGAGAAACGCCCGCTTACCCAACCCGGTAGGCGGGCGTTTTTCGTTGTTGTTCGGCTGCGGGGTGCGGCCGGTGACGAAAGGGAGGAATCATGCCGATTGTCGTGGGGATGAGTGTGCTCCTGGGCTGCCAGTTGGCCGGTGAGCTGCTGGCTCGGGGCCTGGCGCTGCCGATACCGGGGCCGGTGATCGGCATGGCGCTGTTGCTGCTGGGCCTGCTGGTGCTGGGCCGGGTGCCCGAGGGGCTGCGTCGCACCGGGGAAGGCTTGCTGCGCCATCTGACCCTGCTGTTCGTGCCGGCGGGGGTGGGCATGATGGTGCATTTCGAGCTGATCCGCGCCGATCTCTGGCCGCTGCTGGTGACCCTGGTGCTTTCCACCGCGATTACCCTGGCGGTGACCGCCAAGGTGATGGCCTGGCTGAGTCGCCGCCGGGACGAGGAGGGGGCATGATGCTTGCCGACCTCGACCGCCTCTGGGTCTATCTCGCCGGCCAGCCCCTGCTGGCGCTGTTGGCGACCCTGCTGGCCTTCCTACTGGCCAGTCGTATCAACCGCTGGCTGGGGGGAACGCCCCTGGTGCATCCGGTGATCCTGGCCATCGTCTTGTTGATCGCCTTCCTGCTGTTGGCGGATATCGATTACGCCACCTATTTCGAGGGGGCCCAATTTATTCACTTCCTGCTGGGGCCGGCCACCGTGGCCCTGGCGATTCCCCTTTATGATCATCGCGAACGCATCCGGCGGCGCCTGGTGCCGATCCTGGTGGGGTGTCTGACCGGCATCGTCACCGCGGTGGCTTCCACCCTGGGGATCGCCATGCTGCTGGGGGCCAGCCGCGAGTCGCTACTGAGCCTGGCGCCGCGCTCGGTGACCTCACCCATCGCCATGGGGGTGGCCGAGCAACTGGGGGGCATTCCCGCCCTGGCGGCGGGCCTGGTGCTGTTGACCGGCTCCATCGGCTGCGCCCTGGCGCCGTGGATCTTCCGTGCCCTGCGTATCGAGGACCCGGAGACCCGGGGCTTTGCCATGGGACTGGCCGCCCACGGCTTCGGCACGGCTCATAGCTTCGCTCAGTATGGCGCCCTGGCCGGAGCCTTCTCGGGACTCGCCATGGGCCTGACCGGGCTGTTGACCGCCTTTATCCTGCCGCTGGTGGCTCGCCTGCTGGGCCTCTGATCCCGTGATCGAATGTCTTTCAACGCAACGGGGCGCCCCAGAGGGCGCCCCGTTGCACAGTCAATTCGGGGCTTACAGCTCTTCCCAGACCTGCTGGCGAAAGTCATCGGGTAGTTGGCTGACCCGGTGCAGGCGCTTGAACTGGGCGTCGGCCATCTCCTGAACCAGCCCCTGGTAGCACTCGCCGAGGGCCTGGGGATCGGCCTCCCGGTTGAGGCAGTGGGCCCAGCGCTGCTGCATATCGGCGCAGGCGCCAAGAAACTCCAACTCGGCCTGCACGGCTTCGCCGGCGCTGGCCATCCAGGCCATCTGCAGGCGCGCCATAGGGGTGGAGCCGTCCATCCAGTGGTGGAGCCACCACTGCATCAGCGGCTGGCTCGGGGCTAGGGGGGCGGTGGAGCGTGCGGCTTGGGGCATGGGGCTAACCTCCGTGAGTGAAAGGCGTGGGCAAACTCTTTTAGTATAGTCGGCTCCTCCGGCGTTGAATCCCGCGCCGGCAGCTTTCCTTGTCCTAGGGCAAGGTAAAAGGGTAGCAGCTGGGGAGAAGCGATGATGTGGCAGGTCATCAAGTCGGTGCTGGCGGCCTTCTTCGGCGTTCAGAAGGAGCGCCAGCGACGGCGCGATTTCGAGGGCGGACGGCCCGCCGACTTTATTCTGGTGGGGCTGCTCGTCGCCGGGGGGCTGGTGATCCTGGTGGCCGTCGTTGCGGTGCTGGCCGCCCGTTGAAGCTTGCGTTTTCAATTGAGCGCGGTGCTCCTGCTGGGGCGCCGCGTCTTCGGTTGAGTGCTGCGTCTTCGGTTGAGTGCCGCGTTTTCGATTGAGGGCTGTGCTTTCAATTGAGCGCTGTGTTTTCGATTGAGGGCTGCGTTGATGGCTGCGTTTAGGAAGCCATGCCCTCCCGGGCGGGCGGCCGCGGGATCTTTCCTATACTCCTTCCAGACTTGGCTAATATTGAGTCCGGCGATAGTTCGTCAGGGACCCATAACAACGAAGGAGGCGCCGATGTCCAGGAGGTTCGCTTGGTTGTCGGGGAGTGGCGTGGTGGGACTGAGCGCTCAGGCACAGGCCGATGGCTGGAATATGCCGCTGGGGGTCACCGACATCAGCCGCGAGATCTACTCCCTGCATATGATCATCTTCTGGATTTGCGTGGTGATCGGTCTGGTGGTCTTCGGCGTGATGTTCTATTCACTGTTCCGCTATCGCCGCTCTCGTCACCCCAAGGCGGCCAATTTCCACGAGCACACCACCGTGGAGGTGATCTGGACCACGCTGCCGCTGCTGATCCTGGTCGGCATGGCGGTGCCGGCCACGGCCACCCTGAAAAGCATGTACGACGCTTCCGATGCCGAGCTGGATGTCATGGTGACCGGCCAGCAGTGGCGCTGGCGCTATGAATACCTGGGGGAGGAGGTGGCCTTCACCTCCAGTCTCAGCACCCCCCGGGCACAGATCCGCGGCGAGGAAGAGCGCGGCGAGACCTATCTCCTGGATGTGGACAATCCCCTGGTGCTACCCATCAATCGCAAGGTGCGTTTCCTGTTCACCTCCGATGATGTCATCCACTCCTGGTGGGTGCCGGACCTGGCGGTGAAGCAGGATACCGTGCCCGGCTTCGTCAACGAGAACTGGGTACGCATCAACGAGCCCGGCATCTATCGCGGCCAGTGTGCCGAGTTGTGCGGCCTGGATCATGGCTTTATGCCTGTCGTGGTGCATGCCATGGAAGAAGCGGCGTTCGATGCCTGGCTCGCCGAGCGCCGCGACGAGGCGGCCCAGGAGGCCCTCGGGGTGGATCGCGACTGGGCCCTGGAGGAGCTGATGGCCCGCGGTGAGGAGGTCTATGGGGCCATTTGCATCTCCTGCCACCAGGCCGAGGGGCAGGGCATGCCCCCCACCTTCCCGGCACTGGCCGGCAACCCCCGCCTGCTTGACGATCTGGAGTGGCAGCTCAGCACCGTGATCAATGGTGTCTCCGGCACCGCCATGCCGGCCTTTCGCAGCACCCTCAACCCGGTGGAGCTGGCGGCGGTGGTGACCTTCACCCGGAATGCCTGGGGCAATGATACCGGTGATGTGGTGCAGCCCTCACAGGTCGCCGAGCGACTGGCCCGCTGATCGGGTCCGATCGCCCGGCCGATCCACGACAAGAACCAGGGAGAACTCCGATGGCATCGAAGCTGCCCAAGCCCCCCTTCGAGCATAGCGCCGGCGGCGCCGGGCTCGCCGCCGACACTCACGCCACCCCACCGAAGGGGATCCTGCGTTGGTTGCTGACCACCAATCACAAGGAGATCGGCAGCCTCTACCTGATCTTCTCGCTGATCATGTTCTTTATCGGCGGCATCTTCGCCCTGGTGGTGCGCCTGGAACTGTTCCAGCCGGGGCTGCAGTTCGTCGATCCCGAATTCTTCAACCAGATGACCACCCTGCATGGCCTGATCATGGTCTTCGCCGCGGTGATGCCGGCCTTCACCGGCCTGGCCAACTGGATGATCCCCCTGCAGATCGGGGCCCCGGACATGGCCCTGCCGCGGCTCAACAACTTCAGTTTCTGGCTGTTGCCGGTGGCCTTTACCCTGCTGCTCTCCACTCTGCTGATGCCGGGGGGCGGGCCCAACTTCGGCTGGACCTTCTATGCGCCGCTCTCCACCACCTATGCGCCGCCGTCGACCACCTTCTTTATCCTCGGCATGCACCTGGCCGGGATCAGCTCGATCCTGGGGGCGATCAATATCATCGCCACCATCCTCAATCTGCGCGCCCCGGGGATGCGCATGATGGACATGCCGCTGTTCGTCTGGACCTGGCTGATCACCGCCTTCCTGCTGATCGCGGTGATGCCGGTGCTGGCCGGGGTGATCACCATGATGCTGCTGGATATCAACTTCGGCACCAGCTTCTTCGATGCCGCCGGCGGCGGCGACCCGGTGCTCTTCCAGCACCTGTTCTGGTTCTTCGGGCACCCCGAGGTCTACATCATGATCCTGCCGGCCTTCGGCATCGTCTCGGCGATCATTCCCACCTTCGCCCGCAAGCCGCTGTTCGGCTACGCCTCCATGGTGTATGCCACCGCCTCCATCGCCATCCTCTCCTTCCTGGTCTGGGCGCACCATATGTTCGTGGTGGGGCTGCCGCTGGTGGCCGAGCTCTTCTTCATGTACACCACCATGCTGATCGCGGTGCCCACCGGCGTGAAGGTGTTCAACTGGATCACTACCCTGTTCCAGGGCTCCATCACCTTCGAGACCCCCATGTTGTTCGCCCTGGCCTTCGTGGTGTTGTTTACCATCGGTGGCTTCTCGGGGCTGATGCTGGCCATCGCCCCGGCGGACTTCCAGTACCACGACACCTACTTCGTGGTGGCCCATTTCCACTATGTGCTGGTGCCCGGGGCGATCTTCTCGATCATGGCCGGGGCCTACTACTGGCTGCCCAAGTGGACCGGCCACTATCCCAGCGAGGTGCTGGGGCGTTGGCACTTCTGGCTGTCGGTGATCGGCGTCAACCTGACCTTCTTTCCCATGCACTTCTCGGGGCTGGCGGGCATGCCGCGACGGATTCCCGACTATGCCTTGCAGTTCGCCGACTTCAACCTGGTGTCGAGCCTGGGGGCCTTCCTGTTCGGGCTCTCCCAGTTGCTCTTCGTAGCGGTGATCGTCAAGTGCGTGAGGGGCGGCGAGAAGGCGCCGGCCAAGGCCTGGGAAGGGGCCCAGGACCTGGAGTGGAGCGTGCCCAGTCCGGCGCCGTTGCACACCTTCGAGACGCCGCCCCATGTGATCCCTCAGCCCCACCCCTGAACAGGCGGCGGGGAATCCCGCCGGGAGGTCTCGATGAGTCCGGTACAACGCACGGTGAGCCGTACCCTGGTGGTCCTGGTGGCGATGTTCGGCTTTGCCTTCGCCCTGGTGCCCCTCTATGACGTCTTCTGCCGCCTCACCGGGCTCAACGGCAAGGTGGATACCAGCGCCCAGGCCTTGATGCATGAGGCGGTGGACGACTCCCGCTATGTGACCGTGCAACTGGTAACCCGCAGCGGTTCCGGGCTGCCCTGGCGGCTGGAGGTGGCGCAGCGGCAATTGCGGATGCATCCCGGCCAGGTCGTGGAGGTGGATTTCACCTTCGTCAATCAGAGCGAGACTCCCCAATGGGGACGGGCGGTGCCCAGCGTCTCGCCCTCCAATGCCAATCGCCATCTGCGCAAGGTGAGCTGCTTCTGCTTCGAGGAGCAGCGCCTGGCGGCGGGCGAACGCCTGGAGGTGCCCCTGGTGTTCCAACTGACCCGGGACCTGCCCGCGGAGGTCCATACGGTGACCCTGGTCTATACCCTGTATCCGGTAGAGCCCGGGGCCCTGGCCCTGACGCCCCGGGCTCCTGACGCCCTGGATGCGATCTAGTGATGGAGGTGACGCATGAGCGGTGGTAGCTACTATGTTCCGGCGACCAGTAAGTGGCCGATCCTCGGGTCCCTGGCTCTGGGGGTGATGATGATCGGCGCCGGCCTGGTGATGGTGCATGGCCGGGGCGGCCCGGTACTGGCGCTGGGCATCCTGGCGGTGATCGCGGTGATGGCGCTGTGGTTCCGGGACGTGGTGCGGGAATCCCGGCAGGGGCTCTATGACGAGCAGATGGATCGCTCCTTCCGCTGGGGGATGGGCTGGTTCATCTTCTCCGAGGTGATGTTCTTCGCCGCCTTCTTCGGGGCGCTCTTCTATGTGCGCACCTTCGCCCTGCCATGGCTCGACGGGGAGGGGGCCAAGGGGGTGGCGGCGCTGCTGTGGCCCGACTTCAGCGCCCAGTGGCCCTTGCTCAACCCGCCGGACGCTTCGGTTTCCGGGCCCGATGCCGTGCTCAGCCCCTGGCAGCTGCCGCTGGTCAATACCCTCTTCCTGGTCACCTCCAGCATCACTCTGACCGTGGCCCATGAGGCCCTCAAGGAGGGCTACCGGCGTACCTGCCGCAACTGGCTGGCGGGCACCGTCTTTCTCGGGGTGTGCTTTATCCTCGTGCAGGGCTTCGAGTACTACGAGGCCTATGCCCACTACGGCCTGACCCTGGATGCCGGCATCTACGGCGGGCTCTTCTTCCTGTTGACCGGCTTCCACGGGATGCACGTCACCGTGGGGGCCATCATCCTGTCGGTAATGCTGGTGCGCATCCAGCGGGACCACTTCAGCGGCGACGACCACTTCGGCTTCGAGGCCGCCGCCTGGTACTGGCACTTCGTGGACGTGGTCTGGGTGGGGCTCTTCCTGTTCGTCTATGTCTTCTAGGCAGGGGCTCGAGGCTTTTAACCGGCCAGGCCGCCGTAGTGGAAGCCATAGAAGAGCAGCGCCAGCAGCACCACGGCACAGGCCACCCGTAACTTGAGCGAGATCAGCAGGCGCCGGGAGGCGCCGCCGTCGCGCAGCAGGAAGCCGGCGCCGGTGGCGAGGCTGGCCAGCATGATCAGAAAGACCAGGGCGATGGCGAATTTCAGCATGGGAGACTCCGTGGGATCGATGCATCACAGTTCAAGGAAGCCGCGCCGTGCTGTCAAGCAGAGGCTATGGTGGGTCTTCTGGCTCCCGCTGGTGCTGCTGGGCTTCGTCCTGGGCGTCTGGCAGTGGCAACGGGCCGAGGCCAAGACGGCCTATCTGGCGGCCCGCGAGGCGGCCCCGGCGGTCGTCGACCCGCAGGAGGCCCCGATGGAGGGGGCCCAAGTGACCCTGAGTGGCGAGTTTCTCGCCGAGGAGACCCTGTTCCTCGATAACCGGGTGCACGACGCCCGGGTCGGGGTGGCGGTGCTGACGCCCCTGGTGGACGCCGAGGGGCGCCGCTGGCTGGTGCAGCGGGGCTTCGAGGCCACCGGGCCCTATCGTGTCGACCCCGAGGTGGTTAGCCCCGAGGGCCGGGTGACCCTGAGCGGTACCTGGCAGGCGGCAGGCGACGGTGGCCTGCTGCTGGGCCCCAACCGGGAGGGGCGGCGCCTGCAGACCATCGATCTTACCGCCTGGCCGGAGGGCTTCGCCTTCGCCGGCTGGCTCCACCAGGAGACGGGCGAGGGTGCCTATGCCGCCTGGTGGCGCCCCAGTGTGATGCCCCCCAGCCGCCACCTCGGTTATGCCGTGCAATGGTGGGGGCTGGCACTGGCCGCCCTGGTCATCATGCTGCTGGGGGGCCGGCGGCGGGCCCGCGTTTCCTCGCCGATCGGCGATTCCGCTTCATCCGTCGGAGAGCTGCCATGATGACTCGTCCACGCCACTCCCGCCTCAAGCTGCTGCTGCTGATGGCGCTGTTCGCCGCTCCCCTACTCAGCGCCTGGGCCATGGTCACCTGGCGGGTCGGCATCCCCGAGGGGCGTACCGCCCATGGGCAGCTGGCCCCCGAGCTGCCGGCCCTGGCCGACTGGCCTCTGGAGGAGCCCATGACGGCATCCGAGCACTGGGTATTGGCCTTCGACTGCCGTGGCGATTGCGCCGCGGAGGCGGATCGCTGGTGGCGGTTGCACCGGGCGCTGGGGCGCGAGGCGCCGCGGCTCGAGCGGCTGCGCATCGTCGCCGCGGAGGCGATGCCGGGCCAGGCGGCACTGCCCGGGGAGCGGCTGGCCAGTTGGCGTTCGCCGCCGGCCTGGGGCGAGCCGGGCGCGCTCTGGTTGCTTTCCCCGCAGGGCGAGGTGGTGCTGGGGTATTCTCCCGGCGCGCCGCTGCGGGACGTGATGGATGATCTCCAGCACCTGCTGAAGGTCAACCCGGAGCGGGGGGCGTCGTCGAATTGAGCGGCTGCCTTCAACGCGGGTCGCGACGTATGCTGGATGCCATCACAACGACAGCACGAGGGCGCGCCATGACCGAACGCCGACTCCGCCTGCTCAAGTGGCTTAGCCTGCTGGGGACCCTGGCAACCCTGGGGGTGATCCTGATCGGGGCCTGGACCCGCTTGGTGGATGCCGGCCTCGGCTGCCCCGACTGGCCGGGCTGCTATGGTCGCCTGGTGGTGCCCGACGGTGCCACCGCCGCCGCCCATACCCCGGAGGCGCCCCTGGAGGCCTTCAAGGCCTGGGTCGAGATGGTCCACCGCTATGTGGCTTCGGCCCTGGGGCTGCTGGTGTTGACCCTGGTGGGGCTGGGCTGGCGGTGGCGGCGCCGGGCCGATTATCCCTGGCGCCTTTCCCTGGCCCTGCTGGGTCTGATCCTGGTACAGGGGAGCTTCGGCGCCTTCACCGTCACCCTCAAGCTGTGGCCCCAGGTGGTCACCCTGCATCTGCTGGGGGGCATCGGGGTGCTGCTGCTCTTCCTGTGGTTGCACCTTCGGCTGCGGGAACTGGCCGCGGCGAGCCGCCCTCCGAGCCGCCGGCGGCTCTCGCCGCTCTGGGGGCTGGCGGCCGCGCTGCTGGTGGGGCAACTGGCCCTCGGCGGCTGGGTCTCCAGCAACTATGCCGGCATCGCCTGCCAGGGCTTTCCGACCTGCAATGGCCAGTGGTGGCCCGCCACCGACTGGAGCGAAGGCTTCCACCTGACCCAGACGGTGGGCCCCAACTACCTGCATGGCCAGTTGCATGCGGATGCCCGCACTGCGATTCACTTTGGTCACCGTCTCGGCGCCCTGGCGCTGGGCCTGGGCCTGCTGCTGCTGACCTGGCGGGAGTGGCGCCGGCCCGGCCTGCGCCCGTATCTGGTGGGGCTCCTGGGGGCCTATGCCGGCCAGTTCGTCCTGGGGGTGGCCAATGTGCTCTGGTGGCTGCCCCTGGGGCTGGCCCTGGCGCATACCGCCGGGGCGCTGGCGCTGGTGTTGACGCTGGCGCTGGGGGCCTGGCGGGCGAGTCGGGTCGGAATCTCACGGCAAGCGAGTCACGAGGAGGTGGCCCATGCGTAATGCACTGATGGTGACCGGGAGCCTCGACCACCTTGGCGGGCAGTGGCGGGACCTGTTGACGCTGTGCAAGCCGCGGGTGGTGCTGGTGATGCTGGTCTGCGCCCTGGTGGGCATGGCGCTCGCCACGCCGGCGTTGCCGCCACCGCTGGCGGTGTTCCATGGCCTGGTGGGGATCGGCCTGGCGGCCGGCGGGGCGGCCGCCTACAACCATGTGCTGGATCGCAAGCTGGATGCGCTGATGGCGCGTACCGCGCGCCGGCCCCTGGCCACCCGGCGGCTGCCGACGCCTCTGGCCCTGGCCTGGGCGACCCTGCTCTCGGTGGCCGGCATCGGCCTGCTGCTGTGGCAGGTCAATGCCCTGACCGCCTGGCTGACCCTGGCCTCGCTGATCGGCTATGCGCTGATCTACACCGCCTTCCTCAAGCGTGCCACGCCGCAGAATATCGTGATCGGCGGGGTGGCGGGGGCGGCGCCCCCCTTGCTGGGCTGGACTGCAATCACCGGTAGCCTGGGGCCCGAGCCGTTGCTGCTGATGCTGATCATCTTCGCCTGGACCCCGCCGCACTTCTGGGCCCTGGCCATTCACAAGCGCGACGAATATGCCCGGGCCGGGGTGCCCATGCTGCCGGTGACCCATGGCGAGGCCTTCACCCGGTTGCAGGTCTGGCTGTATGGCTGGCTGACGGTGGTGGTGACCCTGTTGCCCTTCGTGATCGGCATGAGCGGGGCCGTCTACCTGGTGGGGGTGATGGTCCTCAACCTGCGCTTCATGATGTGGAACTTCCGGGTCTGGCGTGGCCAGGACCCCCGGGCGCCCCTGGCCGCCTTCTGGTTCTCGATTCGCTATATTCTCGGCGTCTTCGGGGTGCTGTTGCTCGATCACTATGCCACCGCGCTGCCCTGGTAGGCGGCGCGCTTCCCCGAACGCCAGACGCCGCCCTCGGGCGGCGTCTGGCGTCTGGCGAGCGGGACGCTACCAGAACCAGCCGACCAGCAGGTAGGCCATCAGGGTCACCACCAGGGTGCTCATCACATTGAGCATGAAACCGGCGCGGATCATCGACTGGATCTTCATATGGCCGGTGGCGAAGACGATGGCGTTGGGCGGGGTTGCCACCGGCATCATGAAGGCGCAGCTGGCGGCGATGGCGGCGGGCACCGTGATCAGCAGTGGCGACACGTCCAGCGACAGCGCCAGGGCACCCAGTAGCGGCAGGAAGGCGGCGGCGGTAGCGGTATTGGAGGTGACTTCGGTGAGGAAGATGATCACCAGCACCACGATGCCCACCAGGGCCAGCAGCGGCAGCACGCCGAACAGCGAGAGCTGCTCGGCGATCCATTCGGCGAGCCCCGACTGGCTGATGGCGCCGGCCAGGGCCAGGCCGCCGCCGAACAGCAGCAGGATGCCCCAGGGCAGGGCCTTGGCAGCCTCCCAGTCCAGCAGGCGCTCGCCGCCGCCGCGACCGCTGGGAATCAGGAACAGCAGCAACCCCGCGGCGATGGCGATACCGGTATCGCTGAGCCAGTCGAGCCCCAGGTCATTGAGCAGCGGTCGTGATACCCAGGCCAGGGCGGCCAGCAGGAAGACGATGCCCACCCGGCGCTCCGCGGAGGTCAGGGCGCCCAGTCGGGTCAGCTCATCGCGGATCATCCGGCCGTTGTCGTCGCCCTGGCGCAGGTCGAAGCCGCCGCGGCTCAGCCACCACCAGGCCAGCAGCATCATCACCGCGCTGATCGGCAGGCCGGTCACCATCCATTGGGCGAAGCCCACGTCGATGCCCCGGGACTCGGCCAGGTAGCCGGCCAGCAGCGCATTGGGCGGGGTGCCGATCAGGGTGGCCACGCCGCCGATGCTGGCGGAATAGGCGATGGCCAGCAGCAGGGCGGTGGCATAGCGCGCCAATGCCTCGGGGGCATTGTCCTTGCCCAGCAGGCTGACCACCGACATGCCGATGGGCAGCATCATGATGGCGGTGGCGGTATTCGAGACCCACATGCTGAGAAAGCCGGTCGCCAGCATGAAACCGGCGATCTGCCGTCGTGGCTGGTGTCCCACCACCCGCAGCACATGCAGGGCGATGCGCCGATGCAGCTCCCAGCGCTGCATGGCGATACCCAGCAGGAAGCCGCCCAGGAAGAGATAGATGATGGGGTTGGCATAGCTGCCGCTGACCTGGCCCATGGGCGCGATGCCCAGCGCCGGCACCAGCAGCAGCGGCAGCAGAGAGGTGGCGGGGATCGGAATCGCCTCCGTGGACCACCAGGTGGCCATCAGCAGGCCCAGGCCGGCGCACAGCCAGGCACTCTCGCTCATGCCGGCCGGTGCGGGTAGCAGCAGGGTGATCAGCAGCCAGGCCGGGCCCAGCCAGAGGCCGATACGGGCGGCCGGGCCGGGGGGCTGGAGATTCGCGGGGGGAGGGGAGGATGGTGTCTCCTGGGCGCTGGCCATGGCATATCCTTATATGAGCTGGCGAATTGGCCGCATTGTACGAGCCGGCCCCGGCCACCGCCAGGGCAGCCATCGGCGCTGGCGGATAGGCTTGGCGAGCGCGGATCTTGCCGGTAACGGCATCAGCCGTTAGGGTAGCGGCTCGACAACGGAGGAGTGCCCATGGCATCCAGTGAATGGCCGCCCCGGCAGGCGCTGCGAGCGCTCTGCGAGCGAGCCGGTGAGGCGATCCTGGCGGTACGCGAGACGGGCGACTGGGAGCAACGCGAGAAGGCCGATGCCAGCCCGGTCACCGCCGCCGATCAGGCCGCCCACGCCTGCCTGATGGCGGGGCTGGCGGCCCTGACCCCGGAAGTGCCGGTGCTCTCCGAGGAGGCGGTGGTGCCCTGGGAAGAGCGCCGCGGCTGGACGTGTTACTGGCTGGTGGATCCCCTGGATGGGACCCGGGAATTTATCGAAGGCTACGATGACTTCACCGTCAACCTGGCCCTGGTCGAGGCGGGCCGGGTTCGCTATGGCGTGGTCCATGCGCCGGTGGCCGGCACGACCTGGGAAGGTGGCGAGGGGCTGGGAGCCTGGCGCTGGCAGGCCGGTCGCGGCCAGGCAATCGCGGTGGCGCCCCAGTGGCCGCCACGGGGGGTGGCCAGCCGGGCCCATCTGGATTCGCGTACCCAGGCCTGGTTGCGGCGCTTCCCCGAGGCTCGGCTGGTGCGCTGCGGTAGCTCGGTAAAGTTCTGCCGCATCGCCGAGGGGGCGGCGGACCTCTATCCGCGCTTCGCGCCCACCAGCGAGTGGGACACCGCCGCCGCCCAGGCGGTGTTGGAGGGTGCCGGGGGCGCCGTGCTGGATGCCCGGACGCTGATGCCCCTTCGCTATAATGCCGGCGAATCGCTGCGCAACCCTGACTTTATCGCCTGTGCCGACGCCCTGGGGCCATGGCGTGAGATGGCGAAATAATCGTTCGTTAATGATATTTTGTACAGGTTTTGTATCGTCAAGGTGGTGGCCCGGGCCTAAGGAAACGCTGCATAAATCCCGCCGCAGCTGCCTGGCAGCCAACGGCGGGGTAGAATCTGACCTTCCTATCACCGTCTGACAGAGCCAACTGATGAAGCAGATCTCGTTCGCCCAGGCTGAGCACCAGAACAAGAAGAAGGTCACCCGCCGAGAGCGGTTCCTGGCGCAGATGGATGCTCTGGTGCCATGGCAGCGGCTGATCGAGGCGCTGTCGCCGTCCTACTTCCCGAACTCGGCGGGCAAGCGGGGTCGGCCGCCCATCGGCCTGGAGCGCATGCTGCGCATCTATTTCCTTCAACAGTGGTATGCCCTCGCCGACGAGGCACTGGAAGACGCCATCTACGACAGCCAGGCCATGCGCGACTTCATCGGTATCGACCTGGCTGTCGAGAGCGTGCCGGATGCGACCACGTTGCTGCGTTTCCGCCACCTGTTGGAGCAGCATGCGCTGACCCAACGGATCTTCGAGGAGATCAACGCCAGCCTGGCCGAACAGGGCCTGTTCATGCGCGAGGGTACCATCGTCGACGCCACTATCGTGGCGGCCGCACCCTCCACCAAGAATAAGGCCAAGCAGCGTGATCCGGAGATGAAGCAGACCAAGAAGGGCAACCAATGGTTTTTCGGTATGAAGGCCCATATCGGCGTCGATGCGGTCACCGGACTGACTCACAGTGTCGCCGCCACCTCGGCCAATGTCGCCGATGTCACCATGGCAGGCACCCTGGTCCGCGATGATGATAAACGGGTATACGGCGATGCCGGTTACCTCGGCATGTGGAAATACCTGGACGAGGAAAAGGATGCCCCGGACTCCCGGTGCTGTGTCGCCGCCAAACGCGGCACCATCAAGAAGATGGAAGACAGTCCCATGAAAACGCTGCTGCTGGAATTCGAGAAGGCCAAGGCCAGCATCCGCGCCAAGGTCGAGCATCCGTTTCATGTCATCAAGAACCTCTTCGGTTACCGGAAAGTTCGCTACAAGGGACTGGCCAAGAACCAGGCGCAGCTGTTCACCCTGTTCGCCCTCGGCAATCTGGTGCTGACTGGACGATGCCAAGGCCATGCTGGCGGGGCCAGTGCGCCTTGAATCTGGCATGGCAGCCGAATAGCAAGGCTGCCAAGCCGTAGAGGCCACTCCATGGTGGCCTGAAACAAGCTGCTGGAGCAGAAAAATCGTTCTCGGGCAGCTTCACAGACCGGATGCTGAATTGTTCAGCGATTCCCTAAGGGGCGCCATCGACTAGAGAGGTTCTTCCCATGAGTACATCCCTGGCCCTCGGCCTGCTCGCTCTCGCGCTGATCATTCTCGCCGGCCTGTCGGGCTATGCCTGGAGCCTGTGGCGCGAGGTCAAGCGGCGGAAAGCCTTTCGCGCCGACGAGCTTCGTCGTGCCCACGAGCAGTGTCTGGAAGGGCTGGATGCGGTGGCCAGGGCGATGCTGAGCGAGCAGGTGGATATCACCGAGGGGGCCTTGCGTTGCAAGGTGATGCTGGAAATCATCGATTCCCGATTGATCGAGCGGGAGGACTTTCGGGTCTTCGGGGAAGTGCATGCCCGGACCGCTCATTTGCATACCCACTCGGCCCGTCAGGCCCTTTCTCCTCGTGAGCGTTTCAAGGAAGACAAGGAGCGCCTGGCCGTGGAAGATGAGCTGAAGGCGTCGGCCTTGGCCGCCGCCAAGGCGGTTTTGGTGTTCAAGCAGCGTTGGCCACGAAGCTTGCACTGAATGCGCATCGCCACTTGGCAGCCCAGGGGCGTCATGAGATGATAAAACATGCGTATAAGCACTGGCCGATTTAGTGTCGATGTGTTTACTTTGCAAAGGAATGCTGCGTGGTTGCGGCTTCCCTTTTCGGATTCTCGTCACTGTTTTCGGGAATTCGTTTTGTGCGTCACGTGACGACTAGCACTGCGTCAAAGAAGGAGTCTTACATGAAAAAATCAACGACTGGTCTGCTGCTCGGTTCCGCCCTGGCCCTCGGCCTCTCCGGCTGTGCCTCCTCCGGCAGCAATCCGAGCGCCTCCGATCGCGCCTGGTACCAGGAACCCCTGGTCTGTGGTATCGCCGGCGGCCTGATCGGTGGCAGCATCGGTTACGCCACCAGCAGCGACTCCGACGAGGATACCGGGGTCGCCGTCGGTTCCACCGCCGGGGCCACCATCGGTGCCCTGCTGTGTGCCGATCACTCCCCGGAGCCGGTGGCCGAGCCGGCCCCGATGCCGGAGCCCGCGCCGGAACCCGAAGTGCCGGAATTCGAGCCGGTGGTGCTGTCCAGCGAAGTCAACTTCGCCTTCGACTCCTCCGAGCTGACCCCGGCCGCCCGCCACACCCTGGACGACGTGGCTCGCCGCCTGACCGAAAACGAGCGTAGCCAGGATATTCGCGTGCATATCGCCGGCCACACCGACTCCAGGGGGTCCGATCAGTACAACCTGGGTCTGTCCCAGCGTCGTGCCGACTCGGTGCGTGATTACCTGATCTCCCGCGGCGTCGCAGGCAACCGTCTGGTGGCCCGTGGCTTCGGCGAAGAGCGTCCGGTGGCCAGCAACGAGACCGACGCCGGCCGCGCCGAGAACCGTCGCGTCGAGCTGGATGTGCTGAACTAAGCACACCGCTCTCGCCATGATCTCAGGGGTGCCCTCGGGCACCCCTGTTTCGTTCGGTGTCGATGGCACAAGGCCATCTCGATCTGCTAAAGTTCTTTCCCTTCGTGTCCTCGGTGCCGCCGGTAATTGCCGGTCGGTCGTCGCCCATGGTGGGGGCGCCCCGATGACCCGAACGCACCCCCATTCTCTCGACCTGCGACACGTGAGCCCTGGTATGGCCCACCACTGCGCGTTAAGGAACTGTAATGCCCATCGTTACTCTGCCCGACGGCACCCAGAAGTCCTTCGATGCCCCCCTCTCGGTGATGGAGCTCGCCGAATCCATCGGCCCCGGCCTGGCCAAGGCCTGTGTGGCCGGCAAGATCGACGGCGTCGCCGTGGATGCCGCCGATGTGATCGACCGTGATGCCGAGGTGGCCATTCTCACCGCCCGCGATCCCGAAGGGCTCGAGGTGATTCGCCACTCCTGCGCCCACCTGATCGGGCATGCCGTCAAGCAGCTCTATCCCGAGGCCAAGATGGCCATCGGCCCGGTGATCGACGACGGCTTCTATTACGACGTGGATTTCGGCCGCTCGGTGACCCCGGAGGACCTCGAGGCCATCGAGAAGCGCATGAAGGCGCTGATCGACACGGACTACGATGTGGTTCGCGAGTACGTGGATCGCGACAAGGCGATGCTCACCTTCCTGCATCGCGACGAGCCCTACAAGGAGGAGATCGTCCGCGAGATTCCCGAGGGCGAGACCATCCGCCTCTATCACCACGAAGAATATACCGACATGTGTCGTGGGCCCCATGTGCCCAATACCCGGCACCTCAAGGCCTTCAAGCTGACCAAGCTGGCCGGCGCCTACTGGCGGGGCGACGCCTCCAAGCCGATGCTGACCCGTATCTACGGCACCGCCTGGGGCGACAAGAAGGCGCTCAAGGCCTACCTCAAGCGTATCGAGGAGGCCGAGAAGCGCGATCATCGCAAGCTGGCGCGCAAGCTCGACCTGTTCCACATGCAGGAAGAGGCACCGGGCATGGTCTTCTGGCACCCGCGTGGCTGGACGATGTGGCAGGTGGTCGAGCAGTACATGCGTCAGGTCTACAAGGATGGCGGATACCAGGAGATCCGCTGTCCCCAGGTCATGGATGTCTCGCTGTGGAAGAAGTCCGGCCACTGGGACAACTATGCCGATGGCATGTTCTTCACCGAATCGGAAAAGCATGAGTATGCGCTCAAGCCGATGAACTGCCCCGGACACGTGCAGGTGTTCAATTCCGGATTGAGAAGCTACCGCGAGCTGCCGGTGCGTTATGGCGAGTTTGGCGGCTGCCATCGCAATGAGCCCTCCGGTGCACTGCACGGTATCATGCGGGTGCGCGCCTTCACCCAGGACGATGGTCATGTCTTCTGCACCGAGGAGCAGGTCGAGTCGGAGGTCACCCGTTTTCACCGCCAGGCACAGCAGGTGTATGGTGACTTCGGATTCGACGAGATTGCCGTGAAGCTGGCCCTGCGTCCGGACAAGCGCCTGGGCGAGGACGAGACCTGGGATCGCGCCGAGGATGCCCTGCGCAGCGCCCTGACGGCCTGTGACGTCGAGTGGGAGGAGTTGCCGGGCGAGGGCGCCTTCTATGGCCCCAAGATCGAGTATCATATGCGCGACTGCCTGGGGCGCGAGTGGCAGGTCGGCACCATGCAGGTCGACTTCATGATGCCCACGCGACTGGGCGCCCAGTATGTCACCGAAGAAGGCGATCGGCGTGCCCCGGTGATGCTGCATCGGGCCATCGTCGGGTCGATGGAGCGATTCATCGGCATCCTGATCGAGCACTATGCCGGGGCCATGCCGCTGTGGCTGGCGCCCCAGCAGGTGGCGATCCTCAATATCACCGATGCCCAGCGTGACTATGCGCTCGATCTCGAGCAGCGCCTGCAGAAAATCGGCGCCCGGGCCAAGGCGGACTTGAGGAACGAGAAGATCGGCTTTAAAATCCGTGAGCATACGTTGCAGAAGGTTCCCTACCTCTTGGTGGTGGGGGATAAGGAAGTCGAATCCGACGCTGTTGCCGTGCGTACCCGCAGTGGCGAGGATCTCGGCAGCATAAAGGTCGATGACCTGCTCGCTCGGCTGACCGCCGAGGGGTTATAATGACAACGTCACTCAGAACGGAGATTTAGCGATCAAGCGTAATAATCAGCGAGGGCGCGTCCAGGACAAGCGTCCGCCCATGAACGAGCGTATCACCGAAGACCAGGTTCGCCTCATCGATGCCGATGGCGAACAGCTGGGCATCGTCTCCACCCAGGAAGCCCTGGAGAAGGCCGAAGCCGCGGGTCTCGACCTCGTACAGATCTCCAATGCCGACCCCATCGTCTGCAAGATCATGGATTACGGCAAGTTCGTCTTCGAGCAGAAGAAGCAGAAGGCGGCACAGAAGAAGAAGACCAAGCAGATCCAGGTCAAAGAGGTCAAGTTCCGACCCGGCACCGACGAGGGTGACTATCAGGTCAAGCTGAAGAACCTGACCCGTTTCCTCGAAGGGGGCGACAAGGGCAAGGTGACCCTGCGTTTCCGGGGCCGTGAGATGGCCCACCAGGACATCGGCCGCAAGCTGATGGAACGGATCGCCGCCGATCTCGAGGAGATCGGTAGCGTGGAGTCCTTCCCGAAGATGGAAGGGCGCCAGATGATCATGATTCTTGCCCCCAAGAAGAAGTGATCGTCGACAAGAAGTGATCCACAGGCAAGCTAACGGGCCCTCGCTTCCCCCGGGAGGCGAGGGTCGGCCTTGGGTTTTATGAAAAATTTCGAGCGGAGTTCTCCCTCATGCCGAAGATCAAGAGCAACAGCGGCGCGGCCAAGCGCTTCAAGAAGACTGCCAACGGCTTCAAGCACAAGCAGTCCTTCCGTAGCCACATCCTGACCAAGAAGTCCACCAAGCGTAAGCGTCAGCTGCGTGGGATGAAGCAGATCCACGACGCCGACAAGGCCCTGATTCAGCGCATGCTGCCGAATCTGTAAGCCTTTTGGTCGACCATTTTTAACGTCAGGAGAAAGCCATGACTCGTGTCAAGCGTGGTGTCGTCGCACGTCGCCGTCACAAGAAGATTCTGAAGCAGGCCAAGGGTTACTACGGTGCCCGTTCGCGGGTCTTCCGCGTCGCCAAGCAGGCCGTCATCAAGGCCGGTCAGTACGCCTATCGCGACCGTCGTCAGCGCAAGCGTCAGTTCCGTGCCCTGTGGATCGCGCGTATCAACGCCGCTTCCCGTCAGAACGGCCTGTCCTACAGCCGCTTCATCGCCGGCCTCAAGCAGGCAGGCATCGAGATCGACCGTAAGGTGCTGGCCGATCTCGCGGTTCACGAAAAAGCCGCCTTTGCCGCCATCGTCGAGAAGGCCAAGGCTGCCCAGTAAGTGAGACCGACCCACAGGAAGGTCCCGCCTTATTGGTGGGGCGTTCCTGCGAAGGTTCCAGGGGAAGAGCAGCCGCTCTTCCCCTGTTTTTTTATCTGACCGCCATGGGGGCCGATTCCGTGGCGGCACATTCGGAGCGCAACGGATGGATCATCTTCCCACTCTGGTCGCCGAGGCCCGCCGCGCCATCGAGCAGGCCGATACTGTCCAGGCCCTGGATGAGGTGCGGGTGCACTACCTGGGCAAGAAGGGTGAGATCACCGCCCTGCTCAAGGGCCTCGGCAAGCTCTCCGCCGAGGAGCGTCCGGCGGCGGGCGAACGCATCAACCAGGCCAAGCAGGAGCTCGCCGGCGAGCTGGAGTCGCGCAAGGCGAGTCTGGAGAAGGCCGCCCTGGAGGCGCGCCTGGCGGCGGAGCGCCTGGACGTGACCCTGCCCGGGCGTGGCCAGCCCCAGGGCAGCCTGCATCCGGTGACCCGCACCCTGGAGCGCATCGAGGGGCTCTTCACCCGCATCGGCTATGACGTGGCCGTGGGGCCGGAGATCGAAGACGATTACCATAACTTCGAGGCCCTCAATATCCCCGCTCACCACCCGGCCCGGGGCATGGCGGATACCTTCTACTTCGATGCCACCCGGCTGCTGCGCACCCATACCTCGCCGGTGCAGGTGCGCACCATGAAGGAGGGCAAGCTGCCCATCCGCATCGTCTGCCCGGGGCGGGTCTATCGCAGCGACTCGGACCTGACCCATACCCCCATGTTCCATCAGGTGGAAGGGCTGCTGGTGGACGAGGACGTCAGCTTCGCCGACCTCAAGGGCACCATCGAGGACTTCCTCCACGCCTTCTTCGAGCGGGACGACCTCTCGGTGCGCTTCCGGCCCTCCTACTTTCCCTTCACCGAGCCCTCCGCCGAGGTGGATATCCAGTGCGTGATGTGCAGTGGCGAGGGCTGCCGGGTGTGTGGCCACAGCGGCTGGCTGGAGGTGATGGGCTGCGGCATGGTGCACCCGGAGGTGTTCCGTCACTCGGGCATCGACGCCGAGCGTTACACCGGCTTCGCCTTCGGCATGGGCGCCGAGCGCCTGGCCATGCTGCGCTACGGGGTCAACGACCTGCGGCTGTTCTTCGACAACGACCTGCGCTTCCTGCGCCAGTTCGCCTGATAACCCGGACCGCTCAACACAGGATTCGTCATGAAATTTTCCGAACAGTGGCTGCGCGAGTGGGTCTCTCCCAGCGTGGCGACCCAGGCGCTGGCCGATCAGATCACCATGGCCGGCCTGGAAGTGGATGCCGTGGAGCCGGTGGCGCCTGGCTTCACCGGCGTGGTGGTGGCCGAAGTCGTCGAGAAGACCCAGCACCCGGACGCCGACAAGCTGAATGTCTGCCTGGTCAATGACGGCGGCGATGAGCCGGTGCAGGTGGTGTGTGGGGCCCCCAATGTGGCCGCCGGCCAGAAGATCGTCTTCGCCCGGGTCGGCGCCCTGCTGCCAGGCGACTTCAAGATCAAGAAGGCCAAGCTGCGCGGCCAGGCCTCCCACGGCATGATCTGCTCCGCCTCCGAGCTGGGACTGGCCGAGGAGACCTCCGCCGGGATCCTGGTGCTGCCCGCGGACGCCCCGGCGGGCGAGGACTTCCGCGCCTATATGGGCCTCGACGATCACACCATCGAGGTGGATCTGACCCCCAACCGCGGCGATTGCCTGAGCCTCCAGGGCCTGGCCCGGGAAGTCGGCGTCCTCAACCGCCTGGCGGTGGAGGGGCCTGACGAGGCGCCGGTGGCCGATACCCACCAGGAGACCTTCCCGGTGGCGGTGAGCGACCCCGAGCGCTGCCCCCGCTACCTGGGCCGGCTGATCAAGGGCGTCGACGTCACCGCGCCGACCCCGCTGTGGATGGTGGAGCGGCTGCGGCGTAGCGGCGTGCGCAGCATCGATGCGGTGGTGGATATCACCAACTATGTGATGCTCGAGCTGGGCCAGCCCCTGCACGCCTTCGATCGCGCCAACCTCCATGAAGGCATCCAGGTGCGCCTGGCCCGGGAAGGCGAGCGCCTGGTGCTGCTGGACGGCCAGGAGATCACCCTGCGCGGCGAGACCCTGGTGATTGCCGATGGCCGCGGCCCCCTGGCCATCGCCGGCGTGATGGGTGGCGAGCACTCCGGCGTCAATGCCGAGACCCGGGATATCTTCCTGGAATCGGCCTTCTTCACCCAGCTCGCGGTGGCCGGCCAGGCGCGCTCCTATGGCCTGCATACCGATGCCTCCCACCGCTTCGAGCGGGGTGTCGATCCGACCCTGGCGCGGCGTGCCATGGAGCGGGCGACCCAACTGCTGCTGGAGATCGTCGGCGGCGAGCCGGGCCCGGTGGTGGAGGCGGCAAGCCCCGCCCATCTGCCCGCCGAGCGCCGCGTGACCCTGCGCAAGGCGCGCCTCAGCCAGGCCCTGGGACTCGAGCTGGACGACGCCGAGGTGGCGGAAATCCTGACCCGCCTGGGCCTGGCGGTGGATGCCGTCGAAGCGGGCTGGGAAGCCGAGGTGCCCTCCTGGCGCTTCGATGTCGCCATCGAGGAGGACCTGATCGAGGAGGTGGCGCGGGTCTACGGCTACAACCGCCTGCCGGTGCGCCGTCCGGCGGCGCGCCTGGCGCTGCGCCCCGATGGCGAGAGCCGTCAGCCGCTGGCGCGGCTGCGTCGTCAGCTGGTGGCTCGTGGTTACCAGGAGGCCATCACCTACAGCTTCGTGGCCCCGGAGCTGCAGGCGACCCTGCTGCCCGAGGCGGTCTCGCCGCGGCTGGCCAACCCCATCTCCAGCGATATGGCGGTGATGCGGGCGAGTCTCTTCCCGGGGCTGATCAAGGCCTTCGAGCATAACCTCAACCGCCAGCAGAGTCGGGTGCGGCTGTTCGAGAGCGGCCTGGTGTTCCGCGGCGAGCTGGATGACCTGCACCAGATCCCCATGCTGGGCGGCCTGGTCAGCGGCAGTCGCGAGCCGGAGGGCTGGTGCGGCGCCAAGGAGAAGGTCGATTTCTTCGACCTCAAGGGCGACCTGGAGAGCCTGCTGGCACTCGGCGGCGAGCCCGAGGCCTGGCGCTTCGAGCCGGCGACTCACAGTGCCCTGCATCCGGGGCAGAGCGCGCGGATCCTGCATCGCGGCGAGGAGGCCGGCTGGATCGGCACCCTGCACCCCGCGGTCAAGGCGAGCCTGGGCCTCAAGGCGGATGCGGTGCTCTTCGAGGTGCGCCTCGATGCGCTGACCCACGGCAAGCTGCCGGCCTTTACGCCGCTCTCCCGCTATCCGGAGGTACGCCGCGACCTGGCCTTCCTGGTAGCCGACGACCTGCCGATCCAGGCACTGCTCGACTGCCTGCGGGAACAGGCAGGCGACTGGCTCCAGGAGCTGCGTCTGTTCGACGTCTATCAGGGCAAGGGCGTCGAGCCGGGGCACAAGAGTGTCGCCCTGGGCTTGACCTGGCAGCATCCTTCGCGCACGCTGAATGATGATGAAATCAATCAGTTAGTCGATGCGATCGTGGCCGAGTCCGGGTCGCGCTTCGGCGCCAGGCTGCGAGGCTGACGCCGATGGACACGGAGCGAGGGCGCGACGTCCAGCACGAGGGAGTGACCATGGGAGCATTGACCAAGGCGGAACTCGCCGAACACCTGCATGTGGAGCTGGGGCTCTCCAAGAGGGATGCCAAGGCGATGGTGGAAACCTTCTTCGAGGAGATCCGCGGTTGCCTGCGGGAGAACGAGCAGGTCAAGCTGTCGGGCTTCGGCAACTTCGACCTGCGCGACAAGCGGGAACGGCCGGGTCGCAATCCCAAGACCGGCGAGGAGATTCCGATCTCGGCGCGACGGGTGGTGACCTTTCGTCCGGGACAGAAGCTCAAGAGCCGCGTAGGTGGTTTCGAGGGTACCCCGGACGTCTGATGTACTGGCTCCGTTCATGACAAGGCCCCGGCAGTGCAAACTGAACTGCACCCCGAAAGTTGGACACCCAATCCAACCTTCGGGGTGTTTTTATGAAGAAGCGATACGGCGAGAGGTTCAAGCTGCTGGTGGCACAGCAGGCTTTGCACGATGACACCAGCTTGAGGGAGGTAGCTCGCCAGCATGGTCTGGACCATTCCCTGGTACGGAAATGGCGGGACAACTATCGTCAGCATGGCGTGGTGGGGCTGCGCAAGAAATACACGCACCGCAGCGCGGCCTTCAAGCTGGAAGTCCTTGAGACGATGTGGCGAGATGGCTTGTCACGGCGCCAGGCGGAGGCCCTGTTCGATATCCGTGAGTCCGGTGTCATTGGCAAATGGGAGCGTCAATACCATAGTGGTGGTCTGACTGCGTTAGCACCGAAGCACAAGGGACGCCGCCCGATGACCAAAAAGCCGCCTTCTCCACCACCCCCGCCTGATGCAGAGCGCTCCCATGACGAGTTGCTCGAAGAGCTGGCGTATCTGCGGGCGGAGAATGCCTACCTAAAAAAGCTCGATGCCTTGATCCGGGAGAAGCGGACGACAACGCAGGGCAGAAAGCCCAAGTCGTTCAAGGGTTAAGGCACGAGCATTCGCTGGCTCTGCTGCTGCGTGCGGCTGAGCTACCGCGCAGCACGTTCTACTACCAGATCCGGGCCTTGGGCGCTGATGATCGGTACGCGCCCCTGAAGGCGCGTATCAGGGCGATCTACGACCGTCACAAAGGACGCTACGGCTATCGTCGCATCACCGCCGCTCTGCGGCAGGCGGGTGAGGCGATCAATCACAAGACCGTCCAGCGGCTGATGCAGCAGTTGGGCTTGAAGTCCCTGGTTCGCCCCAAGCGGTATCGCGCCTACCGTGGGGCGGAAGGCTACGCCGCTCCCAATACGTTGCAGCGTCGATTTCAGGCTCAGCGTCCCCATCAGCGGTGGGTGACGGACATCACCGAATTCAAGGTCAATGGCCAGAAGCTCTACCTGTCACCGGTCATGGATCTGTATAACGGAGAGATCATTGCCTTCCAGACAGGACCGCGCCCGGTGTTCGACTTGGTGAAGGGTATGCTGAAGAAAGCCTTTGGCAGGCTGATGCCAGGGGATCGGCCGCTGCTCCACTCGGATCAGGGATGGCATTACCGACATCCCAGCTATCGCCGCCTGGTGGTCGAGCAGCGGATACTCCGCAGCATGTCGCGGAAAGGGAACTGTCTGGACAATGCTGCGATGGAGAGCTTCTTTGGCACCCTGAAGTCCGAGTACTACCATCTGAACCGGTTCGACACCGTGGAGCAGCTGCAGCAAGGCCTCGAGCGTTATATCCATTACTACAACCACGAGCGCATCAAGATGAAACTAAAAGGCCTGAGCCCTGTGCAGTACAGGACTCAGGCCTTGAGCACCGGCTGAGTGAACCGTCCAACTATTGGGGGTCAGTTCAAACTGCCGGGGCCTTGTCGTCTGGACGGGAGGAGGGGGCTTGGCTAGACGAGGCCCCCGCCTTCCATCAGATAAGTGATGATCACCTTGAACAGATAGCCCATGATGCCGGCACCCAGCACGACGAACAGCATCAGGGTGCCGAACTTGCCGGCCTTGGAGCGGCGGGACAGGTCCCAGATGATAAAGGTCATGAAGAGGATCAGGCTGCCGATCATGATCGGCGTGATCCAGGCCTCGAAGGTCTCCAGCATGTTGCCTCCCGGCGAGAAATAAGCGCCATTCTACCTCGCCCACCGAAGCGCTTCAGTGGCCGGGCCGCGACGCGATGCCGCAGGTGGGGAACGGCTTTCCTTGATCCGGCCGCTGGACATCGCCCGGCTATGCCGTCGATGGATTCGGTCATGGCGGGGGTTATGGTAATATCCGAGCAAATTCCTCAAGCAAAGCAAGCCCATGCCTACGCTCAAGATCTTCGTTGGAACCATGTATGGCGGCGCCCTGGACGTCGCCGAGCAGATCACCCCGCTGTTCGAACAGGCGGGCTACCGGGTGACCGTCCTGGAGCAGCCCAGCCTGGCCGATCTGGTCGAGGAGGCGCCCGATCTGGCGCTGTTCTGCGTCTCCACCACCGGTAGTGGCGACTTCCCCGGCAATATCGTGCCGCTGGTACGGGAGCTGGAGGAGCAGAGCCCGGGGCTGGTCGATCTGCGCTACGGGGTGATCGCCCTCGGCGACAGCTCCTATGGCGACACCTTCTGTGGCGCCGGGCGCTATCTGGACGCGCTACTGGCCGACCAGGGCGCGAGCCGCCTCGGTGAGCGCCTCGAGATAGACGCCATGGAGACCTTTATGGCCGACGATGCGGCCCTGCCCTGGGCCGAGGCGTGGATCGCCGAGCAACAGCTGCAGGTGGCATGATGCGGGCCGCACCCAACCCCGAACGCCTGAGTATCCTGCTGGGGCTGCTGGCGGCCATGCTGGGCACCCTGCCGCGTTATCTGCAGGGCGGGCATGACTCGCATCTGCTGCTGTTGTCCCTGGCCGCCGTGGTGGTGGCGGTGGTGGCGGTCGGCCACTGGCGCCTGATGGCGGCCGAGGCGCGGGCCGAGCTGCCCGGGCTGTTACGCCGCCTGGCCTATGGCCTGGGCACCGGTCTGGCGCTGATGACCGCCTGGTATGCCCTGGCGGCGAGCTGGGTGGGCTGGCAACAACTGCTCTCCCATGGCCTGGCCCTGGGCCTGCTGCTGCATGTGATGGGGCTCTGGTGGAAGCGCGAGCGCGCCTAGCACCAAGGAGCAAGCCACAAGCTGCAAGGGGGACATACTGCCTTGCTCCTTGCTCCTTGCTCCTTGCTCCTTGCTCCTTGCTCCTTGCTCCTTGCTCCTTGCTCCTTGCTCCTTGCTCCTTGCTCCTTGCTCCTTGCTCCTTGCTCCTTGCTCCTTGCTCCTTAGCCCAGCGTATAGCAGGGCACATAGTCGCCGCTTAGCTTCATGCGGCCCTGGCCGACGAAGGAGGTCAGTAGCTCATCCAGGCGACGCATCAGCTCGGGTTCGGCGCTGAGGCGGAAGGGGCCCTTGGCCTCGATGGCGCGCACGCCCTTGTCCTTGACGTTACCGGCAACGATGCCGGAGAAGGCACGGCGCAGGTTAGCGGCCAGCTCGTGGACCGGCAACTCGCGGTTGAGTGCCAGGCCCGCCATGGCCTCGTGGGTGGGCTCGAAGGGCTCCTGGAAGTCGCGGTCGATGGTCAGCCGCCAGTTGTAATAGAAGGCGTCCTGCTGCTCGCGGCGGAAGGCGGTGACCTCGTCGATGCCGCGACGCATGGCCCGGGCCACCCCGGCGGGATCGTCGATCAGGATCTGGTAGCGGCCCCGGGCCTCTTCGCCCAGGGTATAGGCGAGGAATTCGTCGATCCGGGCGAAGTAGTCGGCGCTGTTCGACGGCCCGGTGAAGACCACCGGGAAGGGCATGTCGCGGTTGTCGGGATGCAGCAGGATGCCCAGTAGATAGAGGATCTCCTCGGCGGTGCCGACCCCGCCGGGGAATACCAGAATACCGTGACCCACCCGCACGAAGGCCTCCAGGCGCTTCTCGATATCGGGCATGATCACCAGCTCGTTGACGATGGGGTTGGGCGACTCGGCGGCGATGATGCCCGGTTCCGAAATGCCCAGGTAGCGTCCCTCCTTGCGGCGCTGCTTGGCGTGGGCCACGTTGGCGCCTTTCATGGGGCCCTTCATGGCCCCGGGGCCGCAGCCGGTACAGATGTCCATATCGCGCAGGCCCAGGTGATAGCCCACGTCCTTGGTGTATTCGTACTCCTCGCGGTTGATGGAGTGGCCGCCCCAGCAGACCACCAGGCTGGGGTCACGGCCCGGCTTGAGGGCGCCGGCCTTGCGCAGGATATGGAAGACCGCGTTGGTGGTGCCCTCGCCGGTGGAGAGGTCGAAGCGGCGCTGGGTCTGGATCTCGTTGTAGACGTAGATCACATCGCGCAGCACGGCGGAGAGCAGCTCGCGAATGCCGCGGATCATCTTGCCGTCGACGAAGGCCTCGGCGGGGGCCTGGGTCAGCTTGAGGCGGATGCCGCGATCCTCCTGGAGCACCTCGATATCGAAATCGCGATAGGTCTCCATCACGGCGCGCCCATCGTCGGTGGGGTTGCCGCAGTTGAGGACCGCCAGGGCGCAGCAGCGCAGCAGGTCGTGGAGGCCGGCGGCCGAGGTGTCGCGCAGGCGGTTGACCTCGGCCTGGGAGAGCACTTCGAGGCTGCCCTCGGGGGAGATGGTGGCGGAAATGGTATCGGGCATGACGGCTTCCTTGTCAGGGGCGGCGGGGCGGGCGCGTAGCGCCTGCCACGGGCGCTGAAGGCAGTAACACTATTTTCGAATGGTACCACGGGCTTCGCGCCTGAATTCAACCAAGAAGCGCGGCGCTGCCTCGCGCCGCGACTTCTGGTAGGATTGTTACCTGCTGTCGTGTCTTCCCCCTCGGTCAAGCGGCCCCGCCTCATGTTCAATGCCCTCTATTTTCGTACCTTTATTACCCTGGTGGAGACCGGCAGTTTCACCCAGACCGCGCGACGCCTGGAGATGACTCAGCCGGGGGTCAGCCAGCACATACGCAAGTTGGAACAGTATCTGCAGAAGTCGTTGCTCAATCGCCACGGGCGTCGCTTCACCCTCACCGAGGCGGGGCGGCGCACCTATGACTATGCGGTCAAGCTGTTTGCCGAACATGAGCATTTCCGCCACTCCCTGGATGACGAGTCGCTGGATTCCGGCGAATGCCGCCTGGCGTCACCGGGCAGCGTGGGGTTGATGTTCTACCCCTTTATTCTCGGCTATCAGCAGATGCATACTGGGCTGACGGTCAACTACAGCTTCGCCTTCAACAGCGAGATCGTCGCCGATGTCCTGGGCGGTCGCCACGACCTGGGGATCATTACCGAACCGGTGCGCCACCCGGAACTCAACTGCGAACTGTGGCATCAGGAGCCCTTGTGCCTGGTGGTGCCGGCGGACTTCACCGGTACCGGTTGGAACGACCTGGTGGCGCTGGGCTTCGTCAATTACTCGGATGGCCTGCAACATGCCACTCAGCTGTTGCGCGCCAACTTCCCGGATGAATTCCGCTCCATGAGCCGCTGCCCCCGCCAGGGCTTTACCAACGAGGTGTCCATGGTGATGGACGCCGTGGCCCGGGGCCTGGGCTTCAGCGTGGTCTCGCGTCTGGTGCTGGAGACCTCGCCCTGGCAACGCCAGGTCAAGGAACTGAGCCTGCCCCAGGTGGTCCACGAGACCCTCTACCTGGTGACCCACTCCAGCACCGAACTGCCGCGGCGCTATCGGCGGCTGCTGGAGGAGTTCAGGGAACAGCGTCGCCACGATCTCTACGGCTATTCCGAGGCTGGCGACTGAGACCGGGCCGGGGCGCGGTGACTCCCGGCGTCATCCTGATCGACGATGAACCAAAACAACGAGCCCCGCCAGATGGCGGGGCTCGTTGTTTTCGGTCCGTCGTATTGGCGGGACGCGATCACTCGCGATAGCTATCGATGCTCGGGCAGGTGCAGATCAGGTGGCGGTCGCCATGGACATTGTCGACCCGATTCACCGCCGGCCAGTACTTGCCGGCCTTCACCGCCTCGGAGGGGAAGGCGCCCAGCTCGCGGGAGTAGGGGGGGCGCTCTACGGCTACGCCGAAGAACCAACTTTCGAGATGGATAATCAATTGCCATCGCCATTCATTGCTTATCCAACCAGGATTGAATTGCCTCTTGTGCTTCAATCGTTGGTATTGCATTGCATATCCCTCTTGCTTGGTTGAGTACCCAGCGTTTTCCCTGTGGTGAAATAGAAATTGTTAGCATTTGCGGGTGATCCATGTGATAAATAGCAAGGTGGCCTAGTGCAACCGTTCGGTCATAGCTACCTACGCAGTGCTTCATACGCTGACCTTCTTGGAGCAATTCCTGCCAAGAGGTGATTGGGGTGATGGCTTGAGTGCCCGGTAGCGGCGGAGCGGGATAGTGCCCGTGCTGATGAAAGAGCCTGTCTGCTCCCTCCAGGCCTTTGCCTTCCGACATCCGGGCATTGAATTTCTCGATTAGACGATCATGCAGGGATTGTAGTTCAGAGAAGGAGCTTGTTTTCTGTAACGCCGTTGATCCGGAAGGTAATATCTGCAAGGTGTCGGTCAGCATGTGACGTAGCCAAGACTTGGTTCTGGCGTGAGCATTTTTTTCCTCTAAAGCTTCGTCTACCATCTTCAATAGACCCGGCCAGAGTTTTCCATGGTAGTCAGCAAGAAACAGAATATGAGCAATATTCAGGGGTGTATGATGACGAAGAATCGCTACATCGCTTTCTTGATGAAGCATGTGCAGGGTGGCGTGGAGGTCAGCTTGGCTAACAGGCTGTAATTGTAGCCTTCTCAAGAGTTTGGCACTGCTTCTGGTTCCGGATAGCCCCACCGCTTTACATATGTCGGCTTGTCGCTTTCCTAGCAGCTCAGTAAATTGCTGGCCATCCCATTGCTCCTCAATCCCTCGCTGTACGAGAAGAATCAGCAATAAGGGAGACGAGCTGGCTAGCTCGCACGCAGCACTGAACTGGCCGCATACCTGTGCCATCTCGATACCCAGGCTCGGGACAAGGGCAATGGTGTCTCGTAGATCATCAGGCATTCCATGCAGCAATGAGTCAGCATATTCGTAAGCCAGAATGTCCCAGCTGATGCCAGGGGAAGAAAGAAAATTACCCTCGGCAAGCAGCTCGCCATCAAGGCGACTTTCCCATGCAAGCGGTGATGCCGACTGCCACGGAGATAGATGCAGCCTCAGTGGGTAGCCCATCATTCCTTCGAATTCCATGGTAACCCGCTTCTGGCAGGGGAAAGTAGCATCAGCCTCTAGCGTGCTGGATTGATTCATCGGGTACCTCTTGATATATTAGAAAATTCAGGGTAATGCTATCATGCGACACATTCTGTTGCATGGTTGAGATGGACTGCTGAAAACCTTGGGATCAGAATGTGGGGACCATGCCGAAATTAGTCTATAAGGTTGGCGAAATTTGCCTGCGCGAGCAGCAGGATATTGTGTTTCTCACATTTGGTCATATGGGTGAGGAGGACGGCGGGGATCCGTTTACCGGAGCCTCGTGGGGCGGTAAGCCAATGAGTGATGTGTGGGAAAGTATGCCTTCTCGCAAGGAAGTCATTCACTGGTTGGGGGCGAATGACATAGGCTGGGAAGAGTGCTTTTATATCTATTCTGGAACGATAATTGCTCCGTATGAGGGGGCTATATATGTCGACGTGCCACCCGATAAGTCTAATGAAAAATATAATGAGTTGCTTGGATTTCTGGAGGATGAGAAAGGGGGTTGTGTCTTTTCGGGGGTTGATTTTCTTTTTCTCTCTTATGAGGGTGTTTTGAAAACATCACGATGAAGTGGTTTGTGGTTGGGTGGTTTTTAGTTCGGAGAGGCGTGATAAGGAGAGCAAGTGAGCAATCAGACTTCGATTCAAAAAGAATCCAGTGCAGTCCTTCCTGAAGTCTTCTTTCAAGACTTCTTCCAGGCACTTGATCAGATGCCAGTGCCGGAAACACCGGTACCCAACCTGTTCTCGGCGGTGGGGCCGGGGCAAGACGAAAATCGCTTATCTGATTTGATGGCGTTCTTTATGGGTAGCCACGCGGGGGCGCCGCGTTGGCTGGTCGAGGCGTTGTGGGTTTGCCTGGTGCGATATCACGCGAGCGCCTTCGGGGCGGAAGCGGATGCTATGTTGCTGCCGGCGGTGCGGGAGGAAACTGATTGGAACGACGTGGTGGCCGAACGCGAGGTGTCGGTTTATAGCGAGATATCCGCTGATGTTCTCCAATGTACTGCCAAACGGCTGGATTTTGTAATTTACGATGATCGCTTTGTGGCGGGCATCGAGCACAAGGTATGGGCTTCTGCCGAGCACAATCCCTTTGGCGACTATGATCGTTTGATTGACAGCTATCAGCAGGAGCAGAAAGTGCGCTGCGTGTTAAGGCCGAACGATGATCGTAGGCATGTGCCGGATAACTGGCCGGTGGTATCGTATCAGCAGTTGATTGATGTGGCCTATGAGCTGTATGGCCAACAGATTTCCCGTGCGGAAGAAGAGGGCTATGCCAAGTGGCAGCCCTTCTACCAAGAACTGTTGCAGCATATGCAAAATATCGCCAAGCCCAAGGAGGCCAAGACCATGGAACAGCACGAACGAGATTTCTCCTTGAGGCACTTTCGCCAGCTGCGTGAAGCGGTGGAGTACCTTAATCGCCTGGAGAATGAGCTGGCGGAGGAAGGTCAAGCGAAAGTGGCTGAGGCGCTGGGGATGGCTCCGGCGGATGTTAGCCAGTCACGTAATACCTGGAAAGATCAGACCCGTGTGTTGCGGTTTTTTCCTGTTGGTTGGGAGAGGGCTACACAGGTGTGTCTGGTGTACTACCCTGAAGTAGGGGAATCCGAAGCTGACGAGAGCATCGGCTTTTACGTCAGGGCGTATATTGAGCGAGCCGATGGCTACGATCTGAAAGCGATCGAACAGGCATTCCTTGAGCGGATTCCCGCGCAGAAAAGTACGGAGTTGGTGTTCTACCGGGATGGCGGTAAGGATGCCGCTTATGAAAGCGGTGGACGCTTTCTATTTATCGACGTCTGGCCCCGAGAATACACCACTGCAGGTGCTGTGGCAGCATTGGGCAGGTTGGCAGCATGGGTGAATGAGCAGGTGGGGGGGCGGAGACTGTCACCCTAGTCATGATACACGTACAGGGGGCGGTCTCAAGTTACATCAATAGAAACAATATCGCCCCGGCCAGGTTTGGCCGGGGCGATATTATTAGGCGGATCAGTCGCGGTATTCGTTGATGCTCGGGCAGGTGCAGATCAGGTGGCGGTCGCCATGGACGTTATCGACCCGATTCACCGCCGGCCAGTACTTGCCGGCCTTCACCGCCTCGGAGGGGAAGGCGCCCAGCTCGCGGGAGTAGGGGCGCTCCCAGTGGCCGTCCATCAGGTCCGCCTGGGTATGGGGCGCCTGCACCAGGGGGTTGTTGTCCGCCGGCCATTCGCCGGATTCCACCCGGGCGATCTCGTCGCGGATGCTGATCATGGCGTCGCAGAAGCGGTCGATCTCGTAGAGGGACTCCGACTCGGTGGGCTCCACCATCAGGGTGCCGGGCACCGGGAAGGACATGGTCGGAGCATGGAAACCGTAGTCCATCAGGCGCTTGGCGATATCCTCCTCGCTGATGCCGGAGGCCTCCTTGAGGGGGCGGATATCGATGATGCACTCGTGGGCCACGGTGCCGTTGCGGCCCCGGTAGAGCACCGGATAGTGCTCGCCCAGGCGCTTGGCGATGTAGTTGGCGTTGAGGATCGCCAGCTCGGTGGCCTGGCGCAGGCCCCGGGCGCCCATCATCTTGATATAGGCCCAGGAGATCGGCAGGATCGAGGCGCTGCCGAAGGCCGCCGCCGAGACCGCACCGCAGTCGGCCTCGACGCCGGGCAGCGGGGTCACCACATGGTTGGAGACATAGGGCGCCAGGTGCGCCTTGACGCCGATGGGGCCCATGCCGGGGCCGCCACCACCATGGGGGATGCAGAAGGTCTTGTGCAGGTTGAGGTGGGAGACGTCACCGCCGAAGTCGCCGGGACGCGCCAGGCCCACCTGGGCGTTCATGTTGGCGCCGTCGATATAGACCTGGCCCCCGTGCTGGTGAACGATCTCGCAGGCCTCGCGTACGCCCTCCTCGAAGACCCCGTGGGTGGAGGGGTAGGTAAGCATGATCGCCGAGAGGACATCGCCGTGCTGCTCAGCCTTGGCGCGCAGGTCGGCCAGGTCGATATTGCCGTCGGCGTCGCACTCCACCACCACCACCTTCATATGCGCCATGGCCGCGGAGGCGGGGTTGGTGCCGTGGGCGGAGCTGGGGATCAGGCAGACGTCGCGATGCCCCTGGCCCTGGGCCGCCTGGTAGCGGCGAATGGCCACCAGGCCGGCATATTCACCCTGGGCGCCGGAGTTGGGCTGCATGGAGATATGCTCGTAGCCGGTGATCTCCACCAGGAAGGCGGCCAGCTCGTCGATCATCTGCAGGTAGCCGGCGGTCTGATCCTTGGGCGCGAAGGGGTGGATATTGGCGAATTCCGGCCAGGTGATCGGCACCATCTCGCTGGTGGCATTGAGCTTCATGGTGCAGGAGCCCAGCGGGATCATCGCATGGGTCAGCGACAGGTCCTTGTTCTCCAGGCGCTTGAGGTAGCGCAGCATCTCGGTCTCGCTGCGGTAGCGGCGGAAGTTGGGATGCGTCAGGAAGTCGCTCTCGCGACGGCAGGCGGCGGGGATGCCGCTGATGCCGCCCTCGGCGACGGCTTCGTCCAGGGCGGTCACCGAGAAGCCGTGCTCCTCGCCCATCAGCACATCGAAGAGCACGTCCAGGTCGTGGGCGGTGGTGGTCTCGTCGAGGCTGACGCCCACGTCGCCGTCGGCGAAGTAGCGCAGGTTGACCTCATGGGTCATGGCGCGGCCATGGATCTTGCCGGCGTCCACGCCGGTCAGGCGCAGGGTGTCGAACCAGCTGTCGTGGGCCAGGGCGATGCCCTTGCGCGCCAGCGCCTCGGCGAGGATGGTGGTCAGGCGATGAATGCGGGTGGCGATGGTGCGCAGCCCCTCGGCGCCATGGTAGACCGCATAGAAGCCGGCGATATTGGCCAGCAGCGCCTGGGCGGTACAGATATTGGAGGTGGCCTTCTCGCGGCGGATATGCTGCTCGCGGGTCTGCATGGCCATGCGCAGCGCCTGGTTACCGCGGGCGTCCCGGGAGACGCCGATGATGCGCCCGGGGATCGAGCGCTTGAGCTTGTCGGTGGTGGCGAAGTAGGCGGCGTGGGGGCCGCCGAAGCCCATGGGCACGCCGAAGCGCTGGGTGTTGCCGACGACGATATCCGCGCCCAGGGCGCCGGGCTCGGTGAGCAGCACCAGGCTCATCAGGTCGGCGGCCACGCAGGTCATGATGCCCTTGGCCTTGGCGGCGGCCAGCAGCGGCGCCAGGTCGTGGATCTCGCCGCTCTGCCCCGGGTACTGCAGCAGGGCACCGAAGACGTCGTGGTCGGCGAGCTCCGCCGCCGGGGCGACGATCAGCTCGAAGCCGAAGTAGTAGGCCCGGGTGCGCACCACGTCCAGGGTCTGGGGCAGGACGTCGTCGGCGACGAAGAAGGCGTTGGACTTGGCCTTCTTGTTGGCCCGCTTGCACAGCGCCATGCCCTCGGCGGCGGCGGTGGCCTCGTCGAGCAGGGAGGCATTGGCCAGCTCCATGCCGGTCAGGTCCATCACCGTCTGCTGGAAGTTGAGCAGGCCCTCCAGGCGGCCCTGGGCGATCTCCGGCTGGTAGGGCGTGTAGGCGGTATACCAGCCCGGGTTCTCCAGCACGTTGCGCTGGATCACCGCCGGTAGGTGGGTGTTGTAATAGCCCTGGCCGATATAGGTCTTGTGGACCTTGTTCTGGCGCGCCAGGCGCTTGAGGTAGTCGAGGGCCTCGGCTTCGCTCTTGGGCGGATCGAGATCGAGTTCGCGGTCCAGGCGGATCGCCGCCGGCACGGTCTGCTCGATCAGGCTGTCGACGCCATCGACCCCCAGGGTCTCGAGCATGCGGGCAATATCCTCGGCCCGCGGGCCGTTGTGACGTTGGATAAAGGCATCGTGGCCGGCCAGTTCGGCCAGGCGGCGAGTGTCATGAGCCATGGAACACCTGTAGGCAAGCGGGGCGCGGCCCCGGGGCAGCGAGGGGAGAGGCCGGGTGAGGGGGTCACCCGGCGAAACGACGGCTTATTCGGCGTCGGCCAGCTTGGCGTAGGCCTCGGCGTCGAGCAGGCCCTCCAGGGCGCCGGCATCGGCCAGCTTGAGCTTGGCGATCCAGCCATCCTCGTAGGGCGACTCGTTGACGGTTTCCGGGGCGTCTTCCAGGGCCTCGTTGGCCTCGATCACCTCGCCGGCCAGGGGCGCGTAGAGGTCGGAGGCGGCCTTCACCGACTCGATGACGCCGAACTCCTCGCCGGCGTCCAGGCCACGGCCCACCTCGGGCAGCTCGACGAAGACCACGTCGCCCAGGGCCTGCTGGGCATGGTCGGTGATACCGAGGGTTACGGTGCCGTCGCCGTTGTCCAGCACCCATTCATGACTGTCGGTGTAGCGCAGGTTGGCGGGGATATTGCTCATCGCAGGTTTTCCTATACGAAAAGGTTTTCAGATCGGGCGAATCCTAACCCCTAACGCCCGTTTTGGCCATGTCGACGGCGGCCTGGTGGGTGCGTCGAGGCTTATTACAGGGTGGTCTTCCCCCGGCGGGGTGTCCAGGCAGGGGGAGGTGATCCTCCGCCGAGGACTTGTGGTCCCGCTCCAGGCTCGATAATGTAGCCCATGTTTCCTATCGGAAACAAATTTCTCGTCAATGGCCGGCCGAGACGCCCCCATGCCTCAACGGTCCCTGGCATGGGTCATCTGCTATTCTACATTAGACGTAGCAAGGCAAAAATTTCTTATAGTGGACTGGAGAAAAGGCGGAGGGATCCGCTATGTTACGCACTCTCTGCCGATCCCCTGACTGATCCAGGGGCGGCGAGTCGAGACATCGCACGCGAACCACGTGTGCCCAACAAGAATAGTCAAGGGGGAACGATCCCATGGAAGCCTTAACGAATCTGTTCAGTGCGATCAATAGCGTGGTCTGGGGGCCATTGATGTTGATCCTGTTGCTGGGGGTGGGTCTCTACCTGCAGCTGGGTCTCAAGCTGATGCCGATCCGCAAGCTGGGTACCGGCTTCAAGCTGATGTTCCAGGGGCGCGCCGCCAAGGGCGAAGAGAAGGAGGGGGAGATCTCGCCCTTCAATGCCCTGATGACCGCGCTCTCCGCCACCATCGGTACCGGGAACATCGCCGGGGTGGCCACCGCCATCGCCCTGGGGGGGCCGGGCGCGGTGTTCTGGATGTGGATCACCGCCCTGGTGGGGATGGCCACCAAGTTCTCCGAGGCGGTGCTCGCCGTGCGCTATCGGGAGGTGGACAGCACCGGCAACCATATCGGCGGGCCGATGTTCTATATCAAGAACGGCCTGGGCAAGAAGTGGGCCTGGCTGGGGGGCGCCTTCGCCTTCTTCGGCGCCGTGGCGGCCTTCGGTATCGGCAACACCGTGCAGTCCAATTCGGTGGCCGATGCCCTCGACTCCACCTTCGGGTTGCCCCACTGGCTCACCGGGGTGGTGATCATGGTACTGGCCGGGGCGGTGATCCTGGGCGGTATCAAGCGTATCGCCAAGGTGGCCGGTAAGCTGGTGCCGATCATGGGTATCCTCTATATCCTGGCGGGCCTGGTGGTGCTGGCGGTGAATGCCAGCCAGATCGGCGATGCCTTCTCGATGATCTTCTACTACGCCTTCAATCCCCATGCCGCCATGGGTGGCTTCGCCGGGGCCGCGGTGATGGCGGCGATCCGCTTCGGGGTGGCCCGGGGGATCTTCTCCAACGAGGCGGGGTTGGGCAGCGCGCCCATCGCCCACGCCGCGGCGCAAACCAAGAACCCGGTGCGTCAGGGGCTGATCGCCATGCTGGGTACCTTTATCGACACCATCATGGTCTGCACCATCACCGCCCTGGTGATCCTCACCTCCACGGTGTGGGTCGAGGGCGAGGCGGGGGCCTCGCTGACCGCGCTCTCCTTCGAGGCGGCGCTACCGGGATACGGTAATCAGATCGTCTCCCTGGCCCTGGCGATCTTCGCCTTCACCACCATCCTCGGCTGGTCCTTCTATGGCGAGAAGTGTTTCCAGTTCCTGTTCGGTACCCGCTCCATCATGCTCTACCGGGTGCTGTTCGTGCTGGCCATTCCGCTGGGGGCCATCGCTCAGCTGGGCTTCATCTGGCTGATGGCGGATACCTTCAACGCCATGATGGCCATTCCCAACCTGATCGCCCTGGCGCTGCTGTCGCCCATGGTCTTCAAGCTGACCCGAGACTATTTCGACGGCAAGGACGTCCTGCCGGGTGAGGATCTGCCCAAGTAAGCGGCCGGCGGGCGGCATGCGTCGCCCGCCACCGCTCGACCCCAACCTGTCACGGAAAACACCATGAGCCAACTCGACAAGACGCCGTTGTACGACCTGCACGTGGAGCTGGGGGCCAAGCTGGTGCCCTTCGCCGGTTACGAGATGCCGGTGCAGTACCCCCTGGGAGTCAAGAAGGAGCACGAGCATACCCGCAGCGCCTGCGGCCTGTTCGATGTCTCCCATATGGGGCAGCTGATCCTGCGTGGGCCGGACCCGGCGGCGGCCCTCGAGGCTCTGGTGCCCGCGGATATCGTCGGCCTGCCGGAAGGCATGCAGCGTTACGCGCTCTTTACCAACCCGGAGGGGGGCATCCTCGATGACCTGATGGTGGTCAACGCCGGCGATCACCTCTACCTGGTGGTCAATGCCGCCTGCAAGGCTCAGGATATCGCCCACCTGGAGGCCAACCTGGCATCGGGCCATACGCTCGAGCCGCTCGATCGGGGCCTGCTGGCCCTGCAGGGCCCCCAGGCCGCCGAGGTGATGAAGCGCCTCTGCCCCGCGGCCGGCGAGTTGGTCTTTATGCAGCACGGACACTTCACGATCGATGGCATCGAGGCCTGGGTGAGTCGCAGCGGCTATACCGGCGAGGATGGCTTCGAGATCTCGGTGGCCGCCGCCGACAGCGAGACCCTGGCCCGGCGCCTGCTGGCCGAGGCCGAGGTGGAGGCCATCGGCCTGGGGGCGCGGGACTCCCTGCGCCTGGAGGCGGGCCTGTGTCTCTATGGTCATGATATCGATACCGCCACCACCCCGGTGGAGGCGGGGCTGATCTGGGCCATCGGCAAGCCGCGCCGGCTGGGCGGCGAGCGTGCCGGCGGCTTCCCCGGCGCCGAGCTGATCCTGCAGCAGGTGCAGGACAAGGATCACCGCCGCAAGCGGGTGGGCCTGCTGGGCGAGGGGCGTGCCCCGGTGCGCGAGGGTGCCGAGCTGTATAACGCCGAGGGCGAACGCATCGGCGTGGTGACCTCCGGCGGCTTCGGCCCCAGCGTGGGCAAGCCGGTGGCCATGGGTTATGTCAGCATCGAGGCCAGTGACCCCGAGACCCAGGTGTTCGCCGAGGTGCGCGGCAAGCGCCTGCCGATGACGGTGACCAGGATGCCCTTCGTGACGCCGGGTTACTATCGCGGCTAGTCTATCGCACCCCTTTTTATACCGTTATCTTTCTTCCCTTGACCCGGGCAGAAACGCCGAAGGCCGAACGCGATGCGTTCGGCCTTCGGCGTTGATGGGGGTTAGGGCCGGCGCGGCTGGATATGGCGGAAGGTGAGGTTGATCCGCAGCCCGGGTTGGTGAATTCGCCCCTGGCGGGGCAAGAGGGCGTGCTGCAGCACGGCCTGGCAGCCGGGACCCATGACCAGCAGGCTGTCGTGGGGTAGCCAGAGATTGAAGGCGGGACCCCGGCGGTCCTTCCAGCGGAAGCGCAGCGGCCGCTCGGCGCCCAGGGAGAGGGCGGCGATCACCGGCGCCTCGCCCAACTCGGGCTCGTCGTCGCTATGCCAGCCCATGCGCTCCTGGCCGTCGCCATAGCGATTGAGCAGTACGCTATTCAAGGCGCGGGGCAAGCCCAGTGCCGCCAGGCATGACTCGATCTCGGCCTTGATCCCGGGCAGTTCGGGATGCCAGGGCTGGGGGATAAAGTCGCGGCCCGAATAGCGGTAGTGCGCGTCGGGCTCGCCCATCCAGGCCTGGCGGCGGGGGATCGGGTGCTCGCGGCCATAGAGCCTGAGGGTGGGACGCTGCCAGGACACCTCGGCGTCCAGGCGCTGCAATAGCCGGGTCGCCGTGGGCTCACCCAGCACGCCGTCCCGTCGCCATAGCGGCGGGTCATCCAGCAGCAGCTGCCAGCAAGAGGGGCTTGGCATGGGCACTCGCCAATGAACGTGGAGCCCCTAGTGTGCCAGAGCCTGGGTCGTAACAGGGAGCCAGTACAGGCTGATCAGGCCGATGGTCAGGCCCAGCAGGGCGCCGCCGATCACATCGGAAATATAGTGCAGCCCCAGGCCCACCCGGGAGAGGGCGATCAGCAGGGCCAGGGGCAGAACCAGCAGCAACAGCCAGGGCTGGGTCGCCGCGGTCAGCAGGCTGAAGATCACCGCATGCAGGGTATGGCCGCTGGGGAAGCTGTAGCGATCCCGCGGCGGTTCCCGGCAGGGAATGGCCCGGAAGGTGATGGAGGGGCGCTCGCGGCAGAGCCGCGTCTTGATCAGGCGGTAGAGGCTGACCGCTACCAGGGCGGTGAGGCTGAAGTGCAGCATCAAGCGCCAGCCCAGGGCACCATGCAGCAGCGGCTGCAGGGCGATCAGCAGCACCCAGGCGGGCCAGTCCCCCACTCGACTGGCCAGGCGCAGCAGGCCGAGGGGCAAGGGCGCGGCGCTGGTGGCTACCGCCAGGCGGTGGCACAGCGACCACTCCAGCAGATCCAGGCGCCGGAAGAGGGCAGGGGTGCGGGGCGTGATCATCATGGGGCCTCCTAGCGGGCCGAGGTCGGCACTCGGTGGGTGGGGGCAGGACGCACTTGCCGGACCCCCTCGAGGATGGCCAGGAAGTCATCGGCGATTCGTGACCAGCTCTGTTCGGCGACCGTCAGGCGGGCGCTTCGACCCAGTTGGCCCCAGCGTGCCGGGCTCTGGCAGAGTCGGCAGGCGGCGGCGATAAAGGCCTCGTCATCCTCGGGCGCCACGCTGACGCCGTTATGGTCCGCCTCGATCAGCAGTGCCGCGGCGGCGGTGGCGAAGGCCACTACCGGCAGGCCGCTGGCCATGGCCTCGGTCACCACATTGCCATAGGTCTCGGAGAGCGACGGAAACAGCAGCAGGTCGGCGCTGGCATAGTGGCGGGGCAGGTCGTCCGGGGGCACGAAGCCGCAGAAGTGGGCCTCGGGGAGCTCGGCGGCTAGGGCCTGACGCTGGGGGCCATCGCCGACAATGACCTGAACCAGGTCCGGCCGCAGGGCCTGCATGGCGCGTACCGTGCGCACCAGCAGGGCCAGGTTCTTCTCCTTGGCCAGGCGCCCCACGTGCAGCACCACCGGCTGATGGGGTTGGGCGCCCCAGGCCAGGCGCAGCGCCGCATCCCGTTTATCCGGAGCAAAGCGCCCGGTATCGACGCCGCGACCCATCACGGCCAGGTTGGCAAAGCCCTGCTCCGCTAGCCGGCGAGCCTGCTCCGGTGTCGGTACCAGGGTGGCGCCGGTGCGGTTATGGAAGCGGCGTAGCCCGGCGCGTACCAGCGGCTTGAACAGGCCCATCCCATAGGCCCCGGCATAATGATCGAAGTCGGTATGGAAGCCGCTGGCGGTGGGGATCATTAGCCGTCGGGCGGCGCCCAGGGCGGCCCAGCCCAGGGGGCCTTCGGTGGCGAGGTAGGCGATATCGGGGCGCTGCCGGCGCCAGAAGCGGTGAAGGGCGCGGCGCGCCGGCCAGCCCAGGCGCACCTGTCGATAGCCGGGCAGGGGCAGGCTCCTGACCTGAAGTTCGGCCTGCATGCCGGGCTGGCGCAAACCGTCATCGGGGCGCGGTCGAATCAGTTGAAGCTGATGGCCTCGCGCCAGTAGCTCCTCACCAAGCCGTCCCAGGGTATGGGCCACGCCATTGACCTCCGGCGCCCAGGTCTCGCTGACCAGACAGATACGCATCGCCACTCCTGACTATCATCGCTCGTTATAGCGCCTAGCCTGAGTCTCGGCGATGACAGGGGTGGGGCGATGGGATGACGGCGGGATGACAGCGGGGCCCGAAGGCCCCGTGTTTGGTGTGGCTATCGGCGCAAGACCCGCCGCGGATCGATGGGTCTGCCGCCATGGCGGGAACCGGAAGCGCCGAACAGGAGGCGTTAGCGCAAGACCCGCCGCGGATCGATGGGCCTGCCGCCATGGCGCATATCGAACAAGAGATCGTAGCGCCCGGTCTCCCCATGGCGTCCCACGGTGCATAGCGGGGTGCCGCGGCTGATCCGGCGCCCCACCTCCACCGACAACCGTTCGCACTGGGCATAGACGCTCTGCAGGTTGCCGTCATGGTGGACGATGACCACCCGCCCGAGCTGGCGCATGCTGCCGGCGAAGCGCACTTCGCCATCCGCCACGGCCTTGGCCTGGGCGCCATTGCCGGTGGCCAGCAGCATGGGCTGCAGGGTACCGCGGCTGTCGGTGCCGTAGTGGCGAATCACCCGGTAGTCGTTGAGGGGCCAGGGCCAGTTGCGTGCCGACGATGGCAGGTCACCGGGATCCGGGCGAGCGGGAGTGGACGCGGGGCGTGACGAACCGCCGCTCGCGGGACGGCTGGCGGTGCTTCGGCTGGGCGCGCCGCCGCGCAGGGGCACCTGGATGACCTGACCGACCCGCAGGCGATTGGGCTGCTGGCCGGGGTTGGCGGCCTGGATACGGGCGCTGGTGGAACCGAAATGACGCGCTACCGAGGAGTAGGTGTCGCCGGGACGAATCTGGTAGCGGTAGGGGCCGCCGGAGGGGGCGCGCTCGTTGGCCGTGGGCACCAGGAGCCGCTGGCCCACCGCCAGGCGGCGGGCATCCACACCGGGGTTGAAGCGCTGGAGCCGGGCCAGGGGCACATCGGCGCGGCGGGCGATGGCGCCCAGGGTGTCGCCGCGCTGGATGGTGATCCAGTTGCCGGCGATGGGGGCCTGGCCCAGGCGGCGGGTCTCCCCCGAGTGGCCGGCACAGCCGCTGACCAGGAGGGCCAGCAGGATCAGGATCAGCGCCAGTCGTCGAGACGCCGATCCTTGTCTTGCCAAAGGGCGTTGAGCCATGAGTGGAAGCGTTCCTTGTAGTCCGGATCCTCGTGATAGTCGCCCCCCGGCATCCAACTGGGTACCTCGAGGCGCCGGGCATATAGCCGAATCTCGCCCTCGCGGCCACACAGGAAGTCCCAGAAGGTGGGATCGGGCCTGGCATAGTCCAGCGTCACATCGAGGATACCACTGAGCTGGTCACCGAGCAGGCCCAGCACCTGGGCGGTGCCACCGGCCCGGGGCCTGAGCAGGTGACGATAGGGACTCTGCTGGGCATCATGCTTGGCGGGGGTAAAGCGGGTGCCCTCGACGAAGTTATAGATGGCGATGGGCAGCTCCCGGGCGCGCTCGCACATGCGCTCGGTGGCCTCGCGATCACGCCGGGCCAGGTGCGGATGGCGCTCGCGCTGCTCGCGATTGAGGCGACGCATAAAGGGGAACTCCAGGGCCCACCAGGCCAGGCCGACGATGGGCACCCAGATCAGCTGGCGCTTGAGGAAGAAGCGTGGCATGGGGATACGTCGATGCAGCACCAGCTGCAGCATAAAGATATCGGTCCAGCTGCGGTGATTGGAGAGCACCAGCCAGCGCTGGTCCTGGCTCAGTCCCTCGGGCACCTCGGCCTGAAGCCGGGGCTTGAGCCAGTGGCGCATCCACCAGAGGTTGAGACCGATCCAGTTGAGGGCGATGAAATTCAGCCCCTGGAGCACCCTGAGACGCAGCCGGTGACCGGGGGTGATCACCTTGACCAGGGTCAGGACCATCAGCGGAAGGCCCCAGAGCAGGGTGGTCAGGGTCAGCAGGAACAGGCTGACGCTCCCCTTGAGTATTGGCATGCGCGCTCCTCGATGCGCTGAAACAACCGTGCCAATGCTACTGTAAGCCGCCCGGGCTGCCCAGCCCGGGCGCTCACGCTGCCGGGAGGAGAGGTCAAGATTGCTGTAGCTCGGGGAGGTTTTCGAATAGCGCCAGGGCCTCGGGATTGGCCAGGGCCTCGCGGTTGGCCACCGGCTGGTTATGGATGATATCCCGCACCGCCAGTTCTACCAGCTTGCCGGAGCGGGTCCGCGGCAGGTCCGCCACCTGGAGGATCTTGGCCGGCACATGGCGGGGGGTGGCGTGGGTGCGGATGGTCTCGCGGATGCGCTGGCGCAGGGCGTCGTCCAGGGTCAGGCCGTCGCGTAGCCGCACGAAGAGCACCACCCTGACGTCGTCCTGCCACTGCTGGCCGACACACAGCGACTCCAGCACCTCCTCGACCTTCTCCACCTGGCGGGTGATCTCGGCGGTGCCGATGCGCACGCCCCCGGGGTTGAGCACCGTATCCGCCCGGCCATGGATGATCACGCCATCCTCCGCGGTCAGCTCGGCATAGTCGCCGTGGGCCCAGACGCCGGGAAAGCGCGCGAAGTAGGCGGCCCGGTAGCGCTGGCCCTCCGGGTCGTTCCAGAAGCCCAGCGGCATGGCGGGGAAGGGGCGGGTGCAGACCAGCTCGCCCTTCTCGCCCGTCACCGGCTGGCCGGCGTCGTTATAGACCGCCACCGCCATGCCCAGGCCGCGGCACTGCAGCTGGCCGCGGTAGACCGGCCGGATGGGACAGCCCAGGGCGAAGCAGGAGACGATGTCGGTGCCTCCGGAGATGGAGGCCAGCAGCAGGTCGGCCTTGATCTCCCGGTAGACGTAGTCGAAGGCCTCGTGGGGCAGCGCCGAGCCGGTGGAGAGCAGGCTCTTCAGGGCCGAGAGGTCATGATCATGGCCCGGCCTGAGACCGGCCTTGGCGCAGGCGGTGAGGTAGCGGGCGCTGGTGCCGAAGCAGGTCACGCCTTCCCGTGCGGCGAGCTCCCAGAGGCTGGCCTGGGTCGGCGCGAAGGGGGAGCCGTCGTAGAGCACCAGGCGGGCCCCGGCGGCGAGCCCCGAGACCAGCCAGTTCCACATCATCCAGCCGCAGGTGGTGTAGTAGAAGAGGACGTCGTCCTCGCCCAGGTCGCAGTGCAGGCGGTGTTCCTTGAGGTGCTGCAAGAGGGTGCCGCCGGCGCCATGCACGATGCACTTGGGCCTGCCGGTGGTGCCGGAGGAGTAGAGCACATAGAGGGGGTGATCGAAGGGCAGGGGGACGCACTCAAGGCGGGTGGCGTCATTCTCCAGGGCCTTCTGCCAGTTGAGCGAGCCGGGGAGGCGATCCAGTGTCGGTGGGCTCCCGGGGTCGAGAAAGGAGAAGACGATCAGCCGCTCGAGATCGGGCAACTGTTCGGCCACGGCCGCCAGCTTGTCGTGGAGGGGGATCGCCTTGCCGTTCCAGTAGTAGCCGTCGGCGGCGATCAGCACCCTGGGGGCGATCTGACCGAAGCGATCGAGCACCCCCTGGACGCCGAAGTCCGGCGAGCAGGAGGACCATAGCGCCCCCAGGCTGGCGCTGGCCAGCATGGCGATCAGGGCATGCTCGCTGTTGGGGACCAGGCCGGCGACCCGGTCGCCGGCGGTCACGCCAAGCTCGCTCAGGGTCCGGGCCAGCCGGGCGACCCGGCGATAGAGTTCGGCATGGCTCAGCGGCTCGCGGCGGCCGCGCTCGTCGCAGGCCACCAGGGCGATGGCGTCGTCCTGGCGACGCAGCAGGTTGGCGGTGACATTGAGCCGCGCCTCGGGGAACCAGCGGGCACCGGGCATCGCCTCGGGGCGCTCCAGGACCCGCTCGCCGGGCTCGCCGATCACCCCCAGGTCCCAGACCTTGCGCCAGAAGGCCTCGGGGTTGGCCAGGCTCCAGGCGTGCAGGTCGGCATACTCGCCCATGGCGATGCCGGTCTCCCGGGCGATTTCGGCCATCAAGCGGGCGAGCCGGGTCGCCTGGCGGCGCTGCGGGCTGGGTTGCCAGAGGGGCGTGGTCATGGCGGCCTCCCTTATGGGCTTTACCTATACCCTAGCAGGGAGGGGCGGCCTGGCCTCCCACTCTGCTATCACGCCCTGTCACCGTCTTACGCCATGCCCCGTAGCGGCTCGGCGAGGATCTCCCGGAGCGCCTGGGCCGCCACCGAGAGCTCCTGGCCGGCCGGGGAGAGCACCCCCACCGGGCGCGAGATGACCGGCGCCTCCAGGGGCAGGCAGCGGGCGCCCAGCTCGTGCATCTGCTGGCGGCACAGGGCCGGCACCGCGCTGACCCCCAGGCCGCTGGCCACCATGCGCCCCACCGTGACCAGTTGGTGGCTCTCGAAGGTCACGGCCAGCTCGATGCCCTGGGCGGCCAGCTCCGACTCCAGCAGCAGGCGCACCATGGAGGGGCGCTGCAGGGTGATCAGATCATAGGCCAGCAGGTCGGCCCAGCGCAGGGTGCCGGCCTCGGCCAGCGGCGAGTCCGCGGGCACCACCGCCACGAAGCGATCCTCGAACAGCGGCGTAAAGGTCAGGCCCCGGTCGGCCTCCGGGGCGAAGGCGATGCCCAGCTCCACCTGGCCGCGGCGCACCATCTCGATCACCTGCTCGTTGATCACGTCGTGCACCGTCACCGTGATACGCGGGTGGCGGCGGCGGAAGGCCATCAGCGCCGCGGGCAGCAGGTTGCAGGCGAAGGCGGGCATGGCGGCCACCGCCACTCGGCCGAGTTGCAGGGTGAAGCGCTGGCGCAACAGCTCCTCGGTGTTGTCCCACTCCGCCAGCAGCCGCTTGGCCAGTGGCACCAGGGATTCGCCCTCCGGGGTCAGGCGCACGCTGCGGGTGCTGCGGGTCAAAAGCGGGCCGCCGAGGCTCTCCTCCAGCCCCTTGATCGCCAGGCTCAGGGCCGGCTGGGAGAGGTGCAGGCGCTCGCAGGCCTGGGTAAAGCTCAGGGACTGGGCCACCGCCAGGAAGGCCCGCAGCTGTTTGACGGTCATCGCATCCGGCCTCGCTATTTATATGTCCATTAAATTAATCCATAAAAAAAACAAACTTAACAAATATATTGTCCGGGGCAACACTGGAACCACTTCTCCGACGACAAGACGAGGCAGAGCAATGGCCGGATTCGACAAGCGGGTCTACTCCTTTGAGGAGGCGATGGACGGCATCGAGAGTGGCATGACCGTGATCGCCGGGGGCTTCGGGCTGTGCGGCATCCCCGAGAACCTGATCGACGAGATCAAGCGCCGCGGCGTGCGCGACCTCACCGTGGTCTCCAACAACTGCGGCGTGGACGGCTTCGGCCTCGGCGTGCTGCTGGAGGATCGCCAGATCAGCAAGATCCTCGCCTCCTACGTGGGCGAGAACGCCCTCTTCGAGCGCCAGATGCTCGACGGCGAGATCGAGGTGGTGCTGACACCCCAGGGCACCCTGGCCGAGAAGATGCGCGCCGGCGGCGCCGGCATCCCCGCCTTCTATACCGCCACCGGCTACGGCACCCCGGTGGGCGAGGGCAAGGAGGTGCGCGAGTTCAACGGCCGCCCGCATATCCTCGAGGAGGCCATCACCGGCGACTTCGCCATCGTCAAGGGCTGGAAGGCCGACCGCTACGGTAACGTGGTCTATCGCCATACCGCCCAGAACTTCAATCCGGTGGCCGCCACCGCCGGGCGTATCACCGTGGTGGAAGTGGAGGAGATCGTCGAGCCCGGCGAGCTGGATCCCAGCCAGATCCATACCCCCGGCATCTATGTGGATCGCATTATCCAGGGCAGCTTCGAGAAGCGCATCGAGAAGCGCACCGTGCGCGACTGAGACCGCGACCCAAGGCACCGCGACGACAGCGACTCCGAGAGGCCGGCATCGCCGGGCTCCTCCCCAAGACAAGAGGCAACACAGCATGGCACTGACCCGCGAACAGATGGCGCAGCGCGTGGCGCGCGAACTCCAGGACGGCTTCTACGTCAATCTCGGCATCGGCATTCCCACCCTGGTGGCCAACTATGTGCCCGAGGGCATGGACGTGATGCTGCAGTCCGAGAATGGCCTGCTGGGCATGGGCCGCTTTCCCACCGAAGAGGAAGTGGATCCGGACATGATCAACGCCGGCAAGCAGACGGTCACCGCCCGTCCCGGGGCGGCGATCTTCTCCTCGGCGGAGTCCTTCGCCATGATCCGTGGCGGCCACGTGGATCTCACCGTGCTGGGCGCCTTCGAGGTGGATCAGCAGGGCAATATCGCTTCCTGGATGGTGCCCGGCAAGCTGATCAAGGGCATGGGCGGCGCCATGGACCTGGTGGCCGGGGCGGATAACATCATCGTCACCATGACCCATGCCTCCAAGCATGGCGAATCCAAGCTGCTGTCGGAGTGCAGCCTGCCGCTCACCGGCGCCGGCTGCATCAAGCGGGTGCTCACCGATCTGGCCTACCTGGAGATCGAGAATGGCGCCTTTATCCTCAAGGAGCGCGCCCCCGGGGTCAGCGTCGAGGAGATCGCCGAGAAGACCGCCGGTCGCCTGATCGTCCCGGACGAGGTGCCGGAGATGACCTTCGACTAAGGGGACCGCTCAAGACCGAGAAAAGGATGAGCCGTTTTATGCGCCCGGGCCTGCCCGGGCGTTTGTCGTGGGGAGCACGGGTTATTGAACGCCTGATGACGAAAAACTGACCAAGTCGTGACTGCGCCCCTGAGGCTCTTGCCGGGCCCACCCTATGCAGCCACTTTGCACAGCGTTATCCACAGAAACTGTGCATAACCAATGGCTAGGCCGGCTCGCGACAGGCTTAGGCCAGCTCGCAGCGAGTATGACTGGGTAGCAGCAACTCGGCGGCGCGCTCCTGACCGCCGGCCAGGCACTTCTGTACCAGGGCCAAGCCGCCCAGGGGGATGCGGTGCTCGTCGCCCTCGGCGAAGGGCAGGCGCTGGGAGCAGGTGGCATAGAAGCGGTACTGGAGCAGCGGCGAGACCGGGAAGATACCGTGGTGGCGATCCGCATCGCCGTGGAGGCCGGCCTGCTGCAGCTGGGCATTCAGTCGATCGATGGGACTGCCCAGGCGATCGCAGTCGAAGCCGACATGATGCAAACGAGGCCCCATGACCGACAGCCAGGCGGCGATGGGATGGGCCGCCTGGAGGCGTTGATAGGTGGCCCAGCTAGGCATCGGCCAGGGACGACCACGGCATAGCAGGTTCTGCCCGCGGCAATCCTCTCGATGCGCCTGGGTGATCAGGGCCTGAAGCTCGGCCCGAGGCTCCCGGGTCAGGGTGCCCAGCTGCAGTTCGCCCAGGGCCAGCCAGGGGCCGTCATCCGGTGGCGCCAGCAGGGTGACCAGCAGGCCTCGATCGGCCATGGCGTAGCGTTCGCAGCTGCGATAGCCGAAATGGCTCAGGGTAGGCAGCAAGGCCCCGGCAGCGAGATTGCCGTGATTGAGGGTCAGCAGGGCCAGATACTCCGGCGGCTGCTCCAGGGGCCACAGGCGTAGCGCACCGATCTCGGGATGCTGGTGCACATAGTCGAGCCACAGCTGTTGTAGAAATTCGTCCCGTTGCATTGCCTGACCGCTCCTCACCCCGTGGTATGGCTCGAGTATAGGCGCCCGGCGCCCTTGAGCTTTCAACGAGAGAGGGACGCGGCATCAGGCCTTGAGCAGGGCGGCGGCCTGGTTCATTTCCGCTTCCTCGTCGGTGGCCAGTACCCATAGCCGTGGCCCCCGGCCGCGATCCAGGCGCGGGCCCTGCTCGGCGTTGCGCCGTGGGTCCAGCTCGACGCCGAGCCAGCCGAGTTGGTCGCAGACCCGTTGGCGAACAGGCGCGGCATGCTCGCCGATACCGGCGGTGAAGACCAGGGTGTCGAGGCCACCGAGGACCGCCACCAGGGCGCCGATTTCACGCAGTATGCGGTGCACGAAGAGATCCACCGCTTCCTGGCAGGCGGGCTCATGACTGGCCAGGAGGTCGCGCATATCGTCGGAGTGGCCGGAGACGCCCAGCAGGCCGCTCTCCTGGTAGAGGAGGCGCTCGATCCGGGCGGCATCCCAGCCGCGCTGCTGCTGCAGGTAGAGCAGTACCCCCGGATCCAGGGCGCCGCAACGGCGCCCCATCATCAGCCCGTCCAGGGCGGTAAAGCCCATGGTGGTGGCCCGGCTCTCGCCCCGGTGCATGGCACACAGGCTGGCGCCCTGGCCCAGGTGCGCGACGATGGCGCGACCGCCGGCCTCATCGCCCTCCAGCGCCCTCAGGCGCCGGGCGATATAGGCATAGGAGAGGCCATGGAAACCGTAGCGCAGGATGCCCTCATCGCTGAGTGCCCGGGGCAGGCCGAAGAGCTGATGGAGCCGCGGCTGGCGGCGGTGGAAGGCGGTGTCGAAGCAGCCGATCTGGTGCGTCCCGGGCAGGCGCTCGCGGCAGGCGCGGACCACCGCCAGCGCCTGGGGCTGATGCAGCGGCGCCAGGGGCGAGAGGGTCTCGAGGCGGGACAGGGTGGCCTGATCCAGCACCACCGGGGCGGCGAAGTCGCGCCCGCCATGCACGATACGGTGAACGATCGCCTCGAGGTGGGCCAGCTCGCCACTGGATTCCAGCCAGTCGAGCAGCGCCCCGGCCGCGGCGGGGGTATCCGGGGCCTCGATGGTGGCGGGGGGCACCAGCCCCGCCGGTGCCTCGCCGAGATGCAGCCGCGGTGCGCCGCCGATGCGCTCCAGGGTGCCGCGCAGGCGGCGTGCTTCGCCCTGGTAGAGGGCGAACTTGAGGGTCGAGGAGCCCCCGTTCAGGATCAGGCGCGCACCGCAGGGGCCGGGCCCCGACTCACTCAGGGTCATGGCTTCGCGTCTCGTAATAGCGGGCCAGCAGCAGGGCCAGGGCCGCCGAGGCCAGGCGCGACTGGCAGTCGTCGGAGCGGCTGGTCAGCATGATCGGCACCCGGGCGCCGATCACCAGGCCCGCCGCCTGGGCGCCGGCCAGGTGAATCAGCAGCTTGGCGATCATATTGGCGGCTTCCAGGTCGGGCGCCACCAGCACATGGGCCTGGCCCGCCACCTCGGAGTGCAGCCGCTTGCTCCTGGCGGCGGCCAGGGAGACCGCATTGTCGATGGCCAGGGGGCCGTCGAGGAGGCCGCCCTCGATCTGGCCCCGCTCGCTCATCTTGCACAGGGCGGCGGCCTCCAGGGTGGAGGGGATATTGGGACGCACCGTCTCCACCGCGGAGAGCAGGGCCACCCGAGGTCGAGTGATGCCCATGGCCCGGGCCAGGTCGATGGCGTTCTGGACGATATCGCGCTTGGCGACCAGGTCCGGGGTGATATGCAGGGCGCCGTCGGTGATCAGCAGCGGCAGGCCATAGCTGGGCACGTCCAGGGCATAGACATGGCTCATCTCACGCTCGGTGCGCAGGCCGGCGTGGCGGGAGAGCGCCGCCGACATCAGCTCGTCGGTATGCAGGGCGCCCTTCATCAGCGCCTCCACCTCGGCGTCGGCGGCCAGGGTCACGGCGCGCTCGGCGGAGGCGTGGCTATGCGGGGTGTCGATCAGCTCGATGCCGTCGAGGTCCCAGTCGATGGCCGCGGCGGTGGCCGTGATGCGTCGCCGGGGGCCTACCAGCACGGGGTCGATCAGCCCCTCGCGCCAGGCCGCCAGGGCGCCGCCGAGGGAGGCCTCGTCGCAGGGATGAACCACGGCGGTGCGCAGGGCCGGCAGGCCATGGGCATCGTCGATCAGGCGGCGATGGCGCTCACCGGGCCGGGACTGAACTTCCATGACGCTGACTCCCTCAGATGGTGGTCGAGAATCCCACTCTAGGTCATGGCGGGGTCGGGGGTAAGGGGGGCGCCTTGATGCAGATCAGCGTTGGCGGGGAAAGACAACGAAAAACGGCCCCGGGTGGGGCCGTGGGTGTGGCGAGGAGTGGCGCTTACTGGGCGGAGGCTTCCGGCAGCAGGGCCTGGACGCGCACATACTGGTCGAACTCGGTGAAGCCACCGATATGGGTCTGGCCGACGAAGATCTGCGGCACGGTCTCCACCGGCTTGCCGATGGTCTTCTCCATATCGGCCTTGGTGATCCCCTCTTCGTGAATATCGATGTAGCGGAAGCCTTCGATGGCCTTGGCTTCGCTCAGGCGCTCGGCGAGCTCCTTGGCACGCACGCAGAAGGGGCAACCGGGACGACCGAAGATGGCGACGAACATAGTTCTCTCCTTTGAAAAAAAACCGGGGTGTCGAAAAAACTGGCGCCATTCTCTCCGATCCCCCGGCGCTTGGCCAATAGGGCCTGGCTACATCGGCTATTGGGCAGGCTTATCAGCTGCCATGGGGCGGCCTGCCGAGGCATGCCGGCTAGTCGTCGCCCCGGCCCGGCTGGTAGCGGTCTTCATCGGCCAGGCGCAGCAGCTCGCCCAGGGCGCCATGGATCCCCGGGGCGGTGACCAGCAGGTTCTCGCCGTAGAGCTCCTCGTGGAGGCCGCTGGGGCAGGGATAGAGGTGGCCCGCGCTGGCGCCGGCCTCGCGGGCGATCAGCAGGCCGGCGGCGAAGTCCCAGGGCGAGACGCTCTCGTAGTAGGCGTCGAGGCGCCCGCAGGCCACGTCGCACAGGTCCAGGGCCGCGGAGCCGTTGCGACGCACATCGCGGCATTGATCGAGTACCGCCGCCAGGCGTCTGAGCAGGGGCGCGCGACTATCGCGGCGATAGGGGAAGCCGGTGGCCACCAGGCTATGGGACAGGGTGTCGGCGCGACTCGCCTCGATGCGCTGGCCATTGAGGTAGGCACCCTGGCCCCGCATGGCGGTGAAGGTCTGGCCGAGGAAGGGCGCGTGAACCACGCCCAGGCGCGCCTTGCCATGCTCCATCCAGGCGATGGAGACCGCTACATGGGCCAGGCCATGGGCGAAGTTGACGGTGCCATCGATGGGGTCCACCACCCAGAGCGGGCCGTCGGTCTCCAGGGCCTCGTGATCCGGGGTGAGCTCCTCGGTCAGCCGGGCCTCATCGGGGAAGTCCCGATCCAGGCCGTCGCGAATTCGTTTGTCCACGGCGAGGTCCACGTCGGTGACCAGCTCATGGCCGTGCTTCAGGCGGGTGGAGAAACCGTGATCGCGACGGGCGGCGATAATCATCTCGCCGGCCTCTTCGGCCAGGGCCTGGGCGCGGGCGAGGCGTTGGGAGAGGTCCATGCTGACTCCTTGAGTAACCGGGCTGGCCTGCCAAGCCTAGCAGAGCGCGGCGAGCCTCCGCAGCTCCTCCCTGGGATGGACTCGAGGGCGCCGTTATACTGGCCGCTCCCACCGCAGGAGAGATGCCATGCAGGCCCTGAGCGTCGATGACTATGCCCGCCTCCAGCAGCTGGTGCGCCGCTATCAGCACCGCTTCGCCACCGACATCTATCGCTCGCCCCGGCGCAACCCGCAGCTCACCGTGGACCTGCTCTGCTTCCAGCCCTTCGCGGGGGAGCTCTGCGGGGCCCTGCTGACCCCCGTCTCGCTCTCCCTGGCCCTGGTCTCGCCGACCCCGGGGGGCTTCGCTGCCGAGGCACCGCCGCGCCGCGTCACCCTGCCCGGCGGCAGCTATCCCTTCGAGCCAGTGGACCTGGGCGAGGGGGAAGGGCTGTGGTGCTGCGAGCTCCTCGATGACCTTCGCGACCTGGGCTCCCTGGCCGAGGCCAACCGGATGGCCCAGCATCTGCTGGCGCGGGTGATGACTCCGGCGAAGTCGGCGGAGTAGCCCGGCGCCTTATCGCCGTACCGGGCGCTTCCGTCACTTGCCATGTCGAGGGTGCGGCGCCTTATCGCCGTACGGGACGCTTCTGCAACTTGCGCTGCAGCGTCCGGCGATGCATGCCCAGGGCCCGGGCGGTGGCGGAGATATTGCCGTCATGCTCCTGGAGCACCTTCTGGATATGCTCCCAGGTGACCCGGTTGATGGAGGGCGGGTTATCGGCCAGTTCGGCGCCCGGGTCGCCGGCCTGCTTGTCGAAGGCGGCGAGGATTTCGTCGGCGTCGGCGGGCTTGCACAGGTAGTTGACGGCGCCCAGCTTGATCGCCTCCACGGCGGTGGCGATGCTGGAGTAGCCGGTGAGCACCACCACCCGGCAGTCGGGTACCGCCTCCAGCAGCTCCGGCAACAGCTTGAGGCCGGAGTCGTGCTCCAGCTTGAGGTCCAGGGTGGCCAGGGCCGGTGGCGCCTGATGCGCCTTGGCCAGGGCCTCCTCGGCATCGTGGGCCACCAGCACCTCATAGCCACGGCGGCTCATGGCGCGCTCCATCACATGGCAGAACATCTCGTCGTCGTCGATGATCAGCAGTCGTTCGGGGCTCTTGCTCATGGGGTCCTCTTCTCGTCGGGGTCAGGCGTCGCCGGGCGCCTGGCGGGGCAGCTTCACCTCGGTGAGGGTGCCGCCCTCTTCGTGATTATACAGGCTGACCCCGCCCCCGAAGCGGTTGATGGTGGAGTGGGTCAGGAACAGGCCGATGCCCATGCCCTTGGACTTGGTGGAGACGAAGGTGTCGCCCAGTTGATCGGCGATGGACATGGCCACGCCGGGGCCATGGTCGCGGATATCGATGATCACCTCCTCGCCGCTCCAGTCGAGGCTGATGGTGATGTCATGGGGGTTGGCATCGGCGGCATTGTTGAGCAGGTTGAGCAGCGCCTGCTCCAGGGTCGTATCCACCGCCATGCTGGGGGTGCCGCGCTTGTCGGCGACCTCGAAACGGTGGCTGACATCGGGGCGCAGCACCAGCCAGCGCTGGATCACCTCGCGCAGCCAGGCCTCGACCGGGGCGAGTTCCGGCTCCGCCAGGCGCCGCCGGTCGGCGTTGGCCACCAGGGCCTGGAGGCGCGCCTTGCAGGTATCGACCTGCTGGCGCAGCAGGTCGATATCCGCCTCCAGGTGGGGGTGGCCCGTGGCGTCCTGGCGCATCTCCTTGAGCAGGACCGCCATGGTCGAGAGCGGCGTGCCCAGCTCGTGGGCGGTACCCGCCGCCTGGGTGGCCACCGCCAGCACCTGCTCGTTGCGCAGCGCCGCCTCCCGGGTGCGCGACAGGGTCTGGTCCCGGCGTCGCAGGGCGTGGGCCATCTTGAAGATAAAGAAGGTCACCAGGCTCGCCGAGAGGCCGAAGTTGATCCACATCCCCAGCACATGCAGGTTGACGTCGCCGATCAGGGCCCCCGGGCCGAGGACGCCGTGGCTGAGCTGGGGCACCGGCTCGTAGAAGACCATCAGGAAGGTGTAGCCGGCCATGGCGCCACTGGCGGTGATCCAGGCATAGAGCCAGGGCAGGGTGGCGGCGGCGATGGTCACCGGCACCAGGTAGTAGGTGATAAAGGGGTTGGTGGAGCCGCCGGTAAAATAGAACAGCAGGGTCAGGCCGGCGATATCGGCGAGCAGGTGACAGAGGTATTCGGTGTCGGTGACCGCTCGGGGGCGGCTGAGTCGCCACCAGGTGGCGATATTGATCAGCCCCATGGCGATGATTACCGCCACCACCGGCAGGGTGCTGAGCTCGAAGCCCAGTACCTCGATGCCGAAGATGATCATGCCCAGGAAACCGGTCCAGGTGATGCCGCGCACGAAGGTCAGGCGCACCAGGTTGCGGTTGGGGGTCGACAACGGCAGGGGCAGGGCGGCTTGCATAGGGGCTCCATCCGATCGGTGGCCCCATGATACCGCAATGCCGGAGCGCTCGGCGTGGCCCGCGGGCCTGGGGGTGGGCCTGGGACCGGGGCAGGTTGTCGCACCCGCACCGAGGAATCCCGGCGCGGGTGGGTGGTCAAGCCAAGTCCTGGAATTACTCCCCGGCGCTGGCACCCAGCATGCCGCCGGCCAGGCCGCGGCGTTCGCCGGCCTTGGTCAGGGCCTCCTCGGGACTGCCCGCCATCTCGCGGAACATGCCCATGGAGCCCAGCAGGGCGCTGGATTCATAGGGCACGAAGACCCGTTCGCCCTCCTGGGCCATGGTCGGCAGCGCCTTGATATAGCTCTGCCCCAGCAGGTAGCCGACCACGGTGCGCTTGTTCTCCTCGCTGTCGCCGATGGCGCTAAGCACCAGCTTGATCGACTCCTGCTCGCCCTGGGCACGCAGAATGGCAGATTCCTTGTCGCCCTGGGCGTTGAGGATCGCCGACTCGCGCTGGCCCTGGGCCATGGCGATGGCGGCGGCCTTCTCGCCCTCGGCCTCGGTGACGGTGGCGCGGCGCTTGCGCTCGGCGGCCATCTGCAGGCGCATGGCCGACTCCACCTCCTCGGGCATGGCGATATCCTGCACCTCGACCCGGGAGATCTTCACCCCCCACTTGGAGGCGGCCTCCTCCATGGCGGCCTGGATCTCGTTGTTGACCTCGGCGCGGGACTCGAAGAGCTTGTCGAGCTCCATCTTGCCTACCACCGAGCGCAGGGTGGTCTTGGCCAGCACCTCCACCGCCTGGCTCATGTTCTCCACCTCGTAGACGGCGCGCTTGGGATCGATGACCTGATAGTAGAGGGCGCCGTTGATATTCACCGTGACGTTGTCGGTGGTCACCACCGGCTGGCCGGGGAAGTCCATTACCGTCTCGCGGCGGTCGATGCGCGTCTCGCTGCTGGTGATGGGGTGGTACTCGTCGCCCATCTTGCGGTAGCGGATCATGGTGATGGCGCGGGGCTGGTCGATAAAGGGGACGATGATATTGATGCCGCTCTCGAGCACCCGGTTGAAGGAGCCCAGGCGCTCGATCACCATCACCTCGGACTGGCGCACGATCACCAGCCCCTTGGCGACGATCAGCACGCCGATCGCCACGATCATCAGGGCCGCAATCAACCCGGGGGAAATCAGTTCCATGGTCTTGCTCCTTGCGTGGGGGAAAACTCAGTCGTCCAGGGTGACCTGGGCGGTGGTGCCGTCGAAGGCCCGGAAGGTCACCCGGGTGCCCTCCGGCAGGTCGGTGGTACCATCGGGCAGGCGGATACGGTAGAAGTCGCCGTTGATCTTGATGCCGCTGGCGCCGTCGAAGTCGCGCCGCAGGACCGGGTAGTGCCGCCCGCGTTCCACCCCGGTGCCGGTGGTGCCATAGGCGACGCCCCGGGGCGAGAAACGCGGCTTGATCACCTTGATGGCCAGGGGCACCAGGATCCCCGAGGCCAGCCCCAGGGTCAGCAACTGCAGGCTGAGGCCGGCGCCGGTCAGGGCCGCCAGGGCGGTGAGGCCGGCGGCCAGCGCCAGGGCCAGCAGGATCAGCCCGCCGGAGAGCAGTTCGGCGACGCCCAGGGCCAGCGCCAGCAGCAGCCAGAGATAGGCGGGGTTCCACTCCATGGGTGAGTTCCTTGTGGGTAACGATGGCGTTACCATAGCACTCCAGTTACCCCATTCGTCGATCCGACCAGGATAAGGAAGCGTTTCAATGCCCCTGCTGGACAGTTTTCGCGTCGATCATACCCGTATGCAGGCCCCGGCGGTGCGCATCGCCAAGACCATGCAGACCCCCTCCGGCGACCCCATCACCGTCTATGACCTGCGCTTCTGCGTACCCAACGAGGAGCTGCTCTCGGAGAAGGGCATCCATACCCTGGAGCACCTCTTCGCCGGCTTTATGCGTGATCATCTCAACGGCGATGGTGTGGAGATCATCGATATCTCGCCCATGGGCTGCCGCACCGGTTTCTACATGAGCCTGATCGGCACCCCCGAGGAGGCTCGAGTCGCCGAGGCCTGGAAGGCCGCCATGCAGGACGTGCTCCAGGTGCCCGGCATGGACCGGATCCCCGAGCTCAACGAGTACCAGTGCGGCACCTACACCATGCACTCCCTGGACGAGGCCAAGGCCATCGCCGAGCAGATCATCGCCCGCGGCGTCAGCGTCAACAGCAACGACGAGCTCTACCTCAGCGAAGAGTTTCTCGACCAGGCCACCGCCAAGCCCGCGGAGTAAGGGCGCCCCTGCACCGGGCGGCCGGGGGCCATCGAATATCGTCCCCTCAATCGCCAATCTTTCAGTCTGAGCCGCCCAGCCGGGCGGCTTTTTGCTGCCGAGGCGCCCGCCAAGCGGTCCTGGCGACAAGCCCGGGGGTGCCGCGATACAATGCGCGCCAACCGTCACCTATCGCCCCGGCCACGGTTTGTCCGAGCGCGGGGGTGAGAGCAAATAAGCGATACTGGATAATGACAGAGCAACAGCTGGCCCATGAGGTCGGGCTTCGTAGGACTTTCGCGATCATCTCGCACCCGGATGCGGGCAAGACCACCATCACCGAGAAGATGCTGCTGTTCGGAAACGCCATCCAGCTGGCCGGGTCGGTGAAGAGCAAGCGCGCCGACCGCCACGCCACCTCCGACTGGATGAAGATGGAGCAGGAGCGGGGCATCTCGGTGACCACCTCGGTGATGCAGTTCCCCTATGGCGGGCGCATCGTCAACCTGCTCGATACCCCGGGTCACGAGGACTTCTCCGAGGATACCTACCGCACCCTGACCGCGGTGGACTCGGCGCTGATGGTGATCGACGGCGCCAAGGGCGTCGAGGCGCGCACCATCAAGCTGATGGAGGTGTGTCGCCTGCGCACCACGCCGATCCTCACCTTTATCAACAAGATGGACCGGGATATCCGCGATCCCATCGAGGTGATGGACGAGGTGGAGACGGTGCTCAATATCCAGTGCGCGCCGATGACCTGGCCCATCGGCATGGGTCGCCACTTCAAGGGCGTCTACCACCTCTACAACGACACCATCCACCTCTATACCCAGGGGCAGGGCAACCGCATTCCCGAGGACAGGCGCATCGAGGGACTCGATAATCCCGAGGTGGACGAAGTGCTCGGCGAGGATCAGGCCGAGGAGCTGCGCATGGAGGTGGAGCTGGTACGCGGTGCCTCCCACGAGTTCGACCTGGAAGCCTATCGCCGCGGCGAGCTGACCCCGGTCTATTTCGGCACCGCCATGGGCAACTTCGGGGTGCGCGAGATGCTCGACGGCTTCGTGGAGTATGCGCCGGCGCCCCAGCCCCGGGAGACCGATGCCCGTACGGTGGAGGCCGAGGACGGTCGCTTCACCGGCTTCGTGTTCAAGATCCAGGCCAACATGGATCTCAAGCACCGGGATCGCATCGCCTTCCTGCGGGTCTGCTCCGGCAAGTACGAGAAGAACATGAAGATGCGCCATGTGCGTCTCGGCAAGGACGTCAAGATCGCCGACGCCCTGACCTTTATGGCCTCGGACCGCTCCCAGGTGGAAGAGGCCTGGTCCGGCGATATCATCGGCCTGCACAACCACGGCACCATCCAGATCGGTGATACCTTCACCCTGGGCGAGGACATGCGCTTCACCGGCATCCCCCACTTTGCCCCGGAGCTCTTCAAGCGCGTCCAGCTCAAGGATCCGCTGAAGATGAAGGCGCTGCAGAAGGGGCTGCAGCAGCTCTCCGAGGAGGGCGCTACCCAGCTGTTCATGCCGCTGGTCAACAACGACCTGATCCTCGGTGCCGTGGGTAGCCTACAGTTCGACGTGGTGGCCCACCGCCTCAAGGAGGAGTACAAGGTCGATTGCGTCTACGAGGCGGTGAACGTCCAGACCGCCCGCTGGGTCTATAGCGACGACGCCAGGAAGCTCGAGGAGTTCAAGCGCAAGGCCAGCGCCAACCTGGCCATCGACGGCGGCGGCTACCTCACCTATATCGCCCCCACCCGGGTCAATCTGCAGATGACCCAGGAGCGCTGGCCGGAGATCCGCTTCCAGCCGACCCGGGAGCACTAAGCGAAGCGTCGAGCCTCGAGGGGCCAGTGCCCGGGAGCGCCATCCTTGCTCCTTGGCGCTTGCCCCTTGTAGCTTATGGCTATGTTGATCGACGCCCACTGCCACCTCGACTTCCCCGACTTCGACGCCGACCGCGAGGCGGTGCTGGCGCGGGCGCATGCCGCCGGCGTCAAGCATATCGTGGTGCCCGGCACCACCCGGGCCCGCTGGCCGGGCGTGCTGGCGCTGGGACGTCGTGACGACGTCAGCGTCTGCCTGGGCCTGCATCCCTACTTTATCGACGAGCACGGCGATGACGACCTGGACGCCCTGGCGGAGGCCCTGGCGGCCCGAAGCGTCGGTCCGCCGATCGTGGCGGTGGGGGAGTGCGGCGTGGATGGGCGCCTCAGTGAGACCCTGGACGCCCAGTGGCGGCTCTTCGAGGCCCAGGTGCGCCTGGCCAAGGCGCACCACCTGCCCCTGGTGATTCACTGCGTTCGCGTCAATGACGAGGTGGCCAAGCGGCTGCGTGAGCTGGCGCCGCCCGCCGGTGGGCTGATCCATGCCTTCGCCGGCTCGCCCCAGCAGGCCAGGCACTTTATCGACCTGGGCTTCGTGGTGGGGCTGGGCGGCGCCCTGACCCATGAACGCGCCCAGCGCTTGCATCGCGCCGTGGCTTCGCTACCGGACGATGGCTATGTGCTGGAGACCGATAGCCCCGATATGCCCCCGGCGGGGCATCGCGGGGAGCGCAACGAGCCGGCCCGCGTCCTGGAGGTGTGTCACCAGGTAGCCAGGCTGCGAGGGCAATCGGTGGCGCGGGTGGCGGCGGATAGCACCGCCACCGTTCGACGGCTCTTCGGCCCCGAGCGGCTGCCGCGCGGTTAGCGAGCCGCCCGGCGGGACTCAGCCCTTGTCGGCCAGGGACTCGGGATCGAGGCGCTCGATGGCGTAGGGCAGCTTGAGGCGCTTGAGGGCCTGACCCTCCACCGTCAAGGGGCCCGGGTCCTCCTTGGTGCTGAGCACCGCCAGGATCTCTGCCTGGCCATAGGCGTCCAGTTCCGCGGAGAGCACGTCCCCCATGGCCTTGCCGGTGGCATCCTCTACCGCACTCCCCGCTGCCGGCAGCTTGTCGCCTTCCAGTTGGGCGCGCACCAGGCGCTTCTTTACCTGACCGCGGAAATGCGCCCGGGCCACCACCTCCTGGCCGGTATAACAGCCCTTCTTGAAGCTGATGCCGCCCAGGGCCTCCCAGTTGACCATCTGCGGCAGATAGGCGTCGGCCTGCTCGGCGCGAATCCAGGCCAGGCCTGCCTGAATATCGTGCAGGCGCCAGATGGCATTGCCCACCGGCAGGGCCTGGGCGCTAAGGCCCCGCCAGGTCTCGGCGAGGCGTGCCTCGGGCAGGGCGAGCAGCAGCCGCGGGCGTGGCCCCGGGTGGCGCAGCACCAGCAGATCGTCATGAACCACCTGATGCCAGGTCGCCGGTGGCACGATATCCAGCCGGGCCTCCGCCAGGGCCGGCGCCTCCTGGCCGATCAGCCCCAGCAGGGCGATATCGTCCCGGGGCGTCAGGCTGGTCTTGTAGAAGGGGGCGAACTTGCCCAGGTGCTCCGCCAGGGGCGTCACCAGGTCCCGGGAGAGGATCAGCCAGTAGCTATGCTCCGAGCGGCGCAGCAACTGAGCATTGGCCAGCATGCGTCCCTTGGCGGAGCAGAAGCAGGTCAGGGGGGCGAAGTCGCCATCGGCCAGGTCGACCTGGGCGCTGGCTTGGCCCTGCAGGAAGCGCGCCGAATCGGCGCCGCCGACCTCCAGCACGCCCAGGTGGGCGAGCGGGGCAACCACCGTGGCGTCCAGGGCGCGCCGGGCCGGTTCGGGGGTGGGGAAGTCGAGACGCTCGGCATCGAGCAGCCGGGCCTCGTCCAAAATGCTCCAATCAATCATCGGGATCTCCCTAGTCGGCGATGCGTCGTCATCATCAGGCCATGATACCGCAGGCGCTCTCCCGGGCCGATCCTCGGTTTCTTGCTATCGACATCGGCGAGCCCTGGGCATCGGGGCTCAAGCCGACGCCGCGGCCATGGTAAACTGGGCGTCTTTCCCTCCGACAGCAAGGTGTGGCCATGGCTCACTACTCTCTGGAATTCGAGGGCGTCGAAGACGTCGAACTGATCAACCGTATCACCACCGCCCTGATGATGATGGAGGGCGTCGAAAGCGTCGAGGTGGGGCGTCATGGCGCCGAAGTGGAGGGGCGGGTCAGTCGCCAGGCGCTGATCGGCGAGGTCAAGAAGCTCGGGGTCGAGGCCAAGTAGCCCCCTTGTCGCCTTATACCGTTATCTTGAGAGACGCTCCTTTGGCACCCTGATGGAGGCAACAGCATGAGCAAGCCCTTTCGACTGGCATCCAAGTTCCAGCCCGCCGGCGATCAGCCCGCGGCCATCGATGGACTGGTCGGGGGGCTGAAGGCGGGGCTCGCGCATCAGACGCTGCTGGGGGTGACCGGCTCCGGCAAGACCTTCACCATGGCCAATGTGGTGGAGCGGTTGCAGCGTCCGACCATCGTCATGGCGCCCAACAAGACCCTGGCGGCCCAGCTCTACGGCGAGTTCAAGGCCTTCTTTCCCGATAACGCCGTCGAGTACTTCGTCTCCTACTACGACTATTACCAGCCCGAGGCCTATGTGCCCGCCTCGGACACCTTTATCGAGAAGGACGCCTCGATCAACGACCATATCGAGCAGATGCGTCTCTCCGCCACCAAGGCGCTGCTGGAGCGGCGCGATGCGCTGATCGTGGTCTCGGTGTCGGCGATTTACGGCCTGGGTGACCCCGACCAGTACCTCAAGATGCGCCTGCACTTCACCCGCGGCGAGCTGATCCATCAGCGCGATTTCCTGCGCCGCCTGGCGGAGCTGCAGTACACCCGCAACGACATGGACTTCCGGCGCGGCACCTATCGGGTGCGCGGCGATGTGATCGATATCTTCCCGGCGGACGCCGAGGACGAGGCGGTGCGGGTGGAGCTCTTCGACGACGAGATCGACTCCATTCGCCTCTTCGATCCCCTGACCGGCGAGGTGCGGGGGCAGGTGCCGCGCATGACCATCTACCCCAAGAGTCACTATGTGACGCCCCGGGAGACCATTCTCGAGGCCACCGAGTCGATCAAGGCGGAGCTCGTGGAGCGCCTCGACTGGTTGAGAAAGCACGACAAGCTGGTGGAGGCGCAGCGCCTGGAGCAGCGCACCCACTATGACCTGGAGATGATGCTGGAGCTGGGCTACTGCAACGGCATCGAGAACTACTCCCGCTACCTCTCCGGGCGCAATCCCGGGGAGCCGCCGCCCACCTTCTTCGACTACCTGCCGGACGATGCGCTGCTGTTTATCGACGAGAGTCACGTCAGCGTTCCCCAGGTGGGGGGCATGTACAAGGGCGACCGTTCCCGCAAGGAGACCCTGGTGGAGTACGGCTTCCGCCTGCCTTCGGCCCTGGACAATCGCCCCATGAAGTTCGAGGAGTGGGAGTCGATCTGCCCCCAGACCATCTTCGTCTCCGCCACGCCGGGCAACTATGAGGCGGAGCACGCCGGCCAGGTGGTCGAGCAGGTGGTGCGCCCCACCGGCCTGGTCGACCCGCAGATCGAGGTGCGCCCGGCCTCCACCCAGGTGGATGACCTGCTCTCGGAGATTCACCTGCGCACCGCAGTGGGGGAGCGGGTGCTGGTGACCACCCTCACCAAGCGCATGGCGGAGGACCTCACCGACTACCTGGACGAGCACGGCGTGCGGGTGCGCTACCTGCACTCGGATATCGATACCGTGGAGCGGGTCGAAATCATCCGCGACCTGCGCCTCGGCGAGTTCGACGTGCTGGTGGGGATCAACCTGCTGCGGGAGGGCCTGGATATTCCCGAGGTCTCCCTGGTGGCGATCCTCGATGCGGACAAGGAGGGCTTCCTGCGCGCCGAACGCTCGCTGATCCAGACCATCGGCCGGGCGGCGCGCAACGCCAACGGCAAGGCGCTACTCTATGGCGATCGCATCACCGACTCCATGCGCCGTGCCATGGACGAGACCGAGCGGCGCCGGGCCAAGCAGCTGGCCCATAACGCAGAGCACGGTATCACCCCGCAGACGGTGACCCGGTCGGTGGCCGATATCCTCGAGGCGGCCCAGACACCGGGCAAGAAGGGCAGCCGCCGACGCGGCGAGCGCAAGGTGGCCGAACCCCAGGGTATCTACGACCCCGCGGCACTGTCTCCCGAGGCCTTGGTCAAGGAGGTGTCACGCCTGGAGGACGCCATGTTCGAGGCGGCCCAGAACCTGGAGTTCGAGGAAGCGGCGTGGCTGCGCGACCGTCTCCATGAGCTGAAAGAGCGGCAATTGGCGCTGGGCGCGGTCTAGGCTCTGTACGAAAACTGCCTGCGCTCGCCCATACGGCGTTAAAAATCGGCTCGTGCGCGAGTCCGATCAAAGTACTCATTTACACCGCGTAAACTCGCACGCGAGCCCGGTCCGTCTTTTCGCCGATTTTTGCCTTGTCTGGCCATCGCTCGCCGACTTTTCGTACAAAACCTAGGGCCCCTGGCGTGGCGGCGACCCGAGAGGGATGGGGAGCCTGTGAGAGCGGATCGCAAATTATACCGTTATCTTTCGGTTGCCCACCCTATGCCAATGCGACCTTGGGGTAAGTCCGTACCGTGAGCAGGGGGGATCGGGTATAATCTTCGCCGCCTAATGGCTCGCGACCCGACGGCCATAGGCACGACCCGACTAGCCAAGGAGTTCCTCCTAATGACCGTGATCCGCCAGGATGACCTGATCCAGAGCGTGGCCGACGCCCTCCAGTACATCTCCTACTACCACCCCAAGGACTTCATCGATGCCATGCATGAAGCCTACCAGCGGGAGGAGAATCCGGCGGCCAAGGATGCCATCGCCCAGATCCTGATCAACTCGCGGATGTGTGCCCTGGGCCATCGTCCGATCTGCCAGGACACCGGCATCGTCACCGTCTTCGTGCATGTCGGTATGAACGTGCGCTGGGATGCCGAGATGAGCCTCGACGACATGATCAACGAAGGGGTGCGTCGCGCCTACCAGCTCCCCGACAACGTGCTGCGCGCCTCGGTGCTGGCCGACCCGGACGGCGCTCGCAAGAACACCGGCGACAATACTCCGGCGATCATCCACCACAAGCTCGTTCCCGGCGACAGCGTCGAGGTGCATGTGGCCGCCAAGGGCGGCGGCAGCGAGGCCAAGTCCAAGTTCGCCATGCTCAACCCCTCCGACAACGTGGTCGACTGGGTGCTGGAGCAGCTGCCCAAGATGGGCGCCGGCTGGTGTCCGCCCGGCATGCTGGGCATCGGCATCGGTGGCACCGCCGAGAAGGCCATGGAGATCGCCAAGGAGGCGCTGCTCGATCCCATCGACATCCAGGAGCTGCAGGCCCGCGGCGCTTCCAACCGTGCCGAGGAGCTGCGCCTGGAGCTGTTCGACAAGGTCAACCGGAGCGGCATCGGTGCCCAGGGCCTGGGCGGCCTGACCACGGTGCTGGATATCAAGGTCAAGGACTATCCGACCCATGCCGCCAACAAGCCGGTGGCGATCATCCCCAACTGCGCCGCGACCCGTCACGCCCACTTCAGCCTGGATGGCAGCGGCCCCGCGGCCCTGCCGGCACCCAAGCTGGAGGATTGGCCGGAGATCACCCGGGAGGCCGGCGACAACGTCAAGCGCGTCAACCTGGACGAAGTCACCCCGGAAGAGGTGCAGAGCTGGCAGCCCGGCGACACCCTGCTGCTCAACGGCAAGCTGCTCACCGGCCGCGACGCCGCCCACAAGCGCATGGTCGACATGATCGGCAAGGGCGAGCCGCTGCCGGTGGACCTGAAGGGGCGCTTTATCTATTACGTGGGCCCGGTGGATCCGGTGGGTGACGAGGTGGTGGGGCCGGCCGGTCCCACCACGGCGACTCGCATGGACAAGTTCACCCGCACCATGCTCGAGGAGACCGGCCTGCTGGGCATGGTCGGCAAGGCCGAGCGTGGCCCGGTCGCCATCGAGGCGATCCGCGATAACCAGGCGGTCTATCTGATGGCCGTGGGCGGTGCCGCTTATCTGGTGGCCCAGGCCATCAAGCAATCCCGGGTGGTGGGCTTCGAGGATCTGGGCATGGAAGCCATCTATGAGTTCGAGGTGGAGGACATGCCGGTGACCGTGGCGGTGGACAGCCAGGGTACCTCGGTGCACCAGACCGGGCCCGCCAAGTGGAAGGAGATCATCGCCGCCAAGGCTTCCTGAGCCCGGAGGCGATAAGACGCCGCTTATTCTGATATCTTGGGTTGGCCCCGCCGGCCTCGACCGCCTTTGCGCAAGCGAAGCGGCCGGGGCCGCGGGGCCGCCGTCGTCTCGTAGAAGGAGTCATTCATGACCGCCTGGTTACTGGGCCTGGGTATCTTCCTGATACATGTGCTGGGTATCCTGTCGGCGCTGCTTGCCCTGATGTCCAGTCGCACTTCCCAGGGCGCCGTGGCCTGGATCATCTCCCTGGTCACCTTTCCCTATGTGGCCTTGCCCGCCTACTGGGTCTTCGGTCGTCCACGCTTCTACGGCTATGTCTCCGCCCGGGGCGAGCGCGACACCGTGCTGCGCCGGGTGCTGATCGGCTACCGGGAGCGCCTGGAGCCCTATCGGGCCGATCCCGGTCATGGCGATATCCGCGCCGTGGAGCAACTGGCCATGATGCCGCTGACCAGCGGCAACCGCGCCCAACTGCTGATCGATGGCGAGGCCACCTTCGAAAGCCTCTTCGCCGGTATCGAGGCGGCGGAGGAGTATCTGCTGGTGCAGTTCTTTATCGTCCGCGACGATGCCCTGGGCCATGAGCTGAAGCGCCGCCTGGAGCGAGCCGCGGAGCGGGGCGTGCGGGTCTACTTCCTCTACGACGAGATCGGCAGCCACAAGCTCGGCGACGGTTACCTCAGGGATCTGACGGAGGCCGGGGTGCATGTCAGCGCCTTCAACTCCTCCCGCGGCTGGCGGCACCGTTTCCAGCTCAATTTCCGCAATCACCGCAAGGTGCTGGTGGTGGACGGTCATCAGGGCTGGCTGGGCGGCTTCAACGTGGGCGTGGAGTACCTGGGGCAGGGCACCAGGCACGGTGCCTGGCGGGATACCCACCTGAAGCTGGAGGGGCCGAGCGTGCTGGGCCTGCAGGAGGCTTTCTGGGAGGATTGGCACTGGGCCACCGACGAGGTGTTGAGCCTGGCGTGGGAGCCGCGCAGCACCTGCGAGGAGTGCCAGAACGTGGTGATCGTCCCTTCGGGGCCCGCCGATCGCCAGGACACCGCCAGCCTGCTGGTGCAGCAGGCCATTCATAGCGCCGAGGAACGGCTCTGGGTGACCAGCCCCTATTTCGTCCCGGACCAGGGGGTCCAGGATGCCCTGCGCCTGGCCGCCATGCGTGGGGTGGACGTGCGCATCATGATCCCCGAACGCCCCGACCATCTGCTGGTCTTCCTCTCGGCCTTCTCCTTCCTGCCGGATATGCTCAAGGCGGGGGTCAAGGTCTACCGCTACCAGCCGGGCTTCCTGCACCAGAAGGTGATGCTGATCGACGATCATAGCGCCAGCGTGGGGACCATCAACCTCGATAACCGCTCCTTCCGGCTCAACTTCGAGATCACCGCCTTCGTGCCGGATCGCCGCTTCGCCGCCGAGGTTCGCCTGATGCTGGAGCAGGACTTCGCCGCCTGCCGGCGCATCGGCTACGAGGAGATCGAGGGGCGTGCCCTGTGGCGCAAGCTGATCTCCCGCGCCGCCTATCTGATGTCGCCCATGCAGTAAGGCTTGTGTCGGCGGAGGGGGCGCTTTCGGAAAGCCGATGCCGGCTACCCGATATCAACGATACAGTAAGGCTTGTGTCGGCGGAGGGGGCGCTTTCGGAAAGCCGATGCCGGCTACCCGATATCAACGATACAGTGAGGCTTGTGTCGGCGGACGGACGGCTTGCGAAAAGCCGACGCCGCCCCTTGGCCTATTATCGACTTACCGCTAAATTACCCGCTTCGGTGCGGCGTCCCGCCGCCTGTTGCCCTGTCGTCCATCGGGAGTCGTGGTGAACCTCGAAACCAAATGGCTGGAAGACTTCGTCGCCCTGGCCAATACCCGCAGTTTCTCGGCCTCGGCGCGCCAGCGCCATGTGACCCAGCCCGCCTTCAGCCGGCGCATTCGTTCCCTGGAACAGGCCGTGGGGGTGACCCTGGTGGATCGCTCCACCACCCCGGTGGGGCTGACTCCCGAGGGGCAGCTGTTCCTGGTCACGGCGCGTCACCTGGTGGAGCAGCTCAACGAGTGCCTGGGGCATCTGCGCGGCGTCTCCATGGCCAACGAGGCCCTGGATATCGTCGCCGCCCACTCCCTGGCCCTGACCTTCTATCCTCAGTGGATCTCGCGCCTGCAGCAGGGCACCGGCGAGTTGCCCACCCGGCTGGTGGCCATGAACATGGGGGAGGCAATTCATGTGCTGCGGGAGGGCAACTGTGACCTGATGCTGGGCTACTATGACCCCTATGCCACCATGCAGCTCGACGCCAAGGTCTTCCCCTCCTTCTCCATCGGCCAGGTGAAGATGATTCCGGTCTGCCTGCCCGACGGCGAGGGCGCTCCCCGCTTTTCCCTGGAGGGCGAAGGCTCGATTCCCTATCTCTCCTATACCCAGGGTGCCTTCCTGGGGCGCAGCGTGCGCATGCTGCTCAAGAATGACCCGCTGCGCCTGCGCCTGCGCACCGTCTACGAGACCGCCATGGCGGAGGGCCTCAAGGGCATGGTGATGCAGGGGGTGGGAATGGCCTGGATCCCCGACTTCTGTATCCGCGAGGAGCTGGCCGGCGGGCGCCTGGTGCGTGCCGGTGATATGGCCTGGGATGTGCCGCTGGAGATCCGTCTCTATCGCTGTTCCCTGGTGCACAAGCCCGGCGTCGAGAAACTGTGGCGGCAGATGATGAAGCTGCCGCGGGACTTCCTGCAGGGCTAGGAGAGAGGCCGGGCGTGAAATACGCGCTCTCGTCGGCCACTGCTCCCCGGTGCATAAACCCGGCGTCGAGAAACTGTGGCGGCAGATGATGAAGCTGCCGCGGGACTTCCTGCAGGGGGTGAGGCCGGGAGATAAACCATCGGGGGCGCCTTGGGGCGCCCCCGAGGCGTTCAGGGGGTGCCGAAATCGGCGGGCAGCCCCAGGAAATTCTGGATAATAAAGAAGTGGTCCTCGAACAGGGTCTCCGGCTCGAGGTCGGCCAGGGCCACCCAGCGGGCCTGTTCGCCGCCCTTGGCGGGCTTGAGCTGGGGGAGCTGCTGCTCGGGACGCAGGGCGAAGTAGAAGGCCTCGGCCAGGGTGCGCCCCCGCCAGCTGCGGTGGGGCTCGTCGAAGAGGCGCTGGCCGCGCAGCGAGCCCTTGAGCACCGGCTCCGGCACCTTGAGGCGCACCCGTTCACGCAGTTCGCGCAGGCAGGCGTCAAGCAAGCGTTCATGGGAATTGATAAAGCCGCCGGGCAGGGCCAGCAGCCCCTTGCCCGGCGCCGCGGCGCGACGCACCAGCAGCACATGCCCCGACTGTACCACCACCGCATTGACGGTCACGAAGATCGGCGGGTAGGGGGCCTGTTCCCAGGCCTTGCGGTACTGGTTGAGCAGGTGCTGCTCCTCCAGCAGGCGCTGGAAGGCCTCCGACTGCTCCACGAAGGCCTCCAGGGCGTGGTGCACGCTGGGCGGCAGGTCGTGATGGGCACCGGTGGTGAGGTAGTCGGCGGCGGAGGAGGGCGAGCGGAACAGCCGCTCACGGATCTGGGTGGCGGCGATCCCTTCCACCAGGGGCACGCTCACCGATTCCCACTGGGGGAAGAGGGTCAGGTAGTAGCTGGACTGGCCGCGACTGGCGCCGATCAGGCCGATGCGCGGCAGCTTGCCGTGGCTCGGGCTGGCGATATCCCGCACCTTGCGCTGCACGTCCCGCACCCAGACATCGTCGTTGTAGAGGGCGTCCAGCAAGGGCGCGATCTCCAGGCGGGCATTCTCCTCGGGATCGAAACAGCTACGCAGCAGGTCGTGACGCTCCTCGAAGCGCCAGGGGTTGCGCAGAGAACGGGCCTGCCAGGCCGAGCCCACCAGCACGATCACCTGCCGGGCCCGTTTCAGGGCCTCGTGGATCACCGCCAGATGGCCGAGGTGGGGGGGCTGGAAGCGGCCGATAAAGACCAGGCAATCGAAATCGTACCCGGAGGGGGTAGGGGGCATGGGGCACTCCGCCAGGATCGGTGGCGCCTATTATGGAGAGCCCTCCGGCAGGCGGCAACCGAGCCGCGAGGCCAGCGTTCGGCATCCGAGGTGGCCTTACGGTATGCTGAGCGCCTTGGCCAAGACAAAGGAGTGCGGTGTGATCAAGGAAACGGTGATCTTCTGGTGGCGTGTCGTGCATGACGCCATTCGCCTATGGCTGGAGCGCAACGCCTTCAGCTATGCCGGCTCGCTGGCCTTCTATACCCTCTTCTCGCTGGCTCCCACGGTGATTATCGCGGTCACCGTGATCGGCGTGGTGCTGGGCGAGGAAGCCGCCCAGGGACAGATCGTGGCGCAGCTGCAGGGCACCATGGGTCACGATGCCGCCACCGCCATCGAGCAGGCGGTGGCTCAGTCGCGGATCGAAGAGTCGGGGCTGTTGCCGACCCTGCTGGGCGTCGGTGCCCTGCTGGTGGGTGCTACCACCGTCTTCGCCCAGATGCAGTTCTCGTTGAATACTCTCTGGGGGGTGACCGCCAAGCCCAGCAGCAACAGCCTGCTGGTGTTTATCAAGAATCGGGTGCTGTCGCTGACCATCGTGCTGGCCATCGGCTTTATCCTGCTGGTCTCGTTGGCCTTCGGTGTCATGGTGAAGAGCCTGCTCGGGCATGCCGAGAACCTGGTGCCGGCGGTGGGGATGCTGGCCGGCAGTGCCGAATTCCTGCTCTCCCTGGCGATGATCGCGGCGCTCTTTGCGACCATCTTCAAGGTGCTGCCGGACGTGGTGCTGGGCTGGCGGGACGTGCTGGTCGGCGCCCTGGTTACGGCGGTGCTCTTCGCCCTGGGTCGCTACGGCATCGCCAGCTATCTGGCCTATACCGCCACCGCCTCCACCTATGGCGCCGCCGGCTCCGTGGTGATCATTCTGCTGTGGGTTTATTACTCATCACTGATTCTTCTCTATGGCGCGGCCTTTACCAAGTGCCATCTATTGGCCCGCAACAAGACCATCGTGCCGCGTAATACCGCCGTGGTGGTCAAGCACGAGTTTCTGGAGTGATGGTGCCGGTGTCAATAACCGCCCTGGTGGTCAAGTACGAACTGCTGGAGTGATGGTGCCGGTGTCAATAACCGCCCTGATGGTCAAACACGAGCTGCTGGAATAGCCCCAGCGGTTAGAGACGCCAAGGCCGCGCCCTAAGGGCGCGGCCTCTGTCGTTGGAGCTGTTCTATGAGCTAGGCGGCTCGCGGGTGATCCGGGCGAAAGCGCTCCTCGGCCAGGCGGTCGGCGACCTGCTCGGGGCGCTTGCCCTCTCGCTTGGCGCGGGCAAAGATCGTCTCCAGGGTGGCGCCGATGCGTTCCACCTGGGCCAGTACCGCCTGGCGATCGTAGTCGCTGCGACGCTGCCAGGCGACCTCGATCACGCCACCGGCGTTGGCCACGTAGTCCGGCGCATAGAGGATGCCGCGACGGTGCAGGGCCTCGCCGGCGGCGGGCGTCGCCAACTGGTTATTGGCCGCCCCCGCCACCACCCTGGCCTTGAGTCGCCGGCAGGCGGCCTCATCGATGGCGCCACCCAGGGCGCAGGGGGCGAAGACATCCACCTCGGCATCGAGGATCTCGCCGGGGGGGAGGGTAGCCGCGCCGAGCTCCTCGGCGAGCCGCGCCACGGCGCTGGCATCGATATCGCTGATCACCAGCTTGGCGCCGGCTTTCTCGAGCGAGCGGGCCAGGTGGGCCCCCACGCTGCCGACGCCCTGGACGGCGACGCGTACCCCCTCGAGATCATCGCGTCCCAGGCCGTGCCGCACCGCGGCGCGCAGCCCGTGAAAGACCCCCAGGGCGGTAAAGGGCGAGGGGTCGCCGGACTCGCCCGCGCTGCGGCGCAGGCCGGTGACATAAGCGGTCTCCTCGGCGATCCACTGCATGTCCGTCTCACTGCTGCCGGAGTCCTCGGCGGTGATATAGCGTCCGCCCAGGCGTTCCACCAATCGACCCATGGCGCGCAGCAGCTCCGGGGTCTTGTCGCGCCTGGGGTCGGCAATGATCACCGCCTTGCCGCCCCCCAGGGGCAGGCCGGCCAGGGCCGACTTGTAGGTCATGCCGCGGGACAGTCGCAGCACATCGCTGAGGGCCTCGCCGTCACTGGCGTAGGGGAAGATGCGCAGGCCACCCAGGGCGGGGCCCAGGTGGGTATTGTGGATGGCGATGATCGCCTTGAGGCCGCTGGCCTCGTCACAGCCGTAGACCACCTGTTCATGGTGGTCGAAATCGGGATGATCGAACATGGCAGGGTCCCTTCGTGGGGTGACTCATTGTTATGCGAGCGCCAGGGGTAGTGGCGTCGCCTTATCGGGCTTATGGCCCTGTGCCTCAGATTAGCCAACGGCGATGCCGCTGCCTAGGGGGTAACAATGACCAGCCCTTGGCGGATGACAAGCCGGGTGCTAGAACAGGAGGGCAACGGGCCGCCGCGGGCGGAGTCGCCGAAGGGAGGAGCCAGCATGAGCAAGCAGTGCATCAAGGCCTGGGTCAGCGGTCGGGTACAGGGGGTCTGGTACCGCCGGGCGACCCAGGAGCAGGCCCTGCAGCATGGGCTGACCGGCTATGCCAAGAACCTGCCGGATGGTCGCGTCGAGGTGTTGCTGTGCGGCGAGGAGGAGGCGGTCCGGGCCGTGACCCAGTGGCTCTGGCAGGGCCCCCCCGAGGCCCGGGTCAGCCAGGTCAGCCTGGAAGAGGCGGCGCCCCGCGACCCGGATGCCTTTATCACCCTCTAGGTGCCTTCCTTGAGCTACTTCAGGGTATCGACGATCCACTGCACCACGGCGGGGCCATCGGCGCCCAGGCAGGCCTCCACCAGGGGCGTCCGGGACCAGCGCTCGTCGATAAAGGCGCGGCCCTCCGGGGCGAAGAGCGTCTGGCCGGCGGCATCCCCCTCGGTGACCACGCTCAGGTGGCCCCGGGCGGTGGTGAAGAGCTCCGGGCGCAGCAGCCAGGCCAGGGCACAGCTGTCGTGGGGGCAGCAGCCATCGATGCCCAGGGCCTGCTGGTAGAATTCCCGGTAGAAGGCGTAACTGCCCTTGAGCACGGCGCCGAGCTCGCCCTGGCCGGCGGCGATGGCGTCCATGTCGGCGGGGCTCAGCACGCAGCGATGGGTGGCGTCCAGGCCCACCAGGGTCAGCGGCCAGCCGGCGGTGAGCACCCGCGAGGCGGCATGGGGATCATTGAAGATATTGGCCTCCGCCACCGGCGAGACGTTGCCCCCTTCCTTGATGGAGCCGCCCATGATCACCACCCGCTTGACCGCCTCGACGATGCCCGGATCGAGCTGCAGGGCGGCGGCCAGGTTACCTAGGGGGCCCACCGCCACCAGGGTCACTTCATTGGGCCGGGCACGTACCGTCTCGACGATAAACTGGGCCGCACTGATCGGCTCCGCCTGACCCTGAACCTCCGGCAGCGCGATATTGCCCAGGCCGTTGGCGCCATGGATATGCGCCGGGGCCGGGTGCCGGGGTTTGACCAGGGGGCCGGCGGCGCCCTGGGCCACCGGGATGCGGCGCCCGGCCAGCTCGCTGAGCAGCAGAGCATTGCGGGTGGCGACATCGATATCGACGTTGCCGTAGGTGGTGGTCAGGCCCAGCAGCTCGATCTCCGGGTGACGCAGGGCGATGGCGATGGCCTGGGCGTCGTCCACGCCCGGGTCGGTATCGAAGATAATCGGATAACTCATGGGGCTTTCTCCGTGGGGAATGAATCGAAGACGGCGGGCTGGTGGTTTCAGTCGGTGTCGAGGGGCAGCTCCGGCCATTCGGCGAGGGCGGCATCCACCGCCTCCGCCCAGGGAATGCTGGGGGCGGCACCGGGAGCCTGGACGCAGAGGGCGGCGGCAGCACTGGCCCGTCGCAAACAGGTCTCGATATCGGCGCCGGCCTGACGGGCGGCCAGGAAAGCGCCGATAAAGGTGTCGCCGGCGGCGGTGGTATCCACCGCCTCGACCCGATGGGCGGCCAGGCGCAGGCGCGTCTCCTGATGGCGGTAATGCACGCCGTCCGCGCCCAGGGTCAGCACCAGGGTCACCTCGGGCAGGCGCTCGGCCAGGGCCTCGAGCAGCGCCGAGGCGGGGCTGGTCTCGGCGAGGCCGGCCAGGGCCGCGGCCTCGCCCCGATTAACGAACAGCAGGTCACAAGACTCCAGTGGCAGTTCCCCGACGGCTTGGTCCATGGGCGCCGGGTTGAAGGCGAGGGTCAGGCCCCGCTGTTTGGCGGCCGCCATGGCCGCGGCCAGGCCGTTGCACTCGTTCTGCAGCAGCAGGGTGGCGCCGGCCTCGGCCTTGGCAATCAGGGCCTCCAGGGTGGGCGTCGCGAAGCCATGATTGGCGCCGGGGTAGAGGATAATGGCGTTCTCGCCATCGTCGTCCACCTGGATCAGCGCATGGCCGCTGGGCGCGTCGACCAGCGCGATGTCGCCTAGCGCCACCCCGGCTTCCTCGAGGGGCGCCAGCGCCCAGGCATCACTGCGCCCCAGGCGCCCCCAGTGAGTGACGCGCCCGCCGGCCCGGGCCAGGGCCAGGGACTGGTTGGCGCCCTTGCCGCCCAACACCCGTTGGTAGTCGCGGCTGGCCAGGGTCTCGCCGGGACGCACCAGATGCGGCACCCGGTAGACATGATCGATATTGATGGAGCCCAGGTTATAGAGCATGGCGTCCTTCCTGCTGTCCGGCCTGATGGCCGGAAAGAAAAAGCGGAGAGGTCTGGCTGGTACTAGCCTAGCCGGGGAGCGCTTCGCGTGCTTTCACGCAGCCGAGCGATGTCACGAGCTAGGGCAGCGGTCGCGCCAGGTTCTCGGCGGTCAACTGGACCACCCGGGCCCGCGCCTCCGGCGTGATCCAGGCGTTATGGGGGGTGACGATCAGGTTGAGGGGCTCGTCGAGGGCATCGATCAGCGCATGGCCTCGGCGGGGCGGCTCCTCCGGCAGGCTGTCGACTGCCAGGCCACCGAGGCGTCCCTCGCGCAGCGCATCGAGCGCCGCCGCCTCGTCGATGATGCCGCCCCGGGCGCAGTTGATCAGCAGGGCGCCGGGCCTGAGCCGGGCCAGTAACGCCGCGTCGACCAGGTGATGGGTGGCCTCGGTGAGCGGGCAGTGCAGGCTCAGCACGTCGGCCCGGGGGGCCAGCTCGGCGAGGGCGGGGCGGGGGTCCGTGGCCTCCCGACCGGGACGCGCGGCATAGTCGACGCGCATGCCGAAGGCCCCGGCCAGCTCGCCGACGCGGCGTCCCAGTTCGCCCTGGCCGACGATCACCAGCCGCTTGCCTTCCAGTTGCAGGGTGGTGGGGGAGAGCAGGCAGAAGAAATCGCTGCGCCCCCAGTCGCCGGCGGCGACCCGGCGCTGGTAGTGGGGCAGGCGGTTGGCCAGGGCCAGCATCAGCATCAGGGTGTGCTGGGCCACGCTGGCGGTGCCATAGGCGCTGACGTTGCGCACCCTGATCCCCAGGCGCTCGGCGGCGGCCATATCGATATTGTTGGTGCCGGTGGCCAGCACGCAGATCAGCTTCAACTCCGGCAGGCGCTCGAGCAGCTCGCCATCCAGGACCACCTTGTTGACGATCGCCACCCGGGCGCCTTCGAGGCGCTCCCGGCACTGCTCCGGGGCGGTGGCGGCATGCACCGCCAACTGGTCGACCCGCTCACGCAGGGGGGTAAGGTCGATATCCTCGCCGAGGCTGGCGGCATCGAGTAGCACGGCTTTCATCACAATTCCTCGAGTAACGTCGGCACCTTGCCCCCATGGGGGCGCGACGCGCTATAATGCGGGGCTTTCCGGTGGCCTTGGAAAGGCCGGCGTCAGGCCCCATATTGGCCATCGCCGGCCTGGTCGGGGTGTGTTCCAGGCCAATAGCGTATTCAGGAGTGATTAGAACCATGCCCATCTACGAATATGAGTGCAAGGCCTGTGGCCACCGTCTCGAGAAGCTGCAGAAGGTCAGCGCCGCGCCGCTCACCGACTGCCCCAGCTGCGAGGCCGCCGAGCTCTCCCGCCTGGTTTCCGCGGCGGGCTTCCGCCTGGCCGGCGGCGGCTGGTACGAGACCGATTTCAAGTCCGGCAGCAAGAAGAACCTGGCCGGTGACGGCGCGGCCAGCAAGGCGCCGACCAAGGACGGGGCCGCCGCCTGAGGCGGCCCGACTCCCCCTCTTCGATAAACGCTAGAAAACAGGATTCGACATGCGCAGCCATTATTGCGGCCAGCTTAACGAGACACTGGTGGATCAGACGGTCACCCTCTGTGGTTGGGTGCACCGTCGCCGTGACCACGGTGGGGTGATCTTCCTCGACATGCGTGACCGTGACGGCATCGCCCAGGTCGTGGTGGATCCCGATACCGCCGAGGCCTTCGCCAATGCCGACCGCTGCCGCAACGAGTTCGTGCTGCGCATCGTCGGCCGCGTGCGGCCGCGCCCCGAGGGCACCCAGAACCCCAATATGCCCACCGGCATGATCGAGGTGCTGGCCAAGGAGGTGGAGATCCTCAACACCGCCGCCACCCCGCCGTTCCAGCTCGACGAGCACGGCAAGGTGGGCGAGGAGGTCCGCCTCAAGCACCGTTATATCGACCTGCGCCGCCCGGAGATGCTCGACAAGCTGCGCCTGCGCTCGCGGATCTCCCATAGCGTGCGGGCCTTCCTCGAGGGCCAGGGCTTCCTGGATATCGAGACGCCGATCCTGACCCGGGCCACCCCGGAAGGCGCCCGGGACTACCTGGTGCCGAGCCGCACTCATGCCGGCAGCTTCTTCGCCCTGCCGCAGTCGCCGCAGCTGTTCAAGCAGCTGCTGATGGTGTCCGGCTTCGACCGCTACTACCAGATCGCCAAGTGCTTCCGCGACGAGGACCTGCGCGCCGACCGTCAGCCGGAGTTCACCCAGATCGACCTGGAGGCCTCCTTCGTCGACGAAGACGAGATCATGGGTATCACCGAGTCGATGATCCGCCAGCTGTTCCAGGAGGTCCTCGAGGTCGAGCTGCCCGAGTTCCCGCGCATGCCCTATAGCGAGGCGATGAGCCGCTACGGCTCCGACAAGCCGGACCTGCGCATCCCCCTGGAGCTGGTCGACGTCGACGATCTGATGGCCCAGGTGGACTTCAAGGTCTTCTCCGGCCCGGCCAAGGCCGAGGACGGCCGCGTCGCCGCCCTCAAGGTGCCCGGCGGCGCCGAGCTCTCCCGCAAGCTGATCGACGAGTACACCAAGTTCGTCGGCATCTATGGCGCCAAGGGCCTGGCCTGGATCAAGGTCAACGAGCGCGCCAAGGGGCTCGAGGGCCTGCAGTCGCCCATCGTCAAGTTCATGGAGAACGTGATCGACGAGCTGCTGGAGCGTCTCGACGCCCAGGACGGCGATATCATCTTCTTCGGCGCCGACAAGGCCCGCGTGGTCAACGAGGCCCTGGGTGCCCTGCGGGTCAAGCTGGGCGAGGACCTGGACCTCTACACCCAGGCCTGGGCGCCGCTGTGGGTGGTCGACTTCCCGATGTTCGAGGACGACGGCAGCGCCCGCATGCAGGCCCTGCACCACCCCTTCACCGCGCCCTCCTGCGACGTGGCGGCCCTCAAGGCCGATCCGGCCCAGGCGCTCTCCCGGGCCTACGACATGGTGCTCAACGGCACCGAGCTGGGCGGCGGCTCGATCCGTATCCACGACCAGGAAATGCAGCGGGTCGTTCTCGAGGTGCTGGGCATCGATCAGGCCGAGGCGGAGGAGAAGTTCGGCTTCCTGCTCGACGCCCTCAAGTATGGCGCGCCGCCCCACGGTGGCCTGGCCTTCGGCCTCGATCGCCTGGTGATGCTGATGACCGGGGCGCGGACCATCCGTGAGGTAATCGCCTTCCCCAAGACCCAGAGCGCCGCCTGCCTGATGACCGACGCCCCGGGCACGGTCAGCGGCGAGCAGCTCAAGGAGCTCAATATCCGCCTGCGGGCCAAGGCCAAGCCGGAGGCCGCCGAGTAAGGCGAGGCTTCCAGCAACGTACCAGCATACCGGCGCCCCAGAGGCGCCGGTCTGTCGTTGGGGGCCGCGGTTATCGCAGCTAGAATGGCTGAGGGACACTGGGGGCAGGGTAGAGCAAAGCGTCTTTATCATGGACGATAAAGTCGAGCTTCCAGGGAAGGATTTACAGCGTCTTTGTGCGGGGCCGGCCTTCCGGGGGCTGTCCCCAGGCTAGCCCCGTAAAAACCAGGAAGGATGGCATGACAGATAGCGGCATATGCAGAGGCACCGAGATATGCTGATCCTGGGGATCGATCCCGGCTCGCGGATCACCGGCTACGGGGTGCTCGACGTCGGCGAGACGCGGCCCCGCTACGTGGCCAGCGGTTGCATCCGCACCCGGGGCGACGACCTGGCCCAGCGCCTGGCGCAGATCTATGCCGGCATCAGCGAGCTGATCGGGGTGCATCGCCCGGGGGAGCTGGCCATCGAACAGGTCTTCATGGCCAAGAACCCCGACTCGGCCCTCAAGCTGGGTCAGGCCCGGGGTACCGCCATCGTCTGCGCCGCCAATCATGGCCTGCCGGTGAGCGAATACGGGCCACGCCAGATCAAGCAGGCGGTGACCGGCACCGGCGCCGCCGACAAGGCCCAGGTGCAGCATATGATCACCGCCGTGCTGGGCCTCGACGGTACCCCCCAGGCGGATGCCGCCGACGCCCTGGCCATCGCCCTGACCCATGCCCATGCGCGCCTCGGGTTGATCAGCCGTGGCAGCTATGGCGGCCGCCGCGGCGGCGGTAAGGGATGGCGAGCCTTCGACCCGGATGCCCCCGCCTCCTGACGGGCAAGAGATGCACACTAGATGACGATTTTGCCCTCTGGTCAGCCTCCGGGGCGGCCAGTATAGTGGTCGCCAGTCTTGGCAAGGATCGACTCACGGCATGATTGGACGCCTGCGCGGCACCCTGTTGGAGAAGCAGCCCCCCTGGCTGGTGGTCGACGTCGGCGGCGTCGGTTACGAACTGGAAGCCTCCCTGACCACCCAGATGGCGCTGCCGGCGGTGGGGGAGACGGTCTCCCTGCACACTCACCTCAGCATTCGCGACGATGCCCACCTGCTCTACGGCTTCGCCCGGGGCCAGGAACGGGAGCTGTTTCGCGCCCTGATCAAGGTCAACGGCGTGGGGCCCAAGCTGGCCCTGGCGATCCTCTCTGGCATGGACGAGGCGGCCTTCGTGCGCTGCGTGCGGGAGGACGACATCAAGTCGCTGACCCGGCTGCCCGGGGTGGGCAAGAAGACCGCCGAGCGGCTGATCATCGAGATGCGCGACCGCTTCCCCCACTGGACCGGCGAGGCGGGCGGCGGCCTGGAGGCCCTGGAAGCCGCGGCGGCGGGGCAGGAGGCCGCACCCCGGAGCGACCCCCTGGCCGATGCCGAGGCCGCCCTGGTGGCCCTCGGTTACAAGCCCGCCGAGGCCGCCAAGATGCTCAGTGGCTGTGATCGTGGCCTCTCCACCGAGGCCCTGATCAAGGCCGCCCTGACCCGCAAGCTGGCGGGCTAGGGCGCTACCCAAGGATATGGCAGCCCCCGTGGCTCGGGGTGACTAGGCGCCGCAAGTTCGGAAACCATTATGCTCGACAATGATCGACTGATCGCCGCCGTGCCCCAGGGAGGGGAGCTGGTCCAGGATCATGCCATTCGCCCCAGGCGGCTGGCGGACTATATCGGCCAGCCGCGGGTGCGCGAACAGCTGGAGATCTTTATCCAGGCCGCCCGGGGGCGAGGCGAGAGCCTCGACCATACCCTGGTCTTCGGCCCGCCGGGGCTGGGCAAGACCACCCTGGCCAATATCATCGCCGCCGAGATGGACGTCGATATCAAGTCCACCTCCGGCCCGGTGCTGGAGCGCCCCGGCGACCTGGCCGCCATGCTCACCAACCTCGAGCCCGGCGACGTGCTCTTTATCGACGAGATCCATCGCCTCTCGCCGGTGGTGGAGGAGGTGCTCTATCCGGCCATGGAGGACTTCCAACTGGATATCGTCATCGGCGAGGGGCCGGCGGCCCGCTCGATCAAGCTCGACCTGCCGCGCTTCACCCTGGTGGGGGCCACCACCCGGGCGGGGCTTTTGACCTCGCCGCTGCGCGATCGCTTCGGCATCGTCCAGCGCCTGGAGTTCTATGGCATCGAGGACCTGACCGGCATCGTCGCCCGCTCGGCGCGGCTGCTAGGGGTGGAGGCGGATGCCGCCGGTGCCGCCGAGATCGCCCGCCGCGCCCGCGGCACGCCGCGCATCGCCAATCGCCTGCTGCGCCGGGTGCGCGATTTCGCCGAGGTGCGCGGTCGCGGGGTGATCGATGTCGAGGTGGCCGACCGCGCCCTGGACATGCTGCATGTGGATCACCATGGCCTCGATCATATGGATCGCCGCCTGCTGCTGGCGATGATCGAGAAGTTCGATGGCGGCCCGGTGGGGGTCGACTCCCTGGCCGCCGCCATCGGCGAGGAGCGCGATACCATCGAAGACGTGATCGAGCCCTACCTGATCCAGCAGGGATTGATGATGCGCACCGCCCGGGGGCGGATAGTCACCCGCCAGGCCTATGCCCACTTCGAACTGGTGCCGGATTCCGCCACCCCGGATGCCAGCGGCGAGGTGCGCCCATGACCCCGGCCCCGACGAGCGAGTTTCGGCTGCCGGTCAGGGTCTATATCGAGGACACCGACGCCGGCGGCATCGTCTACTACGTCAATTACCTGAAATTCATGGAGCGCGCCCGCAGCGAGTGGCTCCGGCGCCTCGGCCATAGCCAGCGGGAACTGCTTGCCGAGGGCGTGCAACTGGTGGTACATCGCCTGGAGTGCCGCTATGCCCAGCCGGCGCACCTCGATGATGACCTGGTGGCCACCGCCAGGGTCACCGAGCGGGGCGCCTGTCGGGCCACCTTTATCCAGCAGGTGCAGCGCGCCGGGGAACCCCTGTGCGAGGCGAGTGTCGACATCGCCTGTCTGGATGCCCAAACCCTGCGGCCCCGCCGCTGGCCGGCGGCCCTGGCCGCGGCCCTAACCCCCGAGTTTCAATGAGGACGCCCGTGAACGACTCCATGTCCATTCCCCACCTGATCATGAATGCCAGCACCGTGGTGCAGTTGGTGATGCTGATCCTGGTGCTCGGCTCCATCCTCTCCTGGGTGGCGATCTTCCAGCGCAGCCTGGTGCTGAGTCGCGCCAAGAAGGCCCACAAGGCCTTCGAGGAGCGCTTCTGGTCCGGGGTCGACCTCAACGACCTCTATCGCGAGACCCCCGCCGACCAGGAGACCCTGGGCGCCGAGCACGTCTTCCGTGCCGGCTTCCGAGAATTCAATCGCCTGCTGCCCAAGGCCAAGAGCCCCCAGGCGATCCTCGACGGCGTGCAACGCAGCATGCGGGTGGCCTGGTCCCGGGAGGAGGAGCGCCTCAACCTGCATCTGGTGTTCCTGGCCACCGTGGCCTCGGCGAGCCCCTATATCGGCCTGTTCGGTACCGTCTGGGGCATCATGGGCTCCTTCCAGTCACTCTCCATGGCCCAGCAGGCGACCCTGGCCACCGTGGCCCCCTGGATCGCCGAGGCGCTGATCGCCACCGCCATGGGCCTGTTCGCGGCCATCCCGGCGGTGATCTTCTATAACCGCCTCTCCGCCGAGTCCGGCCGCCTGCTCGGCAAGTATGAGGATTTCGCCGAGGAGTTCCACTCCATCCTGCACCGTAACCTGCAGGGTCGCGGCGAGAGCGCGGCGGCCTGACGGAGACGACAGCATGCATGGACCCTTCAATCGGGGCGGCCGACGCCGCCCCATGGGCGAGATCAACGTGGTGCCCTTTATCGACGTCATGCTGGTGCTGCTGGTGATCTTCATGATCACCGCGCCCATGCTGACCCAGGGCGTCCAGGTCGACCTGCCCCAGGTGAGTTCGTCGCCCATCGAGGAGAGCGAGAGCCAGGAGCCCATCGTGGTCTCGGTGGATCGCGAGGGGCAGTACTATATCTCACTCGGTGACGAGGAGACCCCGCTGGGCCTCGACGAGCTGGCCGAGCGGGTGATCATCGTCATGGATCGCAACCCGGGGACACCGGTGATGGTACGGGGCGATCGCAATGTCAGCTATGGTCAGGTGGTGACCCTGATGAGCACCCTGCAGACCGCCGGCGTCGGCAATGTGGGCCTGATCTCCGAACCGCCGCCGCGGGAGGGCTAGGGGCGCCATGGCCAGAAAGGAGAGTCGTGTCGGCTATGGCCTGCCCACCCTGCTTGCCATCGGCGTGCATGTGCTGGTGGTGGCCGTGAGCATGCTGAGCCTGGTGCCCAGCGCCAAGACGGAGCCCCCCTCCGCCACGGTGGTCCAGGCCACCCTGGTCAGCACCGAGACCGCCACCGACCAGGCCCAGCGCGCCCAGGAGGCCCGGGCTCGTGCCGCGGCCCGTCAGGCCGAGGAGGAGGCGGCGGCCCAGGAGGCGGAACGCCAGGCTCAGGAGCAGGCCGCCGAGCAGGAGCGCCGGCAGGCACAGGTGGCCGAGGAGGCCGAAGCCCAGCGCCAGGCGGCCGAAGAGGCCCAGGCCGAGGCCCGGCGGCGCGCCGAGGAAGCCGAACGTCAGGCGCGGCTACGTGAGGAGCAGGCCGCCGAGGAGCAGCGCCGCCAGGAGGAAGAGGCCGAACGCCAGCGCCAGGCGGAGGAACAGCGCCGTCAGGAGGAAGAGGCCGAACGCCAACGCCAGGCCGAGGAGCAACGCCGCCAGGAGGAAGAGGCCGAACGCCAACGCCAGGCGGAGGAACAGCGCCGTCAAGAGGAAGAGGCCGAACGCCAGCGCCAGGCGGAGGAGCAACGCCGCCAGGAGGAAGAAGCCGAACGCCAACGCCAGGCCGAGGAGCAGCGCCGCCAGGAGGAAGAGGCCGAACGCCAGCGCCAGGCCGAGGAACAGCGCCGTCAGGAGGAAGCCGCCCGCCGGGCCGCCGAAGCCGCCAATGGTAGCCTGGATAGCCTGATCGAGAGCGAGCAGGAGGCCATCGCCAATGCGCGCCAGGCCTCGGAGGCGGCCAATGGCTTCCAGAGTCTGGTGCGCCGCGCGGTGGAGCAGGCCTGGATCATTCCGCCGGGTAGCGTCAATGGCCTGGAGGCGACGCTGCAACTCAATCTCCTGCCCACCGGGGAACTGGTGGGCGCGAGTGTCCTGCGCGGGAGTGGGGATGCCGGCTTCGATCGCTCGGCGCTGCAGGCCGTCGAGCGTGCCGCGCCCTTCCGCGAGATGCGCCAATTGCCGCCGGCGGCACAGCACCAGTTCCGCCAATTCAATCTGAGATTTCGACCGGGGGATATCCGCTGATGAAACGCTATCTTGGCCTATGGCTGGCGGCCTGCCTGCTGCTCTTCGTGCAGCAGGCCCAGGCCAATCTGACCATCGAGATTACCCGCGGCAGCGACCGCGCCATCCCCATCGCCATCGTGCCCTTCGGCGGCGAGGCGCTGCCGGAGGACCTGGCGCGGATCATCGGCGATGATCTGGCGCGCAGCGGCCAGTTCGAGCCGCTGTCCCGCGACTCGCTGATCTCCCGGCCCAGCCGCAGCGAGGACGTCAACTATCGCGACTGGCGGGCCGTGGACAGCGATTACCTGGTGGTGGGCGACGTCGAGGCCGAGGGCAGCACCTATCGGGTGCGTTTCGAGCTCCTCGATGTCTACGGCGAACGCCGCGAGCTGGGCGAGGTGGTCACCGCCGACCCACAGCGCCTGCGCGCCGCCGCCCACTACATCAGCGACCAGATCTTCGAGGCGATCACCGGCATCCGCGGCGCCTTCTCCACCCGCATCGCCTATGTCACCGCCCAGGGCGCCGGCGACGCGCGTCGCTATGGCCTGCATATCGCCGATGCCGATGGTCGCAATAGCCAGCAGATCCTCGACTCGGACCAGCCGATCATGTCCCCGGCCTGGTCGCCGGATGGCGGCAAGCTGGCCTATGTCTCCTTCGAGACCGAACGCCCGGCCATCTATATCCAGGACGTGGGTAGCGGCCAGCGGGTCCGGGCTAGCTCCTTCACCGGGATCAACAGCGCCCCGGCCTGGTCGCCGGACGGCCGCCAACTGGCCATGTCGCTGTCCCGGGATGGCCAGCCGGAAATCTATCTGATGGATATCGCCAGCCGCGACTTCCGGCGGCTGACCAACAACAGTGCCATCGATACCGAACCCAGCTTTGCCCCGGACGGCCGCAGCCTGGTCTTCACCTCGGATCGCAGCGGTGGTCCCCAGCTCTATCGCTATGACCTCGCCAGTGGCCAGGTGGAACGCCTCACCTTTACCGGCAACTACAATGCCCGGGGGCGCGTCAGCCCGGACGGCGAGGCACTGTTCATGATCCATCGCGGCAACCAGGGCTATCAGGTGGCCCGCCAGGACCTGGAGACCGACCGCCTGGTGACCCTCACCGAGGGCCGCTGGGACGAATCCCCCAGTGTTGCCCCCAACGGGGCCATGGTACTCTTCGCCACCCAGCAGGGTAATGCCGGGATACTAGGGGCCGTGTCGGCGGATGGGCGCGCCTCCTTCCGCCTGCCGGCGGCCCAGGGCGACGTGCGGGAGCCCGCATGGTCGCCGTTTCTGAACTGATATTGTCATTCATCAAGGAGTGGAAAATGCAATTCAAGCCTTATGCCAGGAGCCTGGCCGTCGCGCTCTCTCTCGCCTTCGTGGCCGGCTGTTCCAGCACGGGCGGCACCCAGGACGGCTCCATGGATGGCAGCCGCGACGGTGCCAGCACCAGTGGGGTAGGTAGTGGTCAGGTCGGCGGCGTCGGGGTCGGCGGTAGCGACCAGAATGGTCAGCAGGCCGGGATTCCCAGCGTGCGCACCATCTACTTCGACTATGACAGCGAGCGCATTCGCGGCGAATTCGAGCCGGTGCTGAGTGCCCATGCCCAGTACCTGCGCAATAACCCCAATGCCCGGGTGGTGCTGCAGGGCCATACCGACGAACGCGGTACCCGCGAGTACAACCTGGGCCTGGGCGAGCGTCGCGCCAAGTCCGTGGAGCGCTTCCTCTCGGTGCAGGGCATCTCCCCCTCCCAACTGGAGGTGGTCAGCTATGGCGAGGAGCGGCCGGCGGTGAGCGGCTACAATGAGGATGCCTACGCCCAGAACCGCCGCGTGGTGTTCTCCTACTGAGGCCGAGGAGCGAGTGATGAATCACAGTCACAGGGGCCGCCGTCTGGCCCGACTGTGCGGTGCGGGAGCCCTGGTGCTCCCGCTTTCCGTACTGGCCCAACCGGTGATCGAGGATCTGTCGGATCGCTCGCGCACCTTCTATGAGCAGGCCGAGGTACGCGAGGGCGCCTCCGGCAACCTGATGCTGCTCAACCAGCTCGACGAGCAGCAACGCGAGATCCAGCAGTTGCGCGGTCAGGTGGAGGAGCTTCGCCATCAGTTGGAGCAGCTGCGTCGTGACTCCCAGGCCCGCTACCTGGATCTGGAGCAGCGGCTGGCCAGCAGCGGCGAGGCCCCCCAGGAGGTGGACGCCGAGGCGGCCCGCCAGGTGGCCGAGGCCAGCGCCGGGGATGGCAGCGCGGCACCCGGTGCCGATGCCCAGGCCGCCTATCAGGCCGCCTTCCAGCGCGTCCAGGCGCGGGACTTTCCGGCCGCCATCGCCGCCTTCGAGGCCTTCGTGGCGGACTATCCGGACACCAACCTGACCGCCAATGGCCACTACTGGCTGGGCGAGCTCTACTCCGCGGAGACCCGCCTGGAGCCCGCGGCGGCGGCCTTCCAGACGGTGCTGGACGACTACCCCGAGAGCAACAAGGTGCCCGATGCCCTCTACAAGCTGGGCCTGCTCAAGGCGCGCCAGGGGCAGCCGGATACCAGCCGCGAACTGCTGCAGCGGCTGATCGCCGACTACCCGGACAGCAATGCCGCCGTCATGGGGCGTGACTTCCTCAACGACGCCGGCCTCTAAGGAGTCATCCTCGATGAATTGCAAGATCGACTACCGGCCCCCTACGGACCTGTTGGCGGGGCGTATCGTGCTGGTGACCGGCGCCGGCGACGGTATCGGCCGCGCCGCGGCCTTGGCCTACGCCCGCCATGGGGCCACCGTGATCCTGCTGGGCCGTACCATCGCCAAGCTGGAGAAGGTCTACGACGAGATCGAGGCGGCGGGCGGGCCCCAGCCGGCGATCTTTCCGCTCAACTTCGAGGGCGCCACCCTCAAGGATTACCAGGACATGGCCGAGACCCTGGAGCGGGAGTTCGGACGCCTGGATGGCATCCTGCATAATGCCGGCCTGCTGGGGCGCCTGACCCCCTTCGACCAGTACAACCCCCAGCTCTGGGAGCAGGTGATGCAGGTCAACTTCAATGGCCCGGTCTGGATGACCCAGGCCCTGCTGCCCCTGCTCAAGGCCTCCGAGGACGCCTCGGTGATCCTCACCTCCTCCAGCGTGGGGCGCCGGGGGCGGGCCTTCTGGGGCGCCTACGCGGTCTCCAAGTTTGCCACCGAAGGCTTTATGGAAGTGCTGGCCGACGAGCTGGAGAACCTCACCGCGGTACGGGTCAATAGCCTCAATCCGGGCGCCACCCGCACCCAGATGCGGCGCAGTGCCTATCCCGCCGAGGATCCCGATACCCTGCGCACCCCGGAAGAGATCATGCCCACCTATCTATGGCTGATGGGCCCGGACAGCCGCGGGGTCACTGGCCAGCGCTTCGATGCCCAGCCACCCAAGGGCTGACTTTGGCTGAATGGGCCAGGAGAGCCGCGGCGTCACCGGTCTCACCGGCCAAGGCTTCGACGCCCAGCCGCCCAAGGCGTAACTTGCTCGAGCCACGCTAACGCAAGAACGGGCCCCATCATGGGGCCCGTTCTGCATTGGGTAGTTGACCTATCAGCGATCGAGCAGGGCGCTAACCAGGGCCTCGGGGGTGGCGAAGCGCAACTCCGCCGGCCACTCCTCGATGGCGTCCGTCGCGTCCAGGTAACCATAGCCCACCGCCACCGCGGTCATGCCGGCGGCCCGGGCCGCCTCCATATCGCGGCGGTGATCGCCGATATACCAGCACGCCGCCGGGGCGATTCCCAGGCGCTCGGCGGCGGCCCAGAGCGGTTCCGGCGCGGGCTTCTTCACCGGCAGGTCGTCGGCACACAGCAGGGCGCCGGGATCGAGCCCCAGGGCCGCCACCAGGGGCTCGGTGTAGGCGCGGGGCTTGTTGGTAACGATGCCCCAGGCCCGCGGCGCCTGGCTCCAGTGGTCGATCAGCCGCTGCAGCCCGGGGAACAGGCGGCTATGGGTCGCCAGGTCCCGGGCATAGGCGTCGAGCAGGAACTGCCTTGCCTCGCCGTGCCCCGGCGCCTCCAGGGCCAGGCCCAGGGCCAGGGTCACCAGGGCGCTGCCGCCGTTGGAGACCTGGGCGCGGATCGTCTCGAAGGGCAGGGCCGCCAGGCCATGGTGGGTGCGCAGGGCATTGGTGGCCCGGGCCAGGTCCGGCGCGGTATCCACCAGGGTGCCATCCAGGTCGAAGAGCAGGCCACGGGGCAGGGCGCTCACGGTCACGGCGCCTCCCGGCGGCAGTGCATCAGATAATTCACCGAGACGTCCCGGGCATCCAAGCGATCGTAGCAAAGGGCGCGACTCAAGGGGCTCATTCAACCTCCCGGCGGCAGTGCATCAGGTAGTTGACCGAGACATCGCGAGGGTCGAGGCGGTAGCGACGTGTCAGCGGGTTGTAGACCAGGCCGCTCTGTTCGCACACCTTGAGCTCCGCCTCCCGGGCCCAGCGGGAGAGCTCGGCGGGGCGGATAAACTTGCGGTAGTCATGGGTGCCCTTGGGCAGCATCCGCAGCACATACTCGGCGCCGAGGATGGCGAAGGCATAGGCCTTGGGGTTGCGATTGATGGTGGAGAAGAAGACATCGCCACCGGGCTTGACCAGGGTCATGCAGGCGCGTACCACCGCCGCCGGGTCGGGGACATGCTCGAGCATCTCCAGGCAGGTGACCACGTCATACCGGCCGGGGGCCTCGGCGGCCATCTCCTCGGCGCTGGCCCGACGGTAGTCCACCTCCGCGTCGCTCTCGGCCAGATGCAGCCGGGCCACCGCCAGCGGCGCCTCGCCCATGTCGATGCCGGTGACCCGGGCGCCGCGATGGGCCATGGCCTCGGCCAGGATGCCGCCGCCGCAGCCCACGTCGATCACCGACTTGCCGGCCAGGCGGGTCCGGGCATCGATGAAGTCCAGCCGCAATGGGTTGATCTCGTGGAGGGGCTTGAACTCCCCCTCGCTGTCCCACCAACGGCTGGCCAGGGCCTCGAACTTGGCGATTTCGGCGGCATCGACGTTACCACGGTAGTCGCCGGCATCGCTGGTATCGGCGGCATCGCTATTATGGCGGTAGTCGCCGACATCGGCTGTGTGCGGCATCTCAACTCTCTCCTTGTGCGGGCAGGGACGCCAGGCGCCGCCGATAATGCTCGGTGGCGGCGCGAATGGTGTCCGGCTCGATATCGATAAATTTCCCCTCGACGAGGCGGGGGCGCCCGGCCACCCAGACATGGCTCACCTGGTGGCTGTGCATCGCATAGACCACCGCCGAGGCGGGATGATGCACCGGCAGGGTATTGAGGTGTTCCAGGTCCACGGCAACCAGGTCCGCCGCGAAGCCTTCGCGCAGTTGGCCCAGGTGGTCGTCCAGCCCCAGGGCACGGGCACCGTCGCGGGTGGCCATGGCCAGGGCCGCCATGGCGGGCAGGGCGGCGGCATCACCGCTCACCCCCTTGGCCAGCAGGGCGGCACTCTTCAGCTCGTCGAACAGATCCAGGTCATTGTTGCTGGCGGCGCCATCGGTACCCAGGCCCACGGTGATGCCGGCCGACTGGAGCCGTGCCACCGGGCAGAAGCCGCTGGCCAGCTTGAGGTTGGACTGGGGGCAATGGATGACCCGGGTATCGGTCTCGGCCAGCAGCGCCAGGTCATCATCATCCACCTGAGTCATATGCACCGCCTGGAAGTGGGGGCCCAGCAGGCCGGCCTCGAAGAGCCGGCGCAATGGGCGGCGGCCATCCCGGGCCAGGGCCTGGTCGATCTCGTCGCGGGTCTCGTGGACATGCATCTGGATCGGCAACCCCCAGCGCTCCCGGGCCTCGGCCAGCCTGGCCAGGCTGGCGTCACCCACCGTATAGGGGGCGTGGGGGCCCAGGGCCAGATGCACCCGGGGATGCTCGGCGTAGCGCTCGATCAGTGCCTGGGTGCGTTCCAGGCCCTCGGCGAAGTCGGCGGCCCAGGAAGTGGGGAAGTCGATCAGCGGGGTGCACAGCTGGACCCGCATCCGCATTTCGTCGGCGACCTCGGCCACCGCCTCGGGGGCCAGGTACATATCGGCGAAGGTGGTGGTGCCGCTGCACAGCATCTCGGCACAGGCCAGGCGCGTCCCGGCGGCGACGAAATCGGCATCCACCAGGGAACCCTCGGCGGGCCAGATATGCTCGTTGAGCCAGGTCATCAGTGGCAGGTCGTCGGCATAACCCCGCATCAGGCTCATGCCGGCATGGTTATGGGCGTTGATCAGCCCCGGCAGCAGCGCATGGTGGCGTAGCCGCAGGACCTCACGGGGCGCCACCTGCCGCCTGGCCTCGGCGATGGGCCAGGGGCCGAGCAGCTTGCCGCCTTGAATGGCGATGGCGTGATCCTCGAGGGTCGGCAGCCCCTCGCTCATGGGCAGCAGCCAGCGGGCCTCGATCAGCAGGTCGACGTCCGGCGGGATGGGCATCGTCGGGCTCCTTGAAGGTAATGCCGATATTCTACCCGCTCCGGGGCCGCCTTGTCCGCCGCCACCCACCGAGAGCGCGGGAGGGCGGCGTGGGTCTGGCGTCTCTGGCATACTAGGGCGGATTTTACCCCTGCTCAGGAAGGAATCCGATGATTCGCAAGGCCGTTCTGCCGGTGGCCGGTTTCGGTACCCGCTGCCTGCCCGCCTCCAAGGCGATCCCCAAGGAGATGATCACCATCGTCGACAAGCCGGTGATCCAGTACGTGGTGGAAGAGGCCGTCGCCGCCGGCATCACCGAGATCGTGCTGGTAACCCACTCCAGCAAGGGCGCCATCGAGAACCACTTCGACAAGCATTTCGAGCTGGAGACCACCCTGGAGGCCAAGGGCAAGCATGAGCTGCTCGAAGAGCTGCGCAATATCGTCCCCGACACGGTCAAGATCATCAGCGTGCGCCAGCCCGAGCCCCTGGGCCTGGGCCATGCGGTGCTCTGCGCCCGCCCGGTGGTGGGAGACGCCCCCTTCGCGGTGCTGCTGCCGGACGTGCTGGTGGATGGCGAGGGCCTTCCCCGCAACGACCTGGCGGGCATGGTGACGGCCTTCGAGGCCAGCGGGCAGGCCCAGTTGATGGTGGAGGAGGTGCCCTGGGAGCGGGTAGAGAAGTACGGCATCGTCGAGCCCGAGGCCGGCGTGCCGGCCCCGGGCGAGTCGCTGCCCCTGGCGGGCATGGTGGAGAAGCCGCCGCGTGACCGAGCGCCGTCGAACCTGGCGGTGATCGGCCGCTATGTGCTGCCCGGCGAGATCTTCCCGCTGCTGGCCGAGACGCCGCCGGGGGCCGGGGGCGAGATCCAGCTCACCGACGCCATCGAGGCGTTGCGGGCCCGCTCCGGGGTGGCCGCCTATCGCATGCAGGGCGTCACCTATGACTGCGGCCATCAGCTCGGCTATCTGGAGGCGATCCTCGCCTTCGCCCGGCGCCATCCCAAGTATGGCGCGGGCTTCCGGGAACTCCTCGATCGCTATGCCGGCGAGGCCTGAGCATGCGGATACGCCTGATCGGCAGTGAACTCGCCGCCGTGACCGCGGCGGCGGCCCTGGCCAGCGTCGGCCATGACGTCACCTGGCAGCCTCACCGAGACGCGGCCTGGTCGTTCCTGCGCCGGGCGGACTGGCTCCGGCGCGAGCCGCAGCTACTCGCTCAGTTGGAACGGGCCCTGGCCGAGGGCAGCCTGCGCGTCAGCGAGACGGAGCCCCCGGAGGTCGTCGAGGTGCTTTGGCTGGCCCTGGCGCCGGACCAGCGTGCCGCGGCCCAGGCCGCGGTAGAGGCCCAGGCCGCCTGCCAGAGTGAGCCCCTGGTGGTGATCAATAACGCCACCTTCCCGGTGGGCGAGACCGAGCGCCTGGCGGCTCCGCTGGGGCCCGACCAGTGGGCGGTCTGCCTGCCCGATCGGCTCGAGGAGGGGCGCGCCTGGGAGACCTTTACCCGCCCCAGCCGCTGGCTGCTGGGCAGCGAGTCGGCCCAGGCCACGGTGCGGGTGCGGGAGCTGCTGCGCGCCTTCAATCGTCGCCGCGATGTCTTCCAGTGCATGCCGCTGCGGGCCGCCGAGCTCACCAAGCTGGCCATCAACGGCATGCTGGCCACCCGCATCAGCTACATGAACGAGGTGGCCGGCCTGGCCGACACCCTGGGCGTCGATGTGGAACTGGTACGCCAGGGCATGGGCGCCGACCCGCGCATCGGCTACGAATACCTCTATCCGGGCTGCGGTTTCGGTGGCCCCAACTTCTCCCGGGACCTGATGGGACTGGCCGACGTCCAGTCCGCCCAGGGACGCGCCTCGGCCCTTCTCGAGCAGGTGCTGGAGATCAACGAGCAGAAGAAGGAGACCCTGTTCCGCAAGCTCTGGGGGCACTTTCAGGGGGAGCTTGCCGGGCGCCGGGTGGCGATCTGGGGCGCGGCCTTCAAGCCGGGCACGGCGCGTATCGATCACGCCCCGGTGCTGCCCTTGCTGCGGGCCCTCTGGGCCCAGGGAGTCGAGGTGCGTCTGCACGATCCGGCGGCGTTGCCGGCGCTGGCCGCCGAGGTGGGCGAGCAGCCGCTGCTGACGCTCTGCCCCGAGGATCCCTACGCCGCCTGCGAGGGCGCCGATGCCCTGTTGCTGGTCACCGAATGGAAGTGCTACTGGAACCCGGACTGGGCGCGGCTGGCCGGCTGCCTCGGGGAGCGGCTGATTCTGGATGGCCGCAATATCTATGATCCCGACTATGTGGCCGGCCAGGGGCTGACCTATCGCGGTATCGGTCGCCGCGCCGACCCCTAGTCTCCCGGCCGTTCACGCCGCCGCTTACGCCTCTTGCCAACGACAAAGGCCCCGCCATGCGGGGCCTTGTCATGCCTGCCCGGGCGGTCGCCCGGGCGGCTTCGCCAAGCGGAGGCTTAGGCGAAGTTCTGGGCCACGAAGTCCCAGTTGACGATGTTCCACACGCTCTCCAGGTACTTCGGGCGAGCATTGCGGTAGTCGATGTAGTAGGCGTGCTCCCACACATCGATGGTCAGCAGCGGGGTCTGGCCATGGGCGATGGGGGTGTCGGCATCGTCGGTGTTGACGATATCCACGCCACCGTCGTCGGTCTTGATCAGCCAGGTCCAGCCGGAGCCGAAGTTACCCACCGCCTTGGCGTTGAAGGCGGCCTTGAACTCGTCGAAGGAACCGAACTTGGCCTTGATGGCGTCGCCCAGGGCGCCGCTGGGCTCGCCGCCGCCATTCGGGGAGAGGCAGTGCCAGTAGAAGGTGTGGTTCCACACCTGAGCCGCCTGGTTGAACAGGCCGCCGGAGGAGGACTTGATGATCTCTTCCAGGGACTTGCTGGCATTCTCGGTGCCGTCGGTCAGCTCATTGAGCTTGGTCACATAGGCCTGATGGTGCTTGCCGTAGTGATACTCCAGGGTCTCGGCGGAGATATGCGGTTCCAGCGCGTTCTTCTCGTACGGCAGGGCGGGAAGTTCGAATGCCATGGTTTGCTCCTTTTTATCACCGATGAAAACAGTACCTGGTGTTGTGGGGGCGGAACCATCGCGAATCAAGGCGCTATCGGTCCCGTCGCAAAAAACCTTACAATACCAAGCATCTGCGTAAGTGGTGTCGACACATCATAGCACCCTGCCGGGATGCCGCCAATTCCGACGGCGACACTCGGGATTGGCCCGTCGACGCCGCACTCATCCGCTGCGAAGAGGAGTTTCGTCCATGGCTCAGCCCCCGGAGGAACGGCGTCCTCCCCCCCTGGTCGCCGACCCCGATGCCAGCCTCGATCCGCCACCGCGCCGTCATGCCGCGCCGGCCTCGGCGTCGCCCAGGCCCTGGGGACTGCGCCTGGCGGTACTGATCCTGGCCACGGGCCTGGTAGGCATCACGGCCCTGGCCTGGGAGGAGCGCCAACTGCTGCATGCCGAGCTGCGGCGTCTCGAGGGGCAGTTCTCCAATATCCACGCCCGCTTCGACGGCCTCGATCCCGGCGCGGCCCTGGCGCAGCTGAACGAGGGACAGGAGGCCTTGGTGGAGCAACAGCTGGCCCTGGAGGAGAGGCTGAGCGATCAGAGCGAGAGCCTGGATACCCTGCGGCAGGCTCAGGAACAGGGCCCGAGTGCCCAGGCGTTGGCCGAGGCATTGGCACGCCTCGAGGAGCAGCAGGCCACCCTGCAGGCCTGGCTGGCGTCCAGCCGTGACTCCCTGGATGCGCTGGAGACCCTGGGCGAAGAGGCCCGCACCGGGCTATCCCAGCGACTGGACAGCCTGGAGCGCCAGGAGGAGGCGGCGAGGGACGAGCTGTCCCACCGAGTGGAGGCCCTGGAACGCCAGGATACCCAGGCCCTGGCCAGCCGCCTGGAGGACGAGGTCGCGGGGCTCAACGAGGAGGCCGAGCGCTCGGCCTCCCGGCTGAGCGCCCTGGAGGAGGAGCTCGGTGAGGTTCTCGATATCCTTGAGCCGCTGAGGTCCCACCCCGATAATGCCCGGGAGGCTCGCGAGGAGCTGGCCGGACGCTTGGATGCCCTGCGGGGAGAGGTCCAGGAACTGCGACGTTCCCTGCTGGCCACCGAGGCCCGCCTGGAAATGCTGGCTCCCTGACAGGGGCCATTCGCGAAGAGAACAGGGAGGTAGCGTTATCCGAGGTCCAATCCATGGGGGGCGACGCCGCCTGAGTACCGCCCTGCTGGCGGTGGCCCTGAGTCTGCCGGCCTCTGCCTGGGCATTGTCGGCCCGCGTCAGCGGTATCGAGGGCGAGGCGGCGGATAATATCGAAAACTACCTGGCGGGCCTGGAGGGGGAGCAGTACAGTCCCGCCCGCCTGGAGGCAGAGGCGCGCCGCCGCGCCGCCGAAGCCCTGAGGCCCTTCGGCTACTACGAGCCCCAGTTCGAACTGAGCCTGGTGGGGGAGCCGGTGACCCGGGTCGATATCGCCGTCACCCCGGGCCCCCAGGTGGTCGTCCGGCGGCTGGCCATCTCGGTGCGTGGCGAGGCCGGTGGCGATGAGGCCTTCGAGGAGGTCCTGGCGGCCCATGGCCTGGCCGAGGGCGAGCCGCTGCGCCATGCCCCCTACGATCGCCTGCGTAATCGTCTGGCGGGGCTGGCCCTGGAGCGGGGCTACTTCGACTCTTACTTCCGCGACCGCCGCCTCGAGGTACGCCCCTGGGAGCAGAGCGCCCATATCACCCTGACTTTCGACAGCGGCCCGCGCTATCGCTTCGGCGAAGTGGATATCCAGGGCAGCCATATTCGACTCGATCGTCTCGAGCGCATGCTCAACTTCGCCCCGGGAGATCCCTACCTGGCCGGCGATCTCTCCGAGTACACCCAACGACTGGGGCAGAGCGGCTGGTTCGAGTCGGTGTCGGTGCGCCCGCGACTGCCGGGGGAAGAGGGCGGCGCGAGCCCGGACGGTCCCGAGGAGGTGCCGGTCAGCGTGCACCTGACGCCGGCGGATCGCCATCAGTTCGAGGTGGCCCTCGGCTATGCCACCGACGTAGGGCCGCGTACGCACTTCAGCTGGAATCAGCCGTGGATCAACAGCCGCGGACATAGTCTGAATCACGACCTCTTTATCTCCGGGCCCGAACAGCGCTTCACGGGGGAGTACCGCCTTCCCCTGGCCGACCCCCTGCGCGACAGCTACCGTCTGCAATACGGCCTGCGCCACCGCGACCAGGACGATACCCGCAGCCTGGAGAGCTCGGTGGAGCTCGCCCGCCAGTGGCGCTTCGAGAATGACTGGGTGCAGAGCCTCTACCTGCGTTCCAGCTTCGAGGACTTTACCCAGGGCGGCGAGGCGGAGCGGGTCTGGCTGCTCTATCCGGGGATCAGCTGGTCGCGGACCCGCACCCGCAACCCGCGCTTTCCCACCTGGGGGGATCGCCAGCGTATCGCCTTCGAATACTCGGATACCAGTTGGGGCTCCAGCGCCAGTTTCTTCCGCAGCACCCTGGATTCCCAGTGGATCCGCATGTGGGGAGCGAATACCCGGCTGATCGCCCGCACCGGGGTGGGCGTCATCGAGACCAGCGATTTCGACAAGATTCCTCCCTCGCTGCGCTTCTTCACCGGCGGCGATCGCAGCGTGCGTGGCTATGGCTACGAGAGCCTGGCGCCGCGCAACGACGAGGGGCGCCTGCGCGGCGGGCGCCAGCTGTTCACCGCCAGCGGCGAGATACAGCGTCGGGTCACCGGCAACTGGTGGGCGGCGGCCTTCGTCGACACCGGCGACGCCTTCGACGACTGGTGGCCCGAGACGCTCAATACCGGGGCCGGCCTGGGCATTCGCTGGGTCTCCCCGGTGGGGCCCATTCGCCTCGATATCGCCCACCCCTTCGACGATGAGGAGAACGCGTGGCGCCTTCATTTCGCCATCGGGCCGGAATTCTGAGCTGGGCCCTGATTCGCCTGCTGCTATGGCTGCCGTTGTGGCTGTTTGGCCTGCTGCTCTTCGGGCTCGGCCTGCTGCTCTCTCCCTGGGGCACCGGCCTGGCCCTGGATCAGGCCCGCGAGCGGGGCCTGATCGACTATACCCGCGTCGAGGGCGCGCCCCTGGATCGCCTGGTCGTGGAGGGACTGCGCCTGAACGCCGGGCCCGCCGAGGTGGCCGTCGGTCGGCTCGAGTGGGCCTGGGCCAGCGACTGCCTGTTGCGAGGGCGGCTGTGTCTCGACCGGCTTTACCTGGATGATCTGCGGGTGGACCTGGCCGCCACGGACCCCACCGAGACGCCCGCGGGGGAGCCCCCGGAGCGCATCACGCTCCCCCTGCCTATCGAGCTGCGCGAATTGGCGGTGACGAATGCCGATATTCGCCTCGCCGATGGCACTCGCATTGGCTGGCAGGAGTTCGTCAGCGGCGCCATGGGCGAGGGCGAGGCCGCGACCCTGCTGGCGACCCGCCTCTCCGGGCTGCGGCTCTACCTGCCGCCCAGTCCGGGGCAGCGCTGGGCGCCGGGTGCCGCGGCGGGGGCGGTCGCCCTGACCGCCGAGGCCATCGATGTCGCCATCGCCGTGGCCGAGCACCGCCCCATCGCTGAGCCGGCGCCGCCCCTGACCGAACGCGAACGCCTGGCGCTGCCCGATATACGGCTGCCGCTGGACCTGGCCGTCGGCGAACTGCTGGTCGAGGACGTCGAACTCTCCGGCGCCGTGGAACAGCGCCTGGACCGTCTCTATCTGGAGGCCAGCGGACGCGGCGACACCCTGAGCCTGAGGCGCCTGGAAGTCGACCACCCCCAGGCCAGCCTGCGCCTGGAGGCCCAGGTGGCCATGAGCGGGGAGTATCCGCTGGAGGCCCGTCTGGAGGTCCAGGTGCATGAGCTACCGGCCCTGCCGGCGCTGGAAGGAGAACGCTTCACCCTGACCCTCGGCGGGCGCCTCGGCGGCCTGGAGGCGGGGCTGGAGAGTGGCGGTGCCGTTGCCGCCCGAGTGGGACTGGAGATCGATGCCCTGGATCCGACCCTGCCGTTTCATCTGCGTCTTAGCAGCGAGCAGTTGCAGTGGCCCCTGGCGCCGAATCGGGACGCCGACTATCTCCTCGAGGACCTGGTCGTGGATCTCCAGGGCAGTCTGCTGGGTTACGAGGCGCGCCTGAGCGGCCGGGTCCAGGGTGCGGCGCTGCCGCCGACCCAACTGGCCCTGCTCGGCGAGGGCGATGCCGGGCACTTCGCCTGGATGCCGCTGTCGCTGACGTTGCCCCAGGGCAGCCTGGTCAGCCGAGGACGCATCGCCTGGCAGGAGGGCATCGATCTCTCCGCGCGCCTCAATATGGAAGCGCTCGACCCGGGGCAGTTCACCGAAGCGCTGGCCGGGCAGCTCTCCGGCACGGCGGCCGTCGACTTCCGGCTCCGGGACCAGGCCTGGGAACTGGCGATTCCGGAATTGGCCATCGACGGCGAGCTCCAGGAGCTGCCCCTGTCGCTGGAGGCGAGCCTCAGCGGCACCAGCGAGATGCGCTGGGACATCGCTCGCCTGGAGGCCCGCCAGGGCGACAATCGCCTCTCGGTGGCCGGTCGCATCGAGGAGCGCCTGGACCTCGCCGGCACGCTCGAGGCGCCCCGACTGGAGAGCCTGTTGGCGGGGCTCGAGGGACGCCTGGCCGGTGACTTCGCGGTGGCCGGCAGCCTGGAGGCGCCGACCCTGGATCTCAACCTCAACGGCGCCGCTCTGGCCTTCGAAGGCAACCGTGTGGAGGCCCTCGAGCTTCAGGCCCGGGTGGCGGGGATCGACGATCCGCGGCTGGAGGCCGAGTTAAGCGCCGACGGCTTGACCGCCGCCGAGCAACGCCTGGCGGCCCTGACCCTGACCCTGCAGGGGCGACTCTCCGAGCACCGCCTCGAGCTCGACCTGGAGGGCGACGATCAGGGGCCCCTGGAGCGCTTGGTCCTGGGACTGGACGGGGGGCTGAATCAGGCTCAGCAGCGCTATCGTGGCGCACTCTCGCCCCTGGAGGCGGTATTGCCCCAGGGCACCCTGGCCCTGGAGGAGCCGCTGCGCTTCGAGGTCGCCCTCGACGCGGGTCGCGTCGACGCCGAGCCCTTCTGCCTGGTACGCGGCGAGGGGGGGCGGCTGTGCAGCATCGAGACCCTGCGCGCCTCGGCGGCATCGGGCCGCCTGGCGCTGCGTCTCGAGGCCCTGCCCATGGACCTGGTCGAGGCGGCCATGCCGGACGGCTGGGAGCTGGCCGGGGAGACCGATGGCGATCTCGCCCTCGACTGGTCCCAGGGCGGCGCCCGGTGGCGCCTGACCAGCGATCTGGCCAGCCGCATCGCCCTGAGCGGCGAGGACGCCTATGGCCAGCCCTGGGAGCTGCCCGATTCCCGACTGCGCCTGGGGCTCGAGGCCAGCGAAGCGCGGGCCGAGGCCGAGCTCTCCCTGGCCCTGGCCGAGGCCGGTGAATTGGGACTCAGCGTCCAGGTGGAGGATCCCCTGGGGCGCCAGGCGCTGAGCGGCGAGCTGCGCCTCGAGGCCATCGACCTGGCTCGCTACCGGGCCCTGATCGCGGGCATGGAGCGCCTGGAGGGTCGCCTCGAGGGGCGGGTGGCCATCGCCGGTAGCCTGGAGGTGCCGGACCTGCGGGGTCGCATCGCCCTGGAGGGCCTGGAGGCGCGAGGCTTCGACCTGCCGGTGACCATTCACGATGGGCGGATCGGCGTCGACCTGGCCGGTGATCGTGGCACCATCGATGGCCTGATTCGCGGCGAGGAGGGGCGCCTGGATATCAGCGGGGAGGCGGCCTGGCCGAGCCTGGATAGCTGGTCGATCGAGGTCCGCGTGGATGGTCGCGACGACCCCTTGCTGGCGATCCTGCCCGAGTTCGGTCGCCTGCGCCTGGCACCGCAGCTGACCATCGCGGTGACCCCGGCCAGCCTGGACGTGGGCGGCCGGGTGCAGATTCCCTGGGCGCGCCTGGAGGTGGGACAACTCCCCCCGGGGGTGGTCTCGCCGAGCCCCGACGAGGTGATCGTCAGCGAGGAGGAGGTCCGCGAGCGCCTCAGGCTGGCGGCCTTCTCCGAGGAGGACCTGGCCGCCCAGGAATCCGCCGCCGCGGCCCTGCGCCGGGCCGGCATGGCAATCCAGGTACGGATCGACCTGAGCCTGGGGCCGGACATGCAGCTGGAGGCCTACGGCCTCGAGGCCGGCCTCACCGGCGAACTGGAGGTGCGCCAGGCCGATGGCCCGGTGCAACTGTTCGGCGACGTCAATCTGGTGGACGGGCGCTTCCGCGCCTTCGGCCAGGACCTGCTGATCCGCGAGGGCCAGCTGATCTTCAGCGGCCCGCCGGACCAGCCGCTGCTGGAGGTGGAAGCCATCCGCAACCCCGATATCACCCAGGACGAGGTGATCGCCGGCCTCAGGGTGAGAGGCCAGGCCGACGAGCCGGAACTGCGGATCTTCTCCGAGCCGGCCATGGACGAGGCGCGGGCACTCTCCTACCTGCTGCGCGGCCGGGCGCCGGACGAGAGCGATGCCGACGGCGCCCTGACCTCGGCCCTGGTGGGCCTGACCTTGTCCCGCACCGGCGGTGCCGTGGGCCAGCTTGGCCAGGCCTTCGGTATCGAGGATCTGCGCCTGGAGACCGCCGGCGCCGGCGAGGAGAGTCAGGTGGTGGTGGCCGGCCAGCTCACCGATGACCTGCGCATCAGCTACGGGGTGGGGATCTTCTCGCCGATCGCCGAGCTGACCCTGCGCTATACCCTGTGGCGCAACCTCTATGTGCAGGCGGTCTCGGGTGCCGCCCAGGCGGTGGATCTGGTCTATACCTTCAGCAGACGCGGTAACCCGCGACTGCGCGACAGTGGAGAATGAGATGTTCGACAAGCAGACCCTGGTGACCCCCGAGCGGGCCCTGCCGGGCCGTGAGGCGCCGCTGGCGATCGGCGGCATTCACCACGTCAATGGCCGTAGTCTCTTGCCGCCCTGGCCTCCGGGGCATCGCGAGATCGTGCTGGGACTGGGCTGTTTCTGGGGCGCCGAGCGCCTCTTCTGGCAGCTGCCCGGCGTCCATGTCACCGCCGTGGGCTACGCCGGCGGCCATACGCCCAATCCCACCTACGAGGAGACCTGCACCGGCCTCACCGGCCATACCGAGGTGGTACGGGTCATCTTTGATCCCGTCGAGCTGGACCTGGAGCGCCTGCTGGCGGTGTTCTGGGAGGCCCATGATCCGACTCAGGGCATGCGCCAGGGCAATGACATCGGCACCCAGTACCGCTCGGCGATCTACACTATCGACGCGGCCCAGCAGGAGGCGGCCGAGGCCAGTCGCGAGCGCTATCAGCAGGCGTTGAGCCGGGCCGGGCGCGGCACCATCACCACCGAGATCGCGCCGCTGGCGGCCTTCTACTACGCCGAGGAATATCACCAGCAGTACCTGGCCAAGAACCCCGGCGGCTACTGCGGCCTCAAGGGCACCGGCATCGGTTGCCCCGGTCAGTGATCGACGCCATCCCGCGCCTCACGCCAGCGCCAGGCCACTCGGCGAGCCTGCCTCGGGTCGCGGCTGTAGTGCAGGAGGCCGGGCCGCTTGCGCAGGCCGGCGCGCTTCAGCTTGATCAACAGGCGCGCCGGTAGGCCGATCAGCACCAGGCCGATCTCCCGATGGTGCATCTCGTCGATCAGCCGCCGCAGGGCCTCGATGGCCGTGGCGTCCAGGCTCGGCACGTCGCGCATGTCGAGGAGCAGGGTATGCACCCCGGGATCGACTCGATGCAGGGTGATCAGGGCCTTGTCGGCGGCGGCAAAGAACAGCGGGCCGTCGATGTCATAGAGGGCGATATCCTCGGGCAAGTCCCCCAGCGCCTCGGTCGGCGCCTCGATGCGCCGGGACTGGGTCAGTCCCGCCATGCGATGCACGAAGAGGGCGGCGGCCAGCCCGATCCCCACGGCCACCGCCAGGACCATATCGAAGAGTACCGTCAGTACGAAACAGAGCACCAGGATAAGCACGTCCCCGGGCGGGGCCGTACGCAGGGTATGCACCATATGACGAGCCTCGCTCATGTTCCAGGCGACGATAAACAGCAGCGCCGCCAGGGCACTCATGGGCACGCCCCCCAGCACCTCCGCCAGCGCCACTACCGCCAGCAGTACCACCAGGGCATGCACCACGGCGGCCAGGGGGGAACGTGCGCCGCTGCGAATATTGGTGGCGGTGCGTGCCAGGGCCGCGGTGGCGGTGATGCCGCCGAACAGCGGGGCCACGATATTGCCCAGTCCCTGGCCGATCAGCTCGGCATTGGGATCATGCCTGCTGCGGGTCAGGCCGTCGGCCACGACCGCGCAGAGCAGGGATTCGATGGCGCCCAGCATGGCGATGGCGACGGCCGGTCCCAGCAGCTCATGGAAGAGCTCGAAATCGAGGCTCAGGGGCTCGCCGTCGGCATTCGAGAACAGGCCGGAGGCCAGCAGGGTCGGGGCAAGGGGCGGAATGCCGGCGCCGCTCTGGCCATCGGCCTCCCAACTGAAGCGCGAGGCGATGGTGGCGATATCGATATCACCGCCGAGCCAGGCGCCGATCGCCCGAGTCAGGAGGGTGGCGGCCACCAGCCCCGCCAGGGGGGCCGGCACGCGGATGCCCAGGCGCGGCCAGAGCAGCATCACCAGCAGCGTGAAGAGGCCGATTGCCAGTTCCCAGGGGTTCCAGGAGCCCAGGGCGCCGACGATGCGCCCCAGGTTGGCGAGGAAGTGCTCGTCGAGCCCTTCCAGGCTGAGTCCCAGGAAGTCGGGCAGCTGTAGGGTAGCGATCACCACGGCGATGCCGGCCGTGAAGCCGAGAATCACCGGATAGGGGACGAACTCGATCAGGCGGCCCAGGCGAGCCAGGCCGAGGGCAACCAGGATCAGCCCCGCCATCATGGTGGCGATCAGCAGGCCCCCCAGGCCGTGCTGTTGCACGATGGGGAAGAGGATGACCACGAAGGCCGCGGTGGGCCCCGAGACATTGAAGCGCGAGCCCCCGGTCAGGGCGATCAGGGCGCCGGCGACGATGGCGGTATAGAGTCCATGCTGGGGCGGCACGCCGGTGGCGATGGCCAGTGCCATGGACAGGGGGACCGCCACGGTCCCCAGGGTCAGCCCCGCCATCAGGTCATGGCGCAACGCCCCCAGGCCATAGCCTTGCTCGAAGGCGCTCCGCAGACCGGTAGCGATAGCCGGCAAGCGCCGGGCTCTCCTTGCCATGATCCCTCCTTGAGCCAGGCGCCGATGGCCAGGCGGCCATGGCGGCACCGAGTAAAGAACGCCGGTGATCATAGCATGTACCGACGCCGAGGCGGCGCCGGTGCGGCGGGATGTCGCCCGGGCGACAGGCTAGCCGCGGGCGGAAGCCGGGGTTTGGCCGAGCCCTTCCGGCACCCGGGCCCAGTCGTCGAGCTGGCGGGTGACCCGACGGGCCAGCCAGGAGGCGAGGCGCGCGCCGCGCCGCTCAATATAGCCCACATGGCCACCGTGGCGGGCGATCTCGACGCGCACCGCCGCCGAGGGGGCGGGCAGGTGCTCGAAGAGGTCGCCGGGCATAAAGGGGTCGTCGGCGGCGTGCAGGATCAGGGTGGGGAGTTCGATCTCGCCGAGCAGGGGGCCCGCCGAGGCGCGGCGATAGTAGTCGCTGGCGGAGGCGAAACCGTGCAGGGGCGCGGTGACCTCGTTGTCGTAGGCCCAGAAGGTGTCCAGCTCCTTGAGCTGGTGGGGAGAGAGGCTAATGGGCAGGGGGCCCTTGGCCATCTTGAGGGCGACCTTGCGCTTCAGCGAGGCCAGCAGATGGCGCTGGTAGACCCGCGCCATGCCGCGATTGAGCACATCGGCGCTGGCGGCGAGATCCAGGGGCGCATTGATGGCGATGGCCCCGGCCAGGTCGAGGCCATCGCCGCCCTGTTCCGCGACCAGCTTGAGCAGCATATTGGCGCCCAGGGAGACCCCGGCGGCCACCTTGAGGGCCTGGGGATAACGCTGGCCGAGCTGGCCCAGCACCCAGTAGGCGTCGGCGGTATCGCCGCTATGATAGGCCCGCGGCAGGCGGTTGGGGGCCTGGCCACAGCCGCGGAAATGCATCAGCACGGCCCGCCAGCCGAGGTCCGCCGCCGCCCCCAGCAGTTCGCGGGCATAGGGGGCGTCGAAGGAGCCCTCCAGGCCATGGAAGAGCACGAACAGCGGCGCCTCCGGGGCCGTCGGCGCCGGACGCACCCAGGCCAGCTCCACGAAGTCGCCATCCGGCAGGTTGATGATCTCGGTGTCCCGCGCCAGGCGTCGCCGTGGCAGCAGGCGCGGCAGCAGGGTCTGGAGGTGTCGGTTACCTAGTCCCCGGGGAGGGTGAAAGTCGGCGGGAACAATCGCGTGGGTCATGCCGGCCTCGTGCTGGAGAACCGGGGCCCGGTGCGGCCCCTATCTCTTCTAGCTTATCGCGGTGCCGGCGGGAGGCAAGGTTATTGCGGCCCGTGCTGGTCGAAAGGCAAGGCCATCAGGACATCTCTTGCGTTAAATCAAGATCCCGGGTCAGATTGTCGCGGCCCGCCGCGGTGATCACCACATTGTCCTCGATACGGATGCCGCCATGTTCGCCCAGGGCCTCGACCCGGCCCCAGTCGAGCATGCCGGCGGTGGCGCCCTGGCGCAGCGGTTCCAGCAGCATCGGAATCACATAGAGCCCCGGCTCCACGGTGATCGCCATCCCCGCTTCCAGCTCCCGGGTCAGGCGTAGCGCCGGATGCGTCGGGGGTGGAGGCAGGGGGTGGCCTTGCTTGTCCTGGCGCCCGCCCACGTCGTGGACCTGCAGGCCCAGCAGATGGCCCAGCCCATGGGGGCAGAAGGCGCGGGTGATGCCGCGCTCGAGGGCCGCCTCGGCACTCGCCTTGACCAGGCCGTGCTCCACCAAGAGGTCGGCCAGGCCCTGGTGCATGCGCTCCTGCATCGTCACATAGGAGACGCCCGGGGCCAGCCCCTCCACCAGTTGCCGCTGCAGGCGATCCATGCCGGCGAGCAGGGCCCGGTAGTCGTCGCTGGCCGCCGGCCCCGCCCAACTGCGAGTGATATCGGCGCAGTAGCCGCGGAAGCGGTGGCCGCCGTCCACCAGCAGGCTATGCGCCCGTGCCGGGGCCTCGAGGTCGTAGTGCTGATAGTGGAGCACGCCGCCGTGGGCATCGATGCCGACGATGCTCTGGTAGGGCAACTCGCTCTCGCGGATCCGCGCCGCCTGGAGATAGGCCAGTTGGCAGTCCAGCTCGGCACCGCCGGCCAGGAAGGCGTCCCGCGCCGCGGCGTGACCGGCCAGGGCCCGGCGGTTGGCCTCACGCAGGCAGGCGACCTCATAGTCGCTCTTGCGAACCCGGGCCTCGTCCAGGGCGCGGGTGAGAGCCTCGGGGTTGGCCTCGGCCCCCAGGCGTTCGGCCTGGGCCGCGCTCACCTCGCCGAGGACCGCGAAGCGCCCGGCGGGCAGCCGCGGCGCCTCACCCTCCTCCTGACACACCACCTCGAAGGCCTCGACCCAGGCTTCCTCGGGCAGTCGCGGCGAAAGGTGCCAGAAGTCCCGGGGGGCGTGGAAATAGAGGCGCGGCCTCTGGCCCGGGCGAATCAACAACCAGCTATGCTCCAGGCCGGCCAGGGGCACCCAGTGCAGGAAGTGGCCATAGGCGGCGAAGCTGGCGTGCTGGTCATCGGCGAAATGCCGGTGGGCCCGGCCACTATAGAGCAGCACTCCATCATAGCCGTGTTCCGCCAGCAGCGCCGCGTAGGCCTGCTCGAGCCGGGAGAGGTGCGCCTGCTGAGCGTCGGCGAGGTCGTTGGTCATCGGTGACTCCATAGCGAAAATCGAAGGTCGGGCACCCCGCCGATCAGGCCACGGGGGCCGGCGAGGGCAACGCTTGCCATAGCTTGTCCAGGGCCGGCGAAGGGCCCTGGGTATGGCGATAGAGGCGGATCTCCAGGGGGACCTGCCAGCGGGCATCGCCGGCGGGCACCAGTTCCCCCCGGGCAAGGGCCGGGGCGGCCAGTCGCTGCGGCAACCAGCCCATCCCATAGCCGAGGCCGATCAGTTCCCTGATATTGTGGCTCTGGATGCTCTCGTTGAGTACCCGGAAGGCCGGGGCCTCGCCGAGGCTAGTCAGATGGTCCTGGATGGCGGCATGCATCAGCCCCCGGGGATGGAAGGCGATCAGCGGCAGACTCTCCCGGGGGCCGCTGCCCAGGGAGAAGCGCGGGCGCCCATCGGGATCCGGGACCGAGAGCGGGATCAGGCGCTCCTCGCCGACCCGCCGATAATCGCACTCGAGCCGCTCACTCTCCGACAATAGCCCATCTCGCGGCCAGTAGCAGAGCACCAGGTCACACTCGCCGCGGTCGAGGGCCTGGAAGTAGTCGTCGATCAGCCAGCCGGTGGCCCTCAGGTAGGGCTCCAGGGGCGGATCCTCGTGATGGGTCGCCAGCCACTCCGGCAGGAAGTGGGAGAGCAGGCTCTGGGGCGCCGCCAGCCGCAAGCGGTTGGCCTGGGCCTCGGCGAGGCGCGAGAGCCGCTCCCGGGTATCCTGCACCCGTTGCGTGACCTGCTCGCAGAGACGCAGGAATTCCTCGCCGGCCGGGGTCAGGGAGAGGGGCAGGGTCTGGCGATTGACCAGGGTGGTGCCCATCTCCTCTTCCAGCAGCTTGATGCGTCGCGAGAAGGTGGGCTGGGTGACATTACGCTCCTCCGCGGCCCGGGAGAAGTGCCGGGTGCGGGCCAGGGCGACAAAGTCTTCCAGCCAGCGAATTTCCATGGTTCACCAGATTTATCGAAAATATTGTTGGATTTGTCTAGTCAGGCAGTGAATTTTGCCATTGAGACGCCTGTTTCTCTACAGTCGTGTCTACAGGCGTCCTTCCTCCACCGCATGACAGGCCACCTGGCCACCATCGTCCTGGGGACGCAGCCGGGGTACCTCACGCCGGCAGCGGGGTTCGGCATGGGGACAGCGCCCATGGAAGACGCAGCCGGAGGGCAGGTTCACCGGGGTCGGCACCTCGCCGGTCAGGCGAATCGGCTGGGGCCGGTCGTCCTCCAGGCGCGGGATCGCCGAGAGCAGCGCCTGGGTATAGGGGTGGCGGGGCGTGGCGAACAGGGTCCGGGTCGGCGCCACCTCGCAGACGGTGCCCAGGTACATCACCGCGACGCGGGTGCCGAAGTGCTCCACCACCGCCAGGTCATGGGTAATGAACAGGTAGGTGAGGTGGCGCTCCTGCTGGGCATCCATCAGCAGGTTGAGCACCTGGGCCTGAATGGACACGTCCAGCGCCGAGATCGGCTCGTCGGCGACGATAAATTCCGGATCCACGGCCAGGGCGCGGGCGATGGCGATGCGTTGGCGTTGGCCGCCGGAGAACTCGTGGCCGAAGCGCGCGCCCCATTCCGGGTCGACGCCCACCGAGGCCATCACCTCGCGCACCTTGGCCGTGACCCGGTCGCGGGACCAGTCGGGGTGGTGCAGGCGGATCGGCTCCTCCAGGGTCTGCTGAATCGTCATGCGCGGATTCAGCGAGGCGTAGGGGTTCTGGAAGATCATCTGCATGCGCTTGCGATAGGGCAGCAGCGCCTTGGGCGAGAGATCATCGATGCGCGTCCCGTCGTAGTGGATCTCCCCGGCGCTGGGCGAGAGCAGCCCCATCACGGTGCGCGCCACCGTGGACTTGCCGCAGCCGGACTCGCCGACCACGCAGAGCGCCTCGCCGCGCCGGATACTCAGGTCCACGCCGTTGATGGCATGCACGAACTCCTGATGGCGCACCAGGCGGCCGCCCTTGAAGCGCAGCTGTTCGAGGAAGTCGCCGGAGAGATCGAAGCGCTTGCGCAGGCCGCGGATCTCCAGCAGCGGGGCATTCTCCTGGGCCGACGGACGTGTTGCCTGGCTTCGGGTCTCGGTAGGCGTCTCGGTCTGGGGCAGGGCCTGGGCGGTCATGGGCGATCCTCCTCGGTGGCGGCGGCTTCCTGGGCCAGCATTTCCGCCACCATATGGCAAGCCACCCGGCAATTGCCGGAGGCCACGAAGTCGGGCACCTGGCGGGAGCAGGCGGGGCGCTCGCTGCCATCGGCGCGGGTCAGGAAGTCACAGCGGGGATGGAAGGCACAGCCCGAGGGCAGCTGGCTCAGCGGCGGCATGCTGCCGCGAATCTGATTGAGGTGGCTGCCCGGGGTGGCCATCTGCGGCAGGGCATTCATCAACCCCTGGGTATAGGGATGCTGGGGGTCGTTGATGATCTCCCGGGTCGGCCCGGCCTCGATCACCCGTCCCGCATACATCACCAGCATGCGCTGGGTCACCTGGCTGACCACTCCCAGGTCGTGGGTGATCAGGATCAGGCCGACGTTGTGCTTCTCGCACAGCTCCAGCAGCAGGGTCATGATCTCCGCCTGGATGGTCACGTCCAGCGCCGTGGTGGGCTCGTCGGCGATGATGATGTCCGGATCCAGCAGCAGGGCGATGGCGATGATGACCCGCTGACGCATGCCCCCGGAGAGCTCGTGGGGGTACTGGTCGAGGCGCGTCTCCGGGGAGGGGATCTGCACCTGCTGGAGCTTGTGCAGGGCGATGGCCCGGGCCTCTCGGGAGGCGATGCGGCGATGCGCCTTGAGGCACTCGACCATCTGCTCGCCGATGGTCAGCACCGGATTAAGGGTCATCATCGGATCCTGGAAGATCATCGACACGCGGTTGCCGCGGATACGCCGCAGCTGCCGCTCGCCGAGGCCGATCAGCTCCTGGCCATCGAAGCGGATGCTGCCGCCGGCGATATAGCCGGGCCTGGCGATCAGGTTGAGCAGGCTGAAGGCGGCCACCGACTTGCCGGCGCCGGACTCGCCCACCAGGCCGAGGCGTTCGCCGCGGTCCAGGGTGAAATTGATATTGCGCAGGGCGCGCACCTCGCCCTGGCGCAGGGCGAAGCGCACATCCAGGTCGCGAACTTCGAGAAGTGCCATAAGAGGTGCTCCTTAGCCCTTGTAGAGACGCGGGTTCATGACGTCGCGCAGCCAGTCGCCGAGCAGGTTGATCGACAGCACCAGCACCACCAGGAAGGCGCCGGGAATCAGGGTGATCCACCAGGCCCCGGACTGCAGGTAGTCGAAGCCGGCCTTGATCAGCGAGCCCAGCGACGGGTGGGTCTCCGGCATGCCCAGTCCCAGGAAGGAGAGGGCCGCCTCGGAGATGATGGCGTTGGCGATCTGCACCGTGGAGATGACGAAGATCGGCGACAGGGTGTTGGGCAGCACATGGCGGAACATGATGCGCCGCGACTTCAGGCCCATCACCTTGGCGGCGTCCACATACTCCTTGCGCTTCTCGGCCAGCACCGAGGCGCGCACCGTGCGGGCGTACTGGGGCCACTCGGCCAGGCCGATGATCAGGATCAGCATCAGGATGGCGTAGTCGCTGTAGAAGCTGCCGCCCAGGGTGGCCTTGACCACGGCGCCCACCACGATGGCCACCATCAGGGTGGAGAAGGAGAGCTGGATATCCGCCAGGCGCATCAGCAGGGCATCCACGCGGCCGCCCAGGTAGCCGGCCAGCAGGCCGAAGACCACCCCCAGCAGGGCCTGGAGCAGCACGGCGCCGAAGCCGATCAGCAGCGACACCCGGGTGCCGTAGAGGATGATCGACCACAGGTCCCGCCCCTGGGCGTCGGTACCCAGGCTGTAGGCGGGGTCACTGCCCTCGATCCAGAAGGGCGGCAGTTCCGAGGCGAGGATATCGATCTGCGCCAGGTCGTAGGGGTCGGTGGGGGCCAGCCAGGGGGCCAGCAGCGCCATGCCGACCAGGGCGAGCAGGGTCGCCAGGCACAGCTGGGCGCCGCGGTCGCGCTTGAAGCTGTACCACAGATAGGAGTCGCGCAGCCGCTGCCAGCGGCCGACGGCCGGAGTCGCCGCCGGGGGTGAGGAATGGGTACTCATGCGGGCTTGCCTGTCAGTTTGACGGTGGGGTTCACCAGGCCATAGATCAGGTCCACCAGGGTATTGGTGACCACGAAGATGACGCCGACGATCATCAGGTAGGCGACGATCAGCGGGATATCGGCGCGGTTGATAGCATCCAGGAACATCAGCCCCATGCCGGGCCACTGGAAGACCGTCTCGGTGAGGATGGTGTAGGCGACCATGGTGCCGATCTGCACCCCGCCGACGGTGATCACCGGCAGCATGGTGTTCTTCAGGGCATGCAGGAAATAGATGCGCCGCACGCCGATGCCCTTGGCCCGGGCGAACTTGACGTACTCCGACTGCAGCACTTCCATCATCTCGGCGCGAATCAGGCGGATGAACAGCGGCAGCATGATGGAGGCCAGGGCCACCGAGGGCAGCACCAGGTGCTTCAGGCCGCCGAGGCTGGCCAGGTTGGTCTCCCAGTGGCCGACCACCGGCACCAGGTCCTGGCCGCGACCGAAGGAGGGCATGCCGCCGTCGGTGGAGAGCAGGCCGTTGAGCCAGGCGCCCCAGGCCGTGGACTCCGGGAAGAGGCTCACCGAGATGCCGATGGAGAAGACCTGGATCAGCAGGATGGCGGTGAGGAAGACCGGAATCGAGATGCCGATGATCGAGGCGCCCATAAAGAAGCGCGAGAGCAAGGCGCGGGGCTTGATGGCGCTGTAGACGCCGATGGGCACCGACAGCAGCACGATCAGCAGGGTGGCGCCGAAGACCAGCTCGAGGGTCGCCGGCAGGTGACGGGCGATCACCTCCAGTGCCGGTTCCCGGTAGAAGTAGGAGGTGCCGAAGTCACCGCTCAGGGCATTGCCGGCGAAGCGCAGATACTGCACATGGAAGGGGTCGTTGAGGCCGAACTGCTCGCGCAGGGCCTCGCGTTCGCTCTCGGGGACCGACTGGCCGACCATCTGCTGGATGGGATCGCCCAGGTTGTCCTGGATGGCGAAGGCGATGACGCTGATGATGAACATCACCAGCAGGGCGTGCATCAGCCGCTTGGTAAGAAAGGCGATCATGGGGTAAGCCTGTCTGGGGTGTCACTAACGGAACCCCTCGCCCATCACGGGCGAGGGGCCGGCCATCGGGGCGATGGCCGGGGGAATCACTCGCCCTGGATCACCAGGTCGCCCAGGTAGGGGAAGTCGAGGGCATTGACCACCGGGGCAATGTCCACGCCATCGCGGGCGCCATAGGCCAGGTTCTGCCAGTGCAGCATGATATAGCCGGCGTCCTCATGGAGCCTGGCCTCGGCCTCCTGGAGCATGGCATTGCGGGCCTCGAGATCGGTCTCGCGGTCGGCGCGGGCCACCAGGGCATCGATCTCCTCGTTGCAGTAGCTGCCATAGTTGTACTGGCCGGCGCCGGTCTCGGTGTCGATGCAGGCGGAGAGGTACTGGAAGAAGTTGGCGCTGTCCTCGGTGTCGGCATGCCAGCCGATCATCGCCATGTCGGAGGTGCGCTCGTCGTACTCGGGCCAGTACTGGGCCAGCGGCATGGTGCGCAGGTTCACGTCGATATTGATGCGCGCCAGCATGTTGGCCACCGCCTGGGCGATCTGGGCGTCGTTCACGTAGCGGTTGTTGGGGGCGATCATGTCGATGCTGAAGCCATCGGCATAACCGGCTTCGGCCATCAGCGCCTGGGCCCGCTCCAGGTCGTAACGGGGCCCGAGTTCCGGATTGTGGCCGGAGTAGCCGGGGGGCGAGAACTGCGCCGCCGGCGTGGCGAAGCCGCGCATCAGGCGATCGGCGATGCCCTCCTGATTGATGGCGTAGGCCACCGCCTGACGCACCCGTGGATCGGCGAAGGCCTCGACCCGCGCCTGATTGAGCTGCAGGCCGATGATCCGCGTGCCGGGCACCTCCACCAGGTCGACGCCCTGGGCTTCGCGGACCCGCTCCAGGTCGTTGGGGGGCACCGCATCGATAAAGTCGACGCCGCCGGAGAGCAGGGCCGAGACCCGGGCGGCGTTCTCGGCGATGGGCGTCAGCACGATACGCGAGACATTGCCCTCGCTGTCGCTGTCCCAGTAGTCGTCGAAGCGCTCCATCTCCACCCGCACGCCCTGGCGACGCTCGGTGACAACGAAGGGGCCGGTGCCGGAGATATTGCGCGAGGCGAAGGAGTTGCCGGCCTTGACGATCTCGCCGCGGTCGCGGCCATCCTCGGTGGTGCCGGCATAGAACTGGCTGTCCATCGGGAAGATATAGGTGGCCAGGTTGAGCAGCAGCGGGTAGGGACCGTCGGTGGTGATCTCCACGGTATGCTCGTCGATCGCCTCGGCCCCGGCGATCGGCTCGAAGATGGCCCGGTAATCGGGGCTCTCCTTGAGGCGCTCGAGGGTCCAGACCACGTCGGCCGCGGTGAAGGGGTTGCCGGAGTGGAAGGTCACGTCATCGCGCAGGCTCAGGCGCACGGTGGTGTCGTCGACCTGCTCCCAGGAAGTGGCCAGGCGCGGCTCGAACTGGAAGTCCTGGGTCCAGCGCACCAGGGGGTCGAAGGCCAGATGCGAGAGGCGCAGCATGCCGCCGGACAGCTGTTCATGGATATCCAGGGTCTCCGGGTCGGCGGCGTAGCCGATGCGCAGGGTCTCGGCGGAGACGCTGGCGGGGAGGGCGGTGGCGGCCAGGGTGGCGCCAATCACGGACGCCAGCAGGGTCTTCTTGAAGGTCATGTCGTCGTATCCCTAACGGGTTGTTATGTGTTGTGACGACGCTAACCATAGATAGCGGGAGGGACGGGCGACAATCGAAATACTCACTGGCCCTATACGCCATCCGCATCATTGCCCGGGGACGCGGTGGCCCAGGCCCCATGGGAGAGGGGGGATGGGCCACCGTAGGGTCCTAGCCGACCGGGTTCAGGCCTTCGATACGGTAGAGGGACTCCACCTGATCGAGGCGTTCCACCGTGCAGCCCAGGTCGGTGACATGGCCATCCTTGAGGCCATAGACCCAGCCGTGTACCGCCAGCGGCTGGCCCCGCTGCCAGGCATGCTGGACGATCTTGGTGCGGCACAGGTTATTGACCTGGGCCTGGACATTGAGCTCGCACATGCGGTCCACCTGTTCCTCCAGGCTCAGGTGACTCAGTTCCTCCCGGTGCCGGGCATAGAGCTCGCGCACCGAGTGCAGCCAGATATCCACCATGCCGTTGTCGCCGCCGCTGACGGCGGCGCGCACGCCGCCGCAGCCGTAGTGGCCCACTACCATGATATGGCGCACCTGGAGCACTTCGACGGCGTACTGCAGCACCGAGAGGGCATTGAGATCATTGTGGTGGAGCAGGTTGGCCACGTTGCGATGCACGAAGACCTCGCCAGGGGGCAGGTCGATGATCTGGTTGGCCGGGACCCGGCTATCGGAGCAGCCGATCCACAGGTAATCGGGGTTCTGTTGCTGGGCCAGGCGATCGAAGAAGCCGGGATCCTGTTGGCGAATGCCCTCGGCCCATTGGCGATTGCGCTCGACGAGTCGTTTGATCTCTTTTTTCATGCGTCAGGTCTTCTGGTGGGCGGGTGGTGCGCCAGGGGAGGCGCCATCGGAAGCGTCTAGTCTAACGCGGCTGCTGGCCAAAGTGATCCGTCGATTGCGCGGTGATCTATCACTTTGATAGTTATCGACTATCCACTCGAGAGTCTGCCAAGTCGGGGTCCCGGTGGTATCATCTTCCCGATGATTTACGACCCAAGGTTTCAGGAGAATTTCGTGTCTCAGTTCGATTATGACCTCTTCGTCATCGGCGCCGGCTCCGGCGGCGTTCGCGCCGCTCGCACCGCGGCGGCCAGCGGCGCCCGGGTGGCGGTGGCCGAGGATCGCTACCTGGGGGGCACCTGCGTCAACGTCGGCTGCGTCCCCAAGAAGCTCTACTCCTATGCGGCCCATTTCCATGATGCCTTCGAGGACAGCGCCGGCTTCGGCTGGCGCCTGCCCGAGGCGCCGCGCTTCGACTGGGCCACCCTGCGTGACAACAAGATCGAAGAGATCAAGCGCCTCAACGGCATCTATGGCCGCCTGCTGGAGGGCGCCGGGGTGCGCCTGATCAACGGCCGCGCCAGGGTGCTGGATGCCCAGCGTGTCGAGGTGGCCGGCGAGGTGATCCGCGCCGAGAAGATCCTGGTGGCCACCGGCGGCTGGCCCTGGGTGCCGGACTTCCCCGGCAAGGAGCATGCCCTGGATTCCAACCGGGTCTTCGACCTGGAGGCCTTCCCCCGGCGCTTCCTGGTGCTGGGTGGCGGCTATATCGCCGTGGAGTTCGCCAGCATCTTCAACGGCCTGGGCAGCGAGACTCACCTGGTCTACCGCGGCGAGCTGTTCCTGCGCGGCTTCGACAACGAGGTGCGGGAGTTTACCCGGGACGAAATGGCCAAGAAGGGCGTCAACCTCCATTTCGAGACCAATATCGAGCGCATCGACAAGGAGGGTGAGGTCCTCAAGGTGATGCTGACCAGCGGCGAGGTGCTGGAAGTGGATGCGGTGCTGGCGGCCACCGGGCGCAAGCCCAACCTGGCCGGCCTGGGTCTGGACGAGCTGGGCGTCGAGCTCAATGACGACGGCACCCTCAGGGTCAACGAGCGCTTCGAGACCTCGGTGCCTTCGCTGCTCGCCCTCGGCGATATCACCGGCGGCCCGGAGCTGACCCCGGTGGCCCTGGCCGAGGCCATGCAGATGGTGCAGGCCCACTTCGGCGAGGGCACCCCCAAGCCGCTCGACTATGACAAGATCGCCACCGCGGTCTTCTGTCATCCCAATATCGGCACCGTGGGGCTCTCGGAAGAAGCGGCCCGCGAGCAATGCGGCGCCATCCGCGTCTATCGCACCGACTTCCGGCCCATGAAGCACACCCTCTCCGGCAGCGAGGAGCGCTGCCTGATGAAGCTGATCGTCGATGACGAAAGCGACGTGGTGGTGGGGGCCCATATGGTAGGCGAGGAGGCCGGTGAGGTGATCCAGGGCATCGCTATCGCCGTGCGCGCCGGCTTGACCAAGGCCGACTTCGACGCCACCGTGGGCATTCATCCCACCGGTGCCGAGGAGTTCGTGACCCTGCGCAGCGTCAGCCGTCGCTATCCCGACTAAGCGTTAGCCTTGTCGTCATCGCGGCGTCATCCGCCGCCGGCATGCTGAAGGCCATCCCTTGGGGGTGGCCTTCGTCGTGTCTGGGCGGCGATGATGGTCGCTCGGGAGAGGACTAAACTGAAAGACGATGGGCGCCCCGCCCAGGGATCATAACCACGAATTATGGATAAGCTCAGCGATGATAAGGCCCATTTTGATTTACGCATAAATCCTTGTTATCGTATTGGGCGAATTCGCCAATAGCGAACTATAACCATGAACGTATCGACGCATCCCTTCACCCCCTCCGCCGATCTGGCCCGCCCCAGCGTGGCCGATGCCGTGGTGGGCAATCCCCAGTCACCGCTGTTTATTCGCAAGCCCAACCCGGACGACGGCTGGGGCATCTACGAGCTGGTCAAGGCGTGCCCGCCGCTGGACGTGAACTCCGCCTACGCCTACCTGCTGCTGGCCACCCAGTTCCGCGACACCTGCGCGGTGGCCACTAACGAGGAGGGCGAAATCGTCGGCTTCGTCTCCGGCTACGTGAAGAGCAATGCGCCCGACACCTATTTCCTGTGGCAGGTGGCCGTGGGCGAGAAGGCCCGTGGCACCGGCCTGGCCCGTCGCCTGGTCGAGGCGGTGATGCACCGCGAGGAGCAGGGCGAGGTGCGCCACCTGGAGACCACCATCACGCCGGACAACGAGGCGTCCTGGGGGCTCTTCACCCGCCTGGCCGATCGCTGGCAGGCGCCCCTCAATAGCCGTGAATACTTCTCCACCGATCAGCTCGGTGGCGAGCACGACCCGGAAAACCTGGTGCGTATCGGCCCCTTCCAGCCGGCGCATATCTAAGTTCCCGTCTTTGTGATGGCGTCGACAGCCTGATCGGCGCCATTTCCTCTATTTATTCCCGATTCGCTAGGAGATCCTATGCAAACCCAGATTCTCGAACGCATGGAATCCGATGTTCGTACCTATTCCCGTTCCTTCCCGGTGGTCTTCACCAAGGCCCAGGGAGCACGCTTGACCGCCGAGAATGGCAAGGAGTACATCGACTTCCTGGCCGGTGCCGGCACCCTCAACTATGGCCACAACAACCCCAAGATCAAGCAGGCGTTGCTCGATTACCTGGCCTCCGATGGCATCGTCCATGGCCTGGACATGTGGACCGCAGCCAAGCGTGACTACCTGGAGGCCCTCGATGAGGTGATCCTCAAGCCGCGCGGCCTGGACTACAAGGTGCATCTGCCGGGTCCCACCGGGACCAATGCGGTGGAAGCCGCCATTCGCCTGGCGCGGGTGGCCACCGGTCGCCATAACATCATCTCCTTCACCAACGGCTTCCATGGCGTGACCATGGGGGCCCTGGCCACCACCGGTAACCGCAAGTTCCGCGAAGCCACCGGCGGTATCCCCACCCAGGGGGCGGCCTTCCTGCCCTTCGATGGTTACCTGGGCGAGGCCGTGGATACCCTCGATTACTTCGAGAAGCTGCTGGGCGACAACTCCAGCGGCCTCGACCTGCCCGCCGCGGTGATCGTCGAGACGGTGCAGGGGGAGGGCGGCATCAACCCCGCCGGCCTCGACTGGCTCAAGCGCCTGGAGCGGATCTGCCGCGATCACCAGATCCTGCTGATCATCGACGATATCCAGGCCGGCTGTGGCCGTACCGGCAAGTTCTTCAGCTTCGAACACGCCGGCATCACCCCGGATATCGTGACCAACTCCAAGTCGCTGTCCGGCTATGGCCTGCCGTTCGCCCATGTGCTGATGCGTCCCGAGCTCGACAAGTGGAAACCGGGCCAGTACAACGGCACCTTCCGCGGCTTCGCCCTGGCCATGGTCACCGCCGCCGCCGCGCTGCGTACCTACTGGAGCGATGACACCCTCGAGCGCGACGTTCAGCGCAAGGGGCGCATCGTCGCCGAGCGCTTCCAGCAGCTGGCCGACTACCTGGGCGAGAAGGGCATCCCGGCCTCCGAGCGCGGTCGCGGCCTGATGCGCGCCCTGGACGTGGGCACCGGCGAGCGCGCCGACAAGATCACCGCCGAGGCCTTCCAGCGCGGCCTGGTGATCGAGACCAGCGGCCATGATGGCCAGGCGGTCAAGTGCCTGTGCCCGCTGACCATCAGCGATGAGGACCTGCTCGAGGCCCTGGATATCATCGAGGCCAGCGTCAAGGCGGTCTTCTGATCGGCGCCAATCCGCCCCTGACATCTTCCGGGCGCCCGGCGAGGGCGCCCGTCATCGTCACAGCATGAGGATTTCTCCATGATCGTTCGCAATCTCGAAGAAGCTCGCAAGAGCGATCGCCTGGTCAAGGCCGAGAACGGCAACTGGGACAGCACCCGCCTGAGCCTGGCCGAGGATGGCGGCAACTGTTCCTTTCATATCACCCGCATCTATGAAGGGACCGAGACCCATATCCACTACAAGCACCACTTCGAGGCGGTCTACTGCATCGAGGGTGAAGGCGAGGTGGAGACCCTGGCCGACGGCAAGATCTGGCCGATCAAGCCGGGCGATATCTATATCCTCGACCAGCACGATGAACACCTGCTGCGTGCCTCCAAGACCATGCACCTGGCCTGCGTCTTCACCCCGGGACTGACCGGCAAGGAGGTGCACCGCGAGGACGGCTCCTATGCGCCGGCGGACGACGAGGCCAACGATAGCCAGCCGCTTTAAGAACGAGGGCGGTGAGTCATTGGAGCCCCCGGCAGTCATGTCGGGGGCGTTGTGCATCTCGTCCAAGGATCGGGCTACGGTCGGCGGGGTTTAGGTCACTCTAATAGTTCGCATAATGTATATTATGTTAAATCGTATCTGCCAGCGACTCTCCCGCAAGATCATCCTGACCGCTTAACGCCCCCCCCATTCCCCCCGCGCATTGACAGGCCTCGCCGCTCTGTCATGATGTGGTCGCCGTTTCCGGGAGACGCCGACACCGATCAGAACGTCTTGAGTGTCTCTCCTCGCGCAGGCATGGACAGCCGCGCCCGGCGCTTCGTATTATCCGCAACCATCGCAGCCCCAACGAAACGGTACGCCCCGTATATAGGACACATTTCCGACTCATGTTCTCTTCGCCGCGATTTCGACGCCCGCCTTTCTCCTCGTCGACCCGGTTGGGCCTGGCCGGGATTGGCCTCTCCCTGCTGCTCGGTGGCTGCGCCCAGCAGCCGGCTCCCGATCCCGGGCCGCCGCCCGTCAGCGCCGAGGCCTTCGAGACACGTATCGCGTCCCTGGAGTCGCGGCTGGTGGAGCGTTGCGAGACTCGGCTGGATTGGCAGGATCGCCAGGCCCGACTGGGCCGCTACCTGCTGGCCGATATTCGCGTGCTGGGAGACCGCCTGCACGAGATGCAGGATGCCCTGGATCGCCGCGAGGCGCCGCCTCGACCGATCACCCAGTGCGAGGGAGTCGACAGTTCGCAGCTGGATGGCATGCAGGTACTGGGGCGCGCGGAATGGGTCGGTCTGCCGGAAGTGGGCACCTACCTCAAGGCACGGGTGGATTCCGGTGCCAATACCTCCTCCCTGTCCGCCCGGGAGATCACGCCCTTCGAGCGGGACGGCCAGGACTGGGTGCGCTTCAAGCTGGGGCTCAACGAGGATGACGTGGTGGTGGATGGCGTGCGGGATGCCTGGATCGAGGCCCCGGTGGAGCGCCGGGTGCGGATTCTGCAGGCCGTCGGTAGCAATTCCCGCCCGGTGGTGAGCCTGCTGATGACCCTGGGGCCGATCCGCCAGCCGGTGGAGTTCACCCTCAATGATCGTAGTCACCTCAATTATCCGGTCCTGTTGGGGCGCCGTTTCATGATGGATATCGCGGTGATCGATGTGGCCGAGAGCTATCTGCACCCCCGGCCGGAATACGCCGGCGGGCGTCCCGCCGATGAGGCCGCCGCCGACGAGGCGTTGGACCAGGACGACAGCGAACTCTAGGCGTTTGAAGTCGCCTGACCCGCGTTAATTCCCCGGCCGTGGCCCTGCCCCCGGCCGGGATGCATAAGGAAGCCTCCGCCATGTCGCGACTGCCCTTCTATCTGCTGGTGAGCCTGCTGATGCTGGTCGGCATCGGTCTCAGCCTGCACCGCCATCTGCAATTCGACGTGCCCTGGTTCCCCGGCGAGCAGCGCCAGGTATGGGAGATCGAGGCCCAGATCAATCTCACCGCCCGGGGCGAGCCGGTGATCGTGGACATGGCCCTGCCGGACCATCAGCAGGGCTATCGCCTGCTCACCGAACATACCGCCTCCTCCGGCTATGGCCTGGCGTTTCGCGAAGAGAACGGGGGGCGCCGTGCCCAATGGACCATTCGCGAGGCCAGCGGCCCCCAGCAGCTCTACTATACGGTACAGATGCTGACGGCCCCCGACGCTCGTGGTCCCCTGCAGGAGCCACCGGCCCTGCCCCGCCAGATTCTCTGGGAACGCCCCTTCGATACCGCGGCGCGTCAGGTGATCGAGCGCGCCTGGGCGCGCAGCGCCTCGCCGCATACCTTCGCCCGGGAATTGATCCGCGACATGTCCGGCGAGCGCCAGGGCGAGAATGCCCGGCTGCTGCTCACCCAGTTCGAGCGAGCGCCCCTGCTGGTACGCTTGCTCAATGAGGCGGGCATCGCCGCCCGGGAAGTCAGCGGGCTATACCTGGAGGACGGTCGCCGCCGCCAGAACCTCTCCTCCTGGATCCAGGTCTTCGATGGCGATGATTGGGCGCTCTTCCAGCCGGAGACGGGCGAACAGGGACGCCCCGATGACCTGCTGCTCTGGGAGACCGCCGGCCAGGCCGTGCTGGAAGTCCAGGGCGGCAGCAACTCCCGGGTCAGCTTCTCGATGCTCACCCACAACCAGCCGGCGGCCTCGGCGGTGCGCAGCCAACTGGCCGACGATACCCTGCTCAACTTCTCCATCCATAGTCTGCCCCTGGAGGAGCAGGCGCTGTTCCAGACCATCCTGCTGATTCCCATCGGCGCCCTGGTGGTGGTGCTCCTGCGCATCCTGGTGGGGATCAAGACCTCCGGCACCTTTATGCCGGTGCTGATCGCCCTGGCCTTTATTCAGACCAGCCTGCTTACCGGCCTGATCGGCTTCCTGCTGGTGGTGGCCGTGGGCCTGGTGATTCGCAGTTATCTCTCCCATCTCAACTTGCTATTGGTGGCGAGAGTGTCGGCGGTGATCATCACGGTCATCGCCATCATCTCCATCTTCTCGGTGCTCTCCTACCGCTTCGGCCTCAATGCCGGCCTGACCATCACCTTCTTCCCGATGATCATCCTCGCCTGGACCATCGAGCGGATGTCGATCCTGTGGGAGGAGGAAGGCCCCAAGGAAGTGCTGATCCAGGGCGGCGGCAGCCTGCTCACCGCGGTACTGGCCTACCTGGCCATGAACAATCCCTGGATCCGCCATGTCACCTTCAACTTCCTGGGGCTGCAGCTGGTGCTGATGTCGCTGATCCTGCTGGCGGGTAACTACACCGGCTACCGCTTGCTGGAGCTGCGCCGCTTCAAGCCGGCGGCGGAGGATTGATCATGACGGCGTCGACCTCGAGCCTGCTGAGCTGGGCGTTGGCCTGGACCAGCCCCGGTCGCCTGAGGGCCAAGGGCATCATCGGCATGAACCGCCGGAATATCCGCTATATCGGCCGCTACAATGATCGCCATCTCTACCCGCTGGTGGACGACAAGCTCAAGACCAAGCTCCTGGCGGAGCGGTATGGCATCACCACCCCGGCACTGATCGGTACCGTGACCACCCAGTTCGGCGTCAAGCAGGTGGCGGCCTTGGTCGAAGAGCGGCCGGGCTTCGTGATCAAGCCCGCCAAGGGCAGCGGCGGCAAGGGTATTCTGGTCATCGAGGGGCGCGATGGTGAGGCCTACGTGAAGCCCAGCGGTGCCCACCTGAGTCGCGAAGACCTGGAGCGGCATGTCTCCAATATTCTCTCCGGCCTCTACTCCCTGGGCGGCTCGCCGGACGTGGCGGTGATCGAGGATCTAATCCATTTCGAGGAGTCCCTCACCGAATACACCTACGAGGGGGTGCCGGACATCCGCGTCATCGTCTTTCGCGGCTACCCGGTGATGGCCATGATGCGCCTCTCCACCGCGGCCTCGGATGGCAAGGCCAACCTCCACCAGGGCGCCGTGGGGGTGGGCCTGGATATCGCCAGCGGCACGGCACTGCGCGGGGTCCAGTTCGACCGCCCGCAGGCCAGCCACCCGGACACCGGGCATGAGCTGGCCAGCCTGAGGATCCCCAGTTGGACGACCCTGCTGACCCTGGCCGCCGGCTGCTATGAGATGACCGGTCTCGGTTACCTGGGCACCGATATGGTGCTCGACCGGCGCCATGGCCCCATGCTGCTGGAGCTCAATGCCCGTCCCGGCCTGGCGATTCAGATGGCCAATGGCGAGGGCCTGCGTGAACGCCTGGACCTGATCGAACGGCAACCGGCCGGGGTCTCGGTGGCCGAGCGAGTGGCCTTCGCCCAGCACCACTTCGCCCGTCGCTCCGAGCTGCCGGAGCCCAGCACGGTGCCGGCCTGACTCCGTCGCCCGAACGGGCGGCCTTCGCCCGTCGCTCCGGGCTTCCGGCGCCCGGTACGGTGCCACCCCGACAGCCGCCGCCAGGCTGTCGGGGCGTCCCGCCTCTGGTAGACTGTTGACTGGTATCGACAGGACAGTTTTTCATGCCCCATTCCCGACAACTGCTCGAGCGGGCCGAGCAGCAGTGCCAGACCAGAGGCGTACGCTTCACGCCCATCCGGCGCCGCGTGCTGGCATTGATCGCCGACTCCCCGGGTGGCCTGAAGGCCTACGACCTGCTGGATCGGCTCGCCCTGGAGCATGCGGCGGCGCGTCCGCCCACCGTCTATCGGGCCCTCGACTTTCTGATCGAGCAGGGCCTGGTGCATCGCATCGAGTCCCTGAATGCCTATGTGGCCTGCCCTTGCCCGGAGCATGCCCATGGCTTCCAGCTATTGATCTGCCGCCACTGCGGCCGCGTCGAGGAGCTGCATCTGGATGATCTCGATGCCCAACTGGCGGGCCGCGCCCGGGAACTGGGCTTCCGCGTCGAGCGCCAGACCATCGAGCTGCTGGGCAGCTGCGACGATTGCCGCCACGCCAGGGCCGAGGAGGCGCCGACCCTGGAGGCGAGTCAGGGTTAGCCCCATCGCCGCCCACCCCATCCTAATCATGAGAATCCCATGAGCGAGCTTTTCAAGGCGCTGGAGCGCGCCCCCCTGGACACCACCGAGTCGACCGCGCGGCTGCTGGATGCCGTGGCCTGGAATGAGGCCGGCCTGATCCCCGCCATCGCCCAGCAGCACGACAGCGGCGAGGTGTTGATGATGGCCTGGATGAACCGCGAGGCCCTGGAAGAAACCCTGCGCAGCGGGCGGGTCTGCTACTGGTCACGCTCCCGGGGCAAGCTGTGGCGCAAGGGCGAGACCTCCGGTCAGCAGCAGCACCTCAAGGCCGCCGCCCTGGACTGTGACGGCGATACCCTGCTGCTGCAGGTCGAGCAGACCGGCCCCGCCTGCCACACCGGACGCCGCCACTGCTTCTACGTGACCCTGGATGCCGATCAGGCGCGCATCGCCAGTGAGCCGCTGATCGACCCCGACGCCCTCTACGCCAAGGGCAAGGCGTAAGATGCACCGCCTGGCCGGTGGGCTCGCCGCGCTGTCACGCGGCCTGATTGACCCGGCAAGCCGCTTGCTGGGCGGGCTAATGATCGGCCTGGTGCGCATCTACCAGTGGGGCATCAGCCCCCTGCTGGGCCCCCGCTGCCGCTACTGGCCCACCTGTTCCCACTACACGGTGGAAGCCCTGCGGGTGCATGGCCCCCTCGCGGGCGGCTGGCTCGCCCTGCGGCGTATCCTGCGCTGTCACCCCGGCGCCGAGGGGGGCATCGACCCGGTGCCCGGCGGGCCAAGCGAGCGGCTGTGTCGCGAGGATCCCGAGCTCGATGAGCACTTTCGTCCCCGCGACGACGCCTGCCGCCACCACTAAGCCCCTCCCCTCGCCGCCCTGTAGTAGCCCGCTACCACCTCACCCGCTCATCACTATGCCAGAGTGATTCCCTCCGCGTGCGCCGGAGAATCCCATCACAAGATAGCCAAGAGGAGTGACGCCATGTCTGCCAAACGACTGCTGCTGTTGTGTGGAGATTTCGTCGAGGACTACGAGATTATGGTGCCCTTCCAGGCCCTGCAGGCGGTGGGCTATCGGGTCGATGCGGTCTGCCCCGACAAGGTCGCCGGTGACACCGTGGCCACCGCCATCCACGACTTCGAAGGCGACCAGACCTATACCGAGAAGCCCGGCCACCGCTTTGCCCTCAATGCCGATTTCGCCGGCGTGACGGCGGACGATTATGACGGCTTGGTGATTCCCGGTGGACGCGCCCCGGAGTACCTGCGCTTGAACGAGAAGGTCATCGCCCTGGTGCGCCACTTCTTCGACACCGACAAGCCGGTGGCGGCGATCTGTCACGGCGCCCAGCTGTTGGCCGCCGCCAGGGTGCTGGAGGGGCGGCGCTGTGCCGCCTACCCGGCCTGCCGTCCCGAGGTGGAGCTCGCCGGCGGTCACTATGCCGATATCGCCGTGGATGCCGCCGTTACCGATGGCCGCCTGGTCACCGCGCCGGCCTGGCCCGCCCATCCCGACTGGCTGGCGCAATTTATGGCCGCGCTGGGGGCGCGGCTCGCCCCCTGAGCGCTCCCCTTGTGTCACCGGGCCAGGGGCGCCATTCTGGTGGCCTTGGCCCACCAGCAAGGGAGGCAAGTGACATGTGCAGACTCTTTATTGGTGCCGATCCGAGTCTATGGGAGGCGCAGACCCGCTCGCTGCGCCTGGACGGGGTGTCCACCAGCGTGCGCCTGGAGCGCTTCTACTGGGAGGTGCTGGAGGAGATCGCCCGCCGCGATGGCCATAGTCTCGCTCGGCTTATCGGCCGGCTCTCCCGGGAGTGCGACGAGGCCGGCCATGACCAGGGCGGTTTCGCCTCCTTCCTGCGGGTCTGCTGTGGGCGTTACCAGGCCCTGCGGCTGGCCGGAGAGATCCCCGCCGAAGGCGCCATCGCCGACCTGGATGCCGAGGCGATCCTGGCCCGGGAGCGGCAACGCAGAGCGCCTGCGCAGCAATACGCCGAGGCCTAGCCGGTATCGTTGCTCACTTGATAAGGCCAGAATTCAGGCGGCGGCCCGCTCGGCCACCTCATAGATGCGTCCCAGCATGGCATGCAGGCCGTTGCTGCGGGTCGGCGACAGATGCTTGTCGAGCCCCAGGGCGGCGAGGAAGTCGGGCTGGGTGTCGCGGATCTCCGCCGGCGGACGGTCGCTGTAGATGCGCAGCAGCACGGCGATCAGCCCCGAGACGATGGCGGCGTCGGAAATGGCGTCGAAGTGCAGGCGCCCTTCCTCCAGCCGGTGGCGCATCCACACATTGGATTGACAGCCCTGGATCTTGTGCTCGTCACGCTTCCACTCGTCGGGGAAATCGGGCAGCTGCTTGCCCAGGTCGATAATGTACTGGTAGCGATCCATCCAGTTATCGAACAGTTCGAACTCTTCCAGCAGCTCCTGCTGCGCCTGTTCGGCGGTGGTGTCGATGCTCATGGAAACTCCTCGCGGGTTATGGCCCCATTATACAGGCTACTCCCCCGGCTCGTCCGCCCTGCCCTGGCCTGGGTTATCCTGTTTCTGGTCGAGCCCATGGCGCGCCTGCTGGCGATGCCACTCCTCGGCCTCGGCATGCAGGTAGCGGGCTGTGGTGTCCAGGCGGGCATGCCGCGCCGTGGCCGCCAGGTAGCGCAGCTCCACGCCGGCCTGGGCCTGGTGGGTCAGGGCGGTGTGGCGCAGCCAGTGAGGGGTGGCGCGACGCAACTGGCGGGCGCCCAGCGGATCCCCCTGGGCCTCCAGGGCCTCGGCCCCCGCCGCGAAGCTCTCGCGTATCAGCCGATAAAGCCGGTTGTCACCCAGGCCGCGGCGCCCGTCCAGGCTACGCAGGAGCGGCTCGTCTTCCTCCGGTAGCGGCTCGGGGGGCAGCCCCAACTGGGCTCGCCAGTCGCCAAGCAGGTCGAGCATATCCGGCGGCACCGGGATCACCGCCCGCTTGCTCCCCTTGCCGATCACTTCCCACCACCAGCGCCCCTCCCGACGCCGAAAGTCGCCCATGCGGGCGCCGCTGATCTCGGCGATCCGCGGGGCCAGCAGGTAGGCGAAACCGAAGACGAACCGCCGGCGCTGCCACTCGAAGCGCTGGCGTGGCGTGGCGGGCTCCGCCGGCGGGCGATTGAGCCACGCCCAGAACCAGGCCCAGAGGGGCCGCTCCAGGTAGCGCTCGATGCTGGTCTGGCGATTGTCCAGGCGGCGGCGCTTGTCGCGCATCAACCGGAAGGGGTTATGGGCGACCCAGCCCGCCTCCGCCAGCCAGGCGAAGAGTCCCTGGAGGATCACCAGGCTCTGGCGACGGCTGGCCGGCGACAATGGGCCGCGAAAGGGTCGCCACTCGGGCGAGCGCCGCGAGCGCGGCGGCCCGATCCACGCCTCCTGGGGGCGCGGATCGCCGAGGAAGGCCTCGAAGGCGTCGAGATGCTCCCGACGCACCTTCTTTAGGCGCAGCCCCTGCTCATCGAGCCACAGCAGCAGCCGCTCCGCCTCGCGGCGATAGGCACGCCAGGTCTGGGGGCTGGCCCGATACTCGGTGAGCCATAGGCCCACCGCCTCGATATCGCTCTCGGCACCGATATGGACGCCCGTCGAGACGCCCTCGGGAGCCTCAGGAAGCACTTCCCCGCCCCGTGCTAGCGACTCCAATGCCAGTAATGGCTCCCCTGCCCCGAACAGTTCTCCCTCTTGTTCAACCACTTATGGCTCCCTGCTGACAGCTTGGCGCTTGGCGCTTGGCTGTCCAGTATCCCCGCATAAGGAAAAGAAAATCAAGATAAGCCGCGTAATCATGACTTTATCTATTATTTAATAAATAAAATTACGTATTACGTAATATGTAAAAAGGCTTCCCAAGCGCCCAGCGAGCCGCTAAGCTGCGCCCAGGCCGTCCCAGGCGGCGCCCGGAATCGACAGGAGAGACGAGATGGCACGAAGCGGCGTGCAGTATGAGGATGTGCAGCGGGCCATCGACACCCTGCTGCAACGCCAGGAGACCCCCAGCGTGCAGAAGGTGCGGGAGGTGCTGGGCACCGGCAGCTTTACCACCATCAGTGACCACCTGCGGGAGTGGCGTGCCCGCCGCGAGACCAATCGCGATCTTCCCCCCACCCAGGCCCTGCCCGAGGCCCTGCAGAGCGCCATGAGCGAGCTCTGGGCTTCGGCCCAGGAGAGTGCCCACCAGGCCCTGAGCCACTATCGCGAGGAGGCGGACCGTCGCGTGGCCGAGGCTCAGGAGATGGCTGGCCAGGCGCGGCGCGAGGCGGAGGATGCCGCCCAGCGGGAGTCGGCCCTGGCCGAGCAGCTCCATCGTGCCCAGGCACGCCTGGAAGAGTTGGGTGCCCTGGCCTCGCGGGTGGAGGCCGAGCGGGATCAGGCCCGAGAGGCCGAGCAGCGGCTACGTCAGGAACGAGAAAGCCGGCAGGCGGAGCTGGCGCAGCTGAGAGAGCGGCTCGAGACCCGGGAGGCCGCCCACCAGCAGGCCCTGGCCGAGCAGGCCGCGGCGCATCGCCAGCAACTGGCCCAGGAGGAGCAGCGTCACGAGGCCGCCGAATCGCGGCTGATGGCGCTGCTCGACGAGGCGCGTCAGCAGCGTCAGGCCGACGACAAGCAGCACCGGGAGCGGCAGCAGCGCCTGGAAGCACGCCTGAGCCGCCTGGAGAGCCAACTGGAAGAGCAGCGAGGGCTCGCCGCCGAGGCGGAGAAGGCGCGGCAGGAGGCTCAGCAACAGGCCGACCGGGCAGGGCAACAGCAGCAGGCCGAAGCGCAGGCCAGGCGCGTCGGGGAAGAGCGTCTCGAGGCCCTGCTGGATGCCCGGGGGAGCGAGAATGCGGCCCTCAGGGGGCAGTTGGAGGTCTTGCAGGGAGAGCTTGCGGCGCTACAGGCCCGGCTGGCCGAGCGCCCCCTGCCGCCCTTCGTCTGCTAGGTGATGGGGGATTAACGTGGCGCCATAACGCACTAAGGCCGCCCGGTGGGCGGCCTTAGTGGAGGGAGCGCGGGGTAACCGCGGTTAGCGGTAGTAGGCCTGGCTGGTATCCGTATGGTCGGTCACGTCGCGGATCCCGACGAGTTCGGGAACGCGTTCCAGCAGGGTCTTCTCGACGCCCTCCTTGAGGGTCAGGTCCACGGCGGCACAGCCCTGGCAGCCGCCGCCGAAGGCCAGCACCGCCACCTTCTCCTCGGTCAGCTCGACCAGCTTGATTTCGCCGCCATGGGCGGCCAGGCCCGGGTTGATCTCGCTATAGAGGACGTAGTTGATGCGGTCCTCCAGGGGGCTGTCGGCGTTGACCTTGGGCATCTTGGCGTTGGGCGCCTTGATGGTCAGTTGCCCGCCCATGCGGTCGGCATTGAAGTCCACCACCGCCTCGTCGAGGAATGCCAGGCTGTGCTTGTCCAGGTAGACGACGATCTTGTCGAGCTCCAGCCGCTCGTCGCTGGGCTCCTCCTCCCCGGGGCGGCAGTAGGCCAGGCAGGTCTCGGCATAGGGGGTACCGGGCTGGGTGATAAAGATGCGCACCGCGATGCCCTCGACATTCTGCTTTTCCAGCAGCTCGGCGAGGTACTCCTGGGCGCTATCGGTGATCTGGATGCTCTGGCTCATGGGGCAAGAATCCTGGTAGGCACGGTCATGATGCCATCCATGGTAAGGAAAACTCCCTGGCGACACAATCCCGAGCTTTTTACTGGGGTATAGCCAGCCTCTGCTTCCCACCCCTGCCCGCGGCGGCCAGGATTCTGATAAGATAGCGGGTCGCGCGAGCCCCCGGTGGCTTCGCCGCCCGGACAGAAAAAAGACGCTGGAACCGCTGGAGACGACCCCCGACCATGGCTGCCCCGAACGCCCGTATCGCTACCCTCCTGGATACCCTGACGCGCCGCATCCTGATTCTCGATGGCGGCATGGGCACCATGTTGCAGAACGCCAGCCTCGACGAGAGCGATTTTCGCGGCACACGCTTCGCCGACTGGCCCAGCGACCTCAAGGGCAACAATGACCTGCTGGCGCTGACCTGCCCCGACCTGGTGGGCCGTATTCACCGGGAGTACCTGGAGGCCGGCGCCGAGATCGTCGAGACCAACACCTTCAACAGCACTCGCCTCTCCCAGGCCGACTACGGCATGGAGGAGCTGGTCCCCGAGCTCAACCGGGAGTCGGCGCGCCTGGCCCGCGAGGTGTGCGACGCCGTGGCCGCGGAGTCCGGGGTGCCCCGCTACGTGGCCGGGGTGCTGGGCCCCACCTCGCGCACCGCCTCCCTGTCGCCGGACGTCAATGACCCGGCCAAGCGCAACGTCACCTTCGACGCCCTGCGCGAGAACTACTACGAGGCCGCCGAGGCGCTGATCGAGGGCGGCAGCGACCTGATCCTGATCGAGACCATCTTCGATACCCTCAACGCCAAGGCGGCCATCTACGCCCTGGAGGAGCTCTTCGAGGCCCGTGGCGAGCGCCTGCCGGTAATGATCTCCGGGACCATCACCGATGCCTCCGGGCGGACCCTCTCCGGCCAGACCACCGAGGCCTTCTGGAACTCGATCCGCCATGCCCGGCCGCTCTCGGTGGGCCTCAACTGCGCCCTCGGCGCCGAGGAGCTGCGCCCCTACCTGGAAGAGCTCTCCAACAAGGCCGACACCTTCGTCTCCGCCCACCCCAACGCCGGCCTGCCCAACGAGTTCGGCGAATATGACCAGACCCCCGAGGAGATGGCGGCCATCGTCGCCGAGTTCGCGGCCAGCGGCCTGGTCAATATCATCGGCGGCTGCTGCGGCTCGACCCCCGAGCATATCCGCGCCATCGCCGAGGCGGTGCGCGAGACCGCCCCGCGGGTGGTGCCGGAGCGCCCCCGGGCCTGCCGCCTGTCGGGGCTGGAGCCCTTCAACATCGAGGCGGATTCGCTGTTCGTCAACGTCGGCGAGCGCACCAATGTCACCGGCTCGGCACGCTTCAAGCGGTTGATCGTCGAGGAAGACTTCACCACCGCCCTGGAGGTGGCCCTGGAGCAGGTGGAGAGCGGCGCCCAGGTCATCGATATCAATATGGACGAGGGCATGCTCGAGTCCGAGGAGGCCATGGTGCGCTTCCTCAACCTGATCGCCGGCGAGCCGGATATCGCCCGGGTGCCGATCATGATCGACTCCTCCAAGTGGGAGATCATCGAGGCGGGGCTCAAGTGCGTGCAGGGCAAGGCGGTGGTCAACTCGATCTCGATGAAGGAGGGCGAGGACGCCTTCCGCGAGCAGGCCACCGTCTGCCGGCGGCACGGTGCCGCCGTGGTGGTGATGGCCTTCGACGAGGTCGGCCAGGCGGACACCTTCGCCCGCAAGACCGAGATCTGCGAGCGCGCCTACCGCATCCTCGTCGATGAGCTCGACTTCCCGCCGGAAGACATCATCTTCGACCCCAATATCTTCGCCATCGCCACCGGCATCGAGGAGCACGACAACTACGCCGTCGACTTCATCGAGGCGACGCAGTGGATCCGCGAGCACCTGCCCCATGCCCTGGTCTCCGGCGGCGTCTCCAACGTGTCGTTCTCGTTCCGCGGCAACAACCCGGTGCGCGAGGCGATTCACTCGGTGTTCCTCTACCATGCCATCCGCGCCGGCCTGACCATGGGCATCGTCAATGCCGGCCAGCTGGCGGTCTACGACGACCTGCCGGAGGAACTGCGCGAGGCGGTGGAGGACGTGGTGCTCAACCGCCGCGCCGACGGTACCGAGCGCCTGGTGGACCTGGCCGACAAGTACAAGGGCGACGGTTCCGGCGGCGCCAAGAAGGAAGACCTGGAGTGGCGCTCCTGGCCGGTCAACAAGCGCATCGAGCACGCCCTGGTCAAGGGCGTCACCGCCTATATCGAGGAGGACACCGAGGAGGCCCGGGCCGCCGCGGCGCGCCCCATCGAGGTGATCGAGGGGCCGCTGATGGACGGCATGAACGTGGTCGGCGACCTGTTCGGTGCCGGTAAGATGTTCCTGCCCCAGGTGGTCAAGTCGGCGCGGGTGATGAAGCAGGCGGTGGCCTACCTGATCCCCTTTATCGAGGCCGAGAAGAGCGAGGAGACCCAAGCCAAGGGCAAGATCGTCATGGCCACGGTCAAGGGCGACGTCCACGATATCGGCAAGAATATCGTCGGCGTGGTCCTGCAGTGCAACAACTACGAGGTGATCGACCTCGGCGTCATGGTGCCCGCGGAGAAGATCCTGCAGACCGCCCGGGAAGTGAACGCCGATATCATCGGCCTCTCCGGGCTGATCACCCCGTCGCTGGACGAGATGGTGCATGTGGCCAAGGAGATGCAGCGCCAGGGCTTCACCCTGCCGCTGCTGATCGGCGGTGCCACCACCTCCAAGGCGCATACCGCGGTGAAGATCGAGCCCGGCTACGAGCATCCGGTGATCTACGTCACCGACGCCTCCCGGGCCGTGGGGGTGGCCGGCAAGCTGCTCTCCCCGGGCCTCAAGGAGGCCTATGTGGCGGAGATCCGTGCCGAGTATGAACAGGTCCGCGAACGTAACGCCAAGCGCCGCCCCAAGGCCGCCGACCTCTCCTATGCCGAGGCGCGGGCCCGCAAGTTCGCCATCGACTGGGCCGGCTATACGCCGCCGGCGCCCCGCACCCCTGGCCTCACCGCCTTCGACGACTACGACCTGGCGGAGCTGGTGGAGCGCATCGACTGGACGCCCTTCTTCATGAGCTGGCAGCTGGCCGGCAAGTACCCGAAGATTCTCGACGACGAGGTGGTGGGCGAGGCCGCCCGCAGCCTCTTCGACGATGCCCAGAAGATGCTCGCCAAGTTGATCGACGAGAAGCGCATCCAGGCCCGGGGCGTGATCGGCCTGTGGCCGGCCAACAGCGTCGACGACGACGTCATCGAGGTCTATGCGGACGAGTCGCGCACCCGGGTGGTCGAGCGGCTGCACCATATTCGCCAGCAGATGACCAAGAACCGCGACGGCGTCTGCTACAGCCTGGCCGACTTTATCGCCCCCAAGGCCAGCGGCAAGCCGGACTGGATCGGCGGCTTCGCGGTCACCGCCGGCCACGGCGTGGAAGCGCTGAGCAAGGCCTACGAGGCCGCCGGCGACGACTATAACGCCATCCTGGTCCAGGCGCTGGCCGATCGCCTGGCGGAGGCCTTCGCCGAACGCATCCACGAGCGGGTGCGCAAGGAGTACTGGGGCTATGTGCCCGAGGAGACCCTCGACAACGACGCGCTGATCGCCGAGAAGTACCAGGGCATCCGTCCGGCGCCGGGCTACCCCGCCTGTCCCGACCATACCGAGAAGGCCACCCTCTTCCGGCTGCTCGACGCCGAGACCCACAGTGGCCTGGCGCTCACCGAGAACTTCGCCATGTGGCCGGCGGCGGCGGTGGCCGGCTGGTACTTCGCCCACCCCCAGTCGAAGTACTTCTCCACCGGCAAGATCACCCGTGATCAGGTCGAGGCGCTGGCCGAACGCAAGGCCATGTCGCTGGCGGAGCTGGAGCGCTGGCTGGCGCCGGTGCTCTCCTACGACCCCGCCTGAGCCGCCGCGGCCCGCCGACTCGTGAGTAGCCGGGCCACCCAGCCGACGAGAGCCGATGCTTCCCGAGTCGACCCGCCGCCAGACCATCCTGCGCCTCGCCCTGCCGATCATCGCCGGTATGCTCTCCCAGAGCCTGCTCAACCTGATCGATGCCGCCCTGGTGGGCAGCCTCGGCGAGGTTCCGCTGGCCGGCGTCGGCATCGGCGGCTATGCGATCTTCCTGATTACCGCCGTGGTCTTCGGCCTCTCCTCCGGGGTCCAGGCCCAGACCGCCCGGCGCCATGGCGAGCAGGACTGGGCCAGTCGCGCCCAGCCCCTGGGGGCGGGCCTGCTGATCGCCCTGCTGGTGGCCGGCCCCTTGTCACTGCTCTGCCTGTGGCAGGCGCCACGGCTGCTGGGGTGGATCAACCAGGACGCCGCCGTGCACGCCGAGGCGGTGAGCTACTTCCGCTGGCGAGTGCTCTCCCTGGTCCCGGTGGCGATGATCTTCTGCTTCCGCGGCTACTGGAACGGCATCCAGCGCACCGGCATCTACCTGCGCATCATCCTGGTGATGCATGCGGTCAATGTGCTGGCCAGCATCGGCCTGATCTTCGGCTACTGGGGACTGCCGCGCCTGGAGGCCGCCGGCGCCGGCGCCGGCACCACGGCCTCGCTGCTGGTGGGCGTGGCCCTCTGGGCGCTGGTCAGCGGGCGCCACCTCGGCGCCCGCTCAGGCCCCCGGCGCTGGCCGCGGCCGGCCATCCTGGCCACCACCCTGCGCCTGGCCACCCCCCACTCCTTCCAGCAGCTGTGGTTCGCCGCCGGCTATGCGGTGCTGTTCTGGGTCCTCGGCCAGCTGGATACCGCCAGCGTGGCGGTGGGCCATGTGCTGGTGAACCTGTCGCTATTGCTGATCCTGCCCGGGGTCGGCCTGGGCCTGGCCGCCCTTAGCCTGGTGGGCCAGGCCATGGGCCGCGAGGCCCTTGGAGACGCCCATCGCTGGGGCTGGGACGTGGTGCGCCTGGCCTGGCCCTGCCTGGCGGCCCTGGCGCTGCCCATGCTGCTCTTCCCCGAGGCGGTGCTGTCGATTTTCCTGCATGACCCCGAGCTGATCCGCATGGGCCAGTTGCCCCTGCGGCTCACCGCCCTGATGATCGTGCTGGATGCCGCCGCCCTGGTCCTGGGCCAGGCCCTGCTGGGGGCCGGCGCCAATCGCACCGTGATGACCCTGACCCTGGCCACCCAGTGGCTGCTGTTCCTGCCCCTGGCCTGGTGGGTCGGGGTGGTGCTGGAACAGGGCCTGATCGGCATCTGGTGGGTGCAACTGGGCTATCGCTGCTTCAACTCCCTATGCTTCGCCTGGATCTGGCAACGCCGTCGCTGGCAGCGACTGGTTATCTAGCGGCCTCCTTGGTCGCTACTAATAACCCTTTAATAAAAATCTATGATCATTTATTCTTTCATAGAATAAAGAGAGAGGAGTAAGGTGCCAGCATACGGCACCCTATTTTTTGGCCCCGACTAGCAGGACACCCCTGAATGTATCGGTACGACACCTACGATCAGACGCTCGTCGACGAACGCGTCGCCCAGTTCCGTGACCAGATGGCGCGCCACCTGGCCGGGCGTCTGCCGGAAGAGGAATTCCGCCCGCTGCGCCTGCAGAACGGGCTCTATATCCAGAAGCATGCGCCCATGCTGCGCATCGCCATCCCCTACGGCATGCTCTCCGCCACCCAGCTGCGGCGCCTGGGCGAGATCACCCGCCGCTACGACCGCGGCTACGCCCACTTCACCACCCGCCAGAACCTGCAGCTCAACTGGCCGGCGCTGGAGGACGTGCCGGAGATCCTCGCCGAGCTCGCCGAAGTGCAGATGCATGCCATCCAGACCAGCGGCAACTGCATCCGCAACACCACCAGCGACCAGTTCGCCGGCATCGCCCGGGACGAGGTGGAGGATCCCCGCCCCTGGTGCGAGCTGATTCGCCAGTGGTCGACCCTGCATCCGGAATTCGCCTTCCTGCCGCGCAAGTTCAAGATCGCCGTGACCGGCGCCGCCGCCGACCGGGCCGCCATCCAGGTCCACGATATCGGCCTGCGGCTGTGGCACGACGACCAGGGTGAACTGCGGGTCAAGGTGCTGGCCGGCGGCGGCCTGGGCCGTACGCCGATGATCGGCGACGTGGTGCGCGAGGACCTGCCCTGGCAGCACCTGCTGACCTACCTGGAGGCCTGCGTGCGGGTCTACAACCAGTTCGGTCGCCGCGACAACAAGTTCAAGGCGCGTATCAAGATCCTGGTCAAGGCGCTGGGCATCGAGGAGTTCCGCCGTCGCGTCGACGCCGAGTGGGCCCACCTCAAGGATGGCCCCCAGACCCTGACCCGGGAGGCCGTGGAGGCCGCCCGCGCTCACTTTATCGAGCCGGAGCGTCGTCCGGTGGCCGAGGACGCCATCGCCGCCGTCGAGGCGCTGCGTGGCGAGAACCGCGCCTTCGGTCGCTTCGTCACCAATAACGTCACCGACCACAAGGTGCCCGGCTACAAGGCGGTCACCCTGTCGCTGAAGCGTCGCGAGCATGCCCCCGGGGACGTCACCGCCGACCAGCTCGACGCCGTGGCGGATCTCGCCGAGCGCTACAGCTTCGGCGAGGTACGGGTCACCCACGAGCAGAACCTGGTGCTCTCCGACGTGCCGGTGGACGAGCTCGAGACCCTGTGGCGAGAGCTGGATGAGCTGGGCATGGCCAACCCCACCGTGGGCACCCTCAACGACATCATCTGCTGCCCCGGCGGCGACTACTGCGGCCTGGCCAATGCGGTATCGATCCCCATCGCCCAGGCCCTCCAGGAACGCTTCGAGGACCTCGACTTCCTCTACGATCTCGGCCCCCTGGACCTCAATATCTCCGGCTGCATGAACGCCTGTGGCCACCACCACGTGGGCCATATCGGCATCCTCGGCGTCGACAAGAAGGGTGAGGAGTACTACCAGATCTCGCTCGGCGGCAACGCCAGCGACGACGCCTCCCTGGGCAAGATTCTCGGCCCCTCCTTCTTCCGCGAGGACGTGCCCGAGGTGATCGACAAGGTGCTCAAGGTCTTCGTCGAGCAGCGCCACGACGACGAGACCTTCCTCGACACCTATCGCCGTATCGGTCTCAAGCCCTTCAAGGAGCGGGTCTATGCCTGACACCCAACTCGAGCACGCCCAGACCCTGATCAAGCTGGGTCAACCGGAACAGGACGACTGGGCCCTGTCCCGCCACGAGGAGGCCCTGCCCGGCCAGCGCCCGGTGATCGTGCCCCTGGCCCTGTGGCTGGACCACGCCGGTGACGAGGGCCTGGCGCCCTGGCTGCCCAGCGATACCGAGCTGACGCCTGAGCTGGCCGAGCGCCTGGCGGCGGCGCCGCTGATCGCCATCGACTTCCCCGCCTTCACCGACGGTCGCGGCTACAGCCTGGCGCGGCTGCTGCGCGAGCGCTACGGCTACGGCGCCGAGGTGCGCGCCATCGGCGATGTGCTGGTGGATCAGCTCTACTACATGAGCCGCTGCGGCTTCGATGCCCTGGCCCTGCGGGAGGATCAGCACCTGGAGGATGCCCTGCGTGCCCTGGGCGCGTTCAGCGTCAGCTATCAGCCGGCGGTGGACAGCCAGGAGGCGCTCTTCGAGCGCCGCCTGAAGGAGCAGAAAGGCGCCTGAGCCCCTGCGCTTTTCGGAACGACACGGCCCCGGCAATTGCCGGGGCCGTGTCGTCTGGGGAGCGGCCTCAACCGCGGCGCTTCTGCTGCCGCTCCCGGTTGGCGGCCCGCGCCCGTTCGCTCTTGCGCAGCAGCACATAGGTGGCGCCCAGGCCGCCATGTGGCGGCTGGGCGGAGGCGAAGGCCTGCACCGAAGCGAACTGGCGCAGCCACTTGTCGAGGTAGGCGCGACGCAGGTTGGCGGGGCCGTCGTCGCGGCTGCCCCGGCCATGCACGATCAGCAGACAGCGCAGGTCGTGGGCCTCGGCGTCACGAATAAAGCCGAACAGCTCCCGACGGCACCGCTCCAGGGGTACCTTGATCAGGTGCAGCTGCGCCTGGGGAGCATAGCCGCCCTGGCGCAGGCGATCCATGACCCCGGTCTGGATGCCGTCCCCCCGGTAGGCCAGCGGATCCCAGGCGCCCAGCGGCTCGACAAACTCATCGGAGAGGAAGTTGCTCTCCTCGCCGACCGCCTCGGCGTCGCGGCGCCGAGCCAGCTGTGCCTCGCTGGGCCCCCGGCGCTTGTGCCCCGGGTCGGCGCGTCCCTGGCCGCGGCGCAGCGGCTCCACCTCCCCCATCAGGTGACGAAAGTCCTGTGATTCCTGACCCATGGTGATTGCCTCCTTGAGACCCGATCCCTATGGTAACCCCCGTGGGGAGTCCCTTGTCACCCTCCTGCCGTCCCCCTTGCCCACGAGACGATTCCATGCCGCTACGCTATTTCCTGACCGGCCTGCTGGGGTTGCCGCTGCTGGTGACGGGCTACCTCTGGTGGACCCTGCTGAGCCCGTTCGGTTACTCGCCGCCGCAGGAACTGGCCCCGATCGCCGCCGGTGAGCACCGGGTTTTCGTCTACGGCACCCTGCGGTATGCCCCGCTGCGCTGGCTGGTCTATGGACGCAGTGGCGACCCCGAGCCCGCCAACCTTCCCGGCTATCGCCGCGAGGGGCTGGATATCAGGCGCGATGACGAAGCCAGCGTCGAGGGGCTGTTGCTGCGGGTCGATGCCGGGGAACTGGCGAGGCTGGATCGCTACGAGCGACTGGGCATTCGCTACGAGCGGGTGGAGCTCCCCTTGATGGATGGTCGTCTCGCCTGGGTCTATCGACGGATAGATTAGCCGAGGCTGGGGCTGTTAGGCCAGACAGATAGATAACGGTATAAATCGACTAAGAGGACAGGGATACCGCCTCGCCTTGTGAGGGGGCTGGGGCCGCCCTACAATAGCCGCCAAGCCACTGATTCTGCTGCGAGGAGCCCCGCCGATGATCACCCTCTATCACAACCCCCGCTGCTCCAAGTCGAGGGAAGCCCTGGCCCTGCTGGAAGCCCGCGGCGTCGACTTCCGGGTCCACCGCTACCTGGACGAGCCGCTGGATGCCCAGGCGCTGCGCGACTTGGCCGCACGGCTCGATGATGCCGGAGCCCTGCTGCGCAGCAACGAGGCGGAATGGAAGGCCCTGGACCGGGACGCCATGGATCTCGAGACGGTGATCGATGCCATCGCCGCGACCCCCAAGCTGATGCAGCGCCCCATCGCCGACCGCGGCGATCGTGCCATCATCGGCCGCCCCCCGGAAGCGATCCTGGCCCTGCTCGACTGATCGCCGCCCTATCTCCCCGACCTATGCCGCCGTCCCCGGAGCTCCCATGCCTGACGCCCTCCCCTATGTGCTGATCCTCTATTATTCCCGCCATGGCGCCACCCGCGCCCTGGCCGAGCAGATCGCCGCCGGCGTGGAGTCCCGGTCGGGCATCGCCGCGCGGCTGAGAACCGTGCCGCCGGTCTCCCCCACCTGCGAGGCGGTGGACCCGGAGATTCCCGCCGAGGGGGCCGTCTACGCCAGCCTGGACGACCTGCGCCACTGCACCGCCCTGGCGCTGGGCAGCCCCACCCGCTTCGGCAATATGGCGGCGCCCCTCAAGCATTTTATCGATACCACCAGCGAGCTGTGGGTCGGCGGGGCCCTGATCGACAAGCCGGCCACCGCCTTTACCTCCACCTCGAGCCTGCACGGCGGCCAGGAGAGCACCCTGATCAGCATGCTGCTGCCGCTGCTGCATCACGGCATGGTCTATGCCGGCCTGCCCTATAGCGAGACGGAGCTCTATACCACCACCGCCGGGGGCACCCCCTATGGCGCCAGCCATCTGGCCGGTCAGCGCAGCGACAAGCCCCTGGATGAGGCCGAACGTCACCTCGCCTTCGCCCAGGGGCGGCGTCTGGCGCGCCTGGCCCTGGCCCTGGAGGGCGCCCGATGAGACAGCGACTGGAACGCTGGGAGGCCGAACGCGGCCTGGATACCCTGACCGCTGGCAGCCGCCGCCTGGTGCTGGGTAGCTACGCCGCGTTGGCGCTGTTACTGGCCTTCGCCGGCTGGCGGCTGCAAGCGGGCACCAGCCTGATAGCAGCGTTGATCTATCTGCTGCCCCTGCTGCTCTTCCTGCCCTCGCTGATCGCCAGGCGCCCCCGGGGCCATGCCTGGCTGGCCTTCGTCAGCCTGCTCTATTTCATGATGGGGGTGAATATCGCCATCCTGCCGGGACTGGGCCTGCTGGGCATGGCCATCGTCGTCGCCGCCCTGGCGCTGTTCGTCGGTGCCACCGGCTATGCCCGCTTCCGCAGCCGCCAGCTGCGCCGTGACGCCTGACCCCAGCCACCCATTCACGCTCGCTCCTCCACTACTTCAAAGCCTGAAACCGCCAGGCCATCAGGGCCAGCCGAGGAGCGATCAGCGAGATCGGTATCACAGCACCGTCAGTCCTCTCGAGGACCATGGTCCGGCTCGGCTCGAGCCCTTAAGATAAAGGGCAACCCCCTAAACGACATCGGTGGCTGTTGAGCTCGCCTCGAGCCCTTAAGATAGGGGCAACCCCCTGAACGACATCGGCGGCTGTTGAGCTCGCCTCGAGCCCTTAAGATAGGGGCAACCCCTGAACGACATCGGCGGCTGTTGAGCTCGCCTCGAGCCCTTAAGATAGGGGCAACCCCTGAACGACATCGGCGGCTGTTGAGCTCGCCTCGAGCCCTTAAGATAGGGGCAACCCCTGAACGACATCGGCGGCTGTTGAGCTCGCCTCGAGCCCTTAAGATAGGGGCAACCCCTGAACGACATCGGCGGCTGTTGAGCTCGCCTCGACAACCGGCAACCCCATGAACGACTTCAAGGAGAACGCCATGACACGCAATATCGCCGATATCCGCCGCGACTACGAAGGGGGGCGCCTGGATACCGACTCGACCCCCGAAGCGCCGATGACGCTGTTCGAGGAGTGGCTGGCCCTAGCGCTCGAGACCGAGGGGGATGACGGCAACGCCATGACCCTGGCCACGGTGGACAGCCAGGGGTTGCCCCATGCCCGCATCGTGCTGCTCAAGGGCATCGACGACAAGGGACTGTGCTTCTACACCAACTACCACAGCCACAAGGGCAGCGAGCTGGCCAATGTGCCCCACGCCGCCCTGGTCTTCTGGTGGCCCAAGCTGGATCGCCAGGTGCGCATCGAGGGGCCGGTCAGCCAGGTCAGTCCGGAAGAGTCGGATCACTACTTCGCCAGCCGCCCCCGGGGCAGCCAGTTGGGCGCCTGGATCGCCACCCAGAGCGTGGAGATTCCCGATCGCGACTGGCTGGCAGAGCGCCAGAACCGCTTCGAACAGGCCTATGACGGCCAACCGGTAATGCGTCCGGCCAACTGGGGTGGCTACCGGGTGATCCCCGAGATGATCGAGTTCTGGCAGGGTCAGCCCAGTCGATTGCATGACCGGATTCGCTACAGCCTGCGCGACGCGCAGTGGAGCAAGGTGCGCCTGGCCCCCTAAGGGGACCGTGATACCAACGACGGCCACCCCAGAGTGGGTGGCCGTCGGCATTTCCAGGTCGGGGTCACCCGCCCGGCGTCAGTCCGGCTGGCTATCGAGGCGGTGACGCTGCCATTCGCTGCTCGGCTCGTTGAGCCGCAGGGTGGCATCCACCACCTGCTCCTCCATGTTGTAGCGCAGCCGGAACCCCAGGTGCTTCATCAGCGCCCGCATGGGGTGATTGTCCACCATGATCTGGCCCACCATCTCCAGGGTGCCCACCCCCTTGCAGTAGCGGATCATCTTATTCATCAGCAGGCTGCCCAGGCCCTGGCCCTGGAGGTCGTCGCGGATGATGATGGAGAACTCGGTGCGAATGTTGTCCGGGTCGTTCCATACCCGCACCACGCCCAGCATCTCCTTGTCGCCCTCCTCGCCGTGACGCTCGGCGATAAAGGCCATCTGCCGGTCGTAGTTGATATGCGCCAGCATCGAGAGGTCGCGCTGGGTCAGCGACGCCTTGTTGTGGAAATAGCGAAAGCGAATGCTCTCCTCGGAGAGCCGGGTATGGAAGCCGGTGATCAGCGGCGCATCCTCGGCACGGATCGGCCGCACCTCCACCTGCATGCCGTTGGGCAGGGTCAGCCACTCCCGGAGTTCCTCCGGGTAGGGCATGATGGCATGGCGCCCCGGCGACCCCAGGTCCATGGCGAAGTCCACCGCCACCATGCCGTCGCGATTGAGCACCAGGGGATTGATCTCCAGCCCCTGCAGCCGCGGCAGGTCGGCGGCCAGCTGGGAGAGCTGCACCAGCAGGCGGCGCAGCCGCTCCAGGTCACGCTCCGGGTCCCGGGAGTGTTCGCGAATCAGCTTGGCGGCATGGGTGCGCTGGATCAGGTCGTCGGCCAGGGTGATATTGAGCGGCGGCAACGCCACCTGGCGATCCGCCAGCACATTGACCTTGTAGCCACCGATACCGAACAGGACCACCGGGCCGAACACCGGATCCCGGGTGATGCCGGCGCACAGCTGCAGGGAGTGCTTGCCGCGTTGCATGGGCTGCAGGCAGAACTCCTGGATGGGGCTGTCGGGAAACTTCTCCGCCACCTTGTCGGCCAGCCGGCGCATCCCCTCGGCCACCTGGGCGGGGCTCTCCAGGTCCTGGAGCAGCCCCGCCGAGAGCTTGTGGGGATGGCGCCGGTAACGAAAGGGCGTGCAGTTATGATCGTGCACCACCTTCAAGGCCAGGGGCCCTTCCAGCTCGGCGGCCGCCGACTCCCCCTCCTCCGGCGTAACGGGGTAACGGGACGGCGCCGACGCGATCCCGTAGGCGGCCAACACCCGGGCGGTCTCGCTATGGGTCAGGCGCCGGCGGCCCGCCTCCCAGGCCCGGTCGATCAGGGCGCGACAGCGGTCGCGACTCTCGGCGGCCGTGGTAAAGGGCAGGCTCGGCGGGGTCTCCTGGAGCAGCGCCTGGACCCGCTGGTAATCGACCATATGCATAAAGGCCTTGACCGCCTTCTCCGGCGACATATAGGTGGGCAACCCGGCCAGGTGGAACTCATGGCGCGCCGCCATGGCCTCCTCCAGGCCCATCCAACTGGTCAGCAGGTTGCGCCGGAAGCGCCTGCGGTTGGCGATGATCGCCTCGGCGGTGGCCCTGGCCGGCGCCAGCCGGGTCGGCGCATGCACCACCAGCACGGCGTCCACGTTGGCATCGGCGGCCACCAGCGCCAGCGCCTCCACCAGCCGCTCGGGGGTGGCATCGCTGCCCAGGTCCACCGGGTTGCGGCCCGGCAGGGTCATGTCGAAGTCCGCCGCCTGCAGCGCCTCCCGGGTCGCGTCGGTGAACTCCGCCAGGCGCCCGCCGGCGCTGACCAGCTTATCGATGGCCAGCATCGCCGGCCCCAGGCCGTTGGCGACGATGGCCAGGCGATCGCCGCGCAGGGGCTTCATCCTCGACAGGGTCTCCAGGGCATCGAAGAGCTCGTCGGAGTCATTGACCCGCACCACCCCGGCCCGCGCCAGGGCGGCATCGAAGATCACGTCGCGATTGGCCACCCCCGGGGTGGGTGGCAGATTGGAGAGGTCCGAGGCGCTAGTGCGCCCACTCTTGATGGCCAACACCAGGCGATGGCGCGACGCCTCGCGCAGCGCGGTCATGAAGTGCTGGGCATCGTGGATGCGCTCCAGATGCAGCAGCAGCGCCTGGGACGGGGCGTACTGGTTGATATAGTCGATCAGGTCGGGGAGCAGTACATCGACGCTGTCGCCCAGGGTCACCAGATGCGAGAAGCCGATGCCACGCCCCGCCGCCCAGTCGATCATGGCGTTGCCCAGCATCCCGGACTGGCCCAGGTAGGCGACCTTGCCCGCCTTGACCGGTTGACCGGCATAGGTGGCGTTGAGCCGCCGTCCCGGCACCACGATGCCCATGCACTCCGGGCCCAGGATACGAATTCCCGAGGGGCGTGCCGCCGCCAGCATGCGGGTGCGGATCGAGCCCTCGCCGTCGGCGCTATCATCGAGGTGGGAGCCCCCCGAGAGCACCAGGGCCGCCTTGACACCGAAGGCGCCCAGGCGCTTGATCAGCTTGGGCAGGGTGGCCACCGGGGTACAGACGACCGCCAGGTCGGGCACCTCCGGCAGGTCGTCGACCCGGGTCACGCAGGGCTGGCCATGAACGCTCTCGTAGCCCTTGCGGTTGACCGCCCAGATGGGGCCGCGGAAGCCGCCCTCCTGGAGGTTGCGGATCACCAGCCCGCCCATGGAGTGGGGCTTCTCCGAGGCCCCCACCACCGCCAGGCTACGCGGTTCGAAGAAATGTCTGAGAAAACGTGTGCTCACCGGCGACTCCCCCGCGACTGTCCGCTCCCTGTGTACGACTTATTGGCACTGTCATGCAAGGCCAACCAGCGTTTAAGGTCGTGGCGACGCGCCTGGAGCCTGCCATGATCACCGCCTATATCACCCACCCCCGCTGCCTCGACCACCATATGGGGCCGGAGCATCCCGAGAGCCCGCTGCGCCTGGAGGCGATCCGTGCCCGCCTGTCGCTGGCCGGCCTGCTCCAGCAGACCATGCAGTCCGAGGCCAAGCCGGCCAGCGACGAGCAACTGGAACGGGTGCATCCACGGCGCCATATCCAGTCGCTGATCAAGTGCGTCCCCGAGCATGGCTTGATCTCCCTGGACGGCGACACCCTGATGAACCCCGCTAGCCTGGACGCGGCCCGGGTCGCCGCCGGGGCGGTGATCCGCGGCGTCGACCAGGTCTACCGCCGGCAGGCCGACAACGTCTTCTGTGCGGTGCGCCCGCCGGGACACCACGCCGAGGCCAGCGAAGCCATGGGCTTCTGTTTCTTCAATAACGTGGCGGTGGGGGCCGCCCATGCCCGGGCCCAGTATGGCGCCAGCCGCATCGCCATCCTCGACTTCGACGTCCACCAGGGCAACGGCACCGTGGACATCTTCAAGGACGACCCCGGGGTGCTGGTCTGCTCCAGCTACCAATACCCGCTGTACCCCTGGCGCTACCTCAAGGCGGAGTTCACCAATGTGATCAATACGCCGCTGCCCGCCGGCAGCGACGGCGCCGTCTTCCGCGAGGCCATCGAGCGCGACTGGCGGCCGGCCCTGGAGGCCTTCCGCCCGGAGCTGGTGCTGGTCTCGGCGGGCTTCGATGGCCATCGGGACGATCCCCTGGCGGAGCTCTGCCTCACCGAGGCCGACTATGACTGGGTCACTCGCTTCGCCCTGGAGATCGCCGCGCGCTTCGCCGACAACCGCCTGGTCTCGGTGCTGGAGGGAGGCTATGACCTGGAGTCCCTGGGACGCAGCGCCGGGGCCCATGTGCGGGCACTGCTGGGACTGCCCTTCGAGGGCTGAACCACGCTGACGCCGCTGCCTATCCCGGTGTCGCCGTGGGACAGGCGCCGCCCCACGGCGGCCGGTGTTCTATGGTACGCTTTGAGGAAATATTTTTCCGATAGTGAACCTTATGACCGCCACCACCGATCAGGCTGCCGCCCTGCGTATCGCCTCGGGACGCAAGGCCTTCGTCGAGCCGCTGCGACTCGGCGAGCGGCTCAAGGAGATCCGTCTCGCCAATCACTGGACCCTGGACGACGTCAGCCAGCGTACCGGCCTGGCCCGCTCGACCCTGTCGAAGATCGAGAACGACCAGATCTCGCCCACCTTCAGCGCGGTGCAGAAACTGATCACCGGCCTGGATATCGACCTGCCCCAGTTGCTCAGCCCCCCCAAGGCCCAGCAGCGCACCCTGGGGCGGCGCGACCTGACCCGGGTCGGCGAGGGGCAGCTCCATCCCACCCCCACCTACGAGCACGAGCTGCTCTCCTGGCAGCTGGCCCAGAAGCGCATGATCCCCTTCAAGACCATCGTGCGGGCCCGCCACTTCGAGGAGTTCAACGAGTGGGTGCGCCATGACGGCGAGGAATTCCTGATCGTCCTAGAGGGGGCGATCCTGCTCTACACCGAGTTCTATGAGCCGCTGCGCCTGGAGCGCGGCGACAGCATCTACTTCGACAGCGACATGGGCCATGCGCTGATCTCGGTGAGTGAAGAAGACGCCGTGGTGCTCTCGGTCTGTACCCGAGGCGATGTGGTCTGACGGACTAGTCCCAACGCCCCCGAGAGCAACAAAAAAGGCCCCATAACGGGGCCTTTTGCATGGTGTCGGCTGTCACTCAGCGCCCGGGATGGGCCTCGGCCTCGGTGCCGGCCAGCTCGCGGTACATCATTTTGTCGCTGAAGGCCACGCCATAGCGCGCCCGGGACCAGGCATAGAGCACCAGGCCGAGGCCCATCCACCCCAGAAACAGGACCCACTCCGCCGGCGCCAACGCCGCCGGGCTACCCGGCAGATAGAGGGCGATCAGGCCCAGGGAGAGCAACACGGCGATCACGCCCACCACCATGCCCTGGCGCACCTTGAAGGGGCGCTCCATCTCCGGTGCCTTGATGCGCAGCATCACGAAGGAGAGCGACACGAAGAGGTAGGCGATCACGATCCCCAGGCCACCGGCGACCACCAGCCAGACCAGGGCCGGACGCCCGAAGAAAGGCGCCAGACAGGAGAGCAGCCCCATCAGCAGGATGGCATTGGTGGGGGTGCGGTGCTTGGGGTGCAGCTTGGCCAGGAAGGCCGGCAACATGCCCGAGTGGGCCAGGGCGTAGATGGCCCGGGAGCCACCAACGTAGAAGGCATTCCAACTGGTGATGATCCCGGCGATCCCCGCCAGCACCATCAGGTTACCCGCCCAGGGAGCCCGGAACACCGCCTGCATGGCATCGGGCACCGCCAGGGAGCTGGCCCCCAGCGCCTCGGCATCCAGCATCAGGGAAGTGCCGAGGATGATCAGCGCATACCAGAACACCGCCATGATCACCGAGACCATCAGTACCCGGCCGATCTCCCGGAACGGCAGGTTGATCTCCTCGGCGGCCTGGGGAATGACGTCGAAGCCGACGAACATGAAGGGCACCATGATCAGTACCAGCATGATGCCGCCCATCACCCCCTCGGAGGTATTGAACAGCGGTTCCATGGTCGCCCGTTCGCCCTCGAATAGCGCCCCGGTGATAAACATGATGCCCACCACCAGGATCAACAGGGTCACCACCTTCTGCACCAGGGCCGCGGTGCGGATGCCCACATAGTTGATCGCCATCATCGCCACGGAACCGGCGACGCCCACCACCACCCAGGTGGCCTGAACGTCCCAGCCGGCGATGGACCACAGATGGCCCACCGCATAGCCGGGGAAGAGGTGCTCCACCACGGTGGGCAGCGCCACCGCCTCGAAGGCCACCACGCTCACATACCCCAGGGCAATGGCCCAGGTGCAGAAGAAGGAGGCGAAGTGGCCGAGGGCCCGATAGCTGTAGACATGCTCACCGCCTACCTGGGGCATGGCCGAGGCCAGCTCGGCATAGGTCAGGCCCACCAGCACGATGGCGATACCGCCGAGGATAAAGGCGGTGATGGCGCCGAGGCTGCCGGCGGACTGTATCCAGCTGCCGGTCATCACGATCCAGCCCCAGCCGATCATGGCGCCGAAGGCCAGCGCCAACACATCCTTGCGTGCCAGCACACGCGTCAATTGAGTTGCGGAGGGTGAGTCCGTCATGGGTGTCTGCCTCAAGATTTGAATTATCGTAAAAAATGCCATTTTATCGACACTTTTGTATCTTATATGCCACGCGCGACAAAGATAATTGACAGGCAAGGTGGACACAAGCGCCCCGGATAATTCCTGGGGCTCGCGAAGAAAAGCAGCATGAGTGCGGTTGGACACCGCACCAGAATCGTGCAGAAAATCAAACAACTGCACCAGCAGGAATCAGCGGCGGCGATCCCCGGGGCGACGCGCCGGCATGGCATCCAGCACCAGCCGCTCGCCGGCATGGATGGCCTGGAAGTGCTTGCCCTTGGCCCGGGCGATCAGCAGCACCCCGAAGCGGCTGGCCAGCTCCACCCCCTTCTGGGTGACCCCGGAACGGGAGACCAGTACGCCGATGCCCATCTGGGCCACCTTGAGCACCATCTCCGAGGTCAGGCGTCCGGTGGTATAGAAGATATCCGCCGCCGTCGACTCCGCCTCTTCCAGCCACTGGCGCCCGGCCAGGGTATCCACCGCATTGTGGCGCCCCACGTCCTCGACGAAATCGAGCACCACCTCCTGGCGGCACAGGGCACAACCATGCACGGCCCCGGCGCTGCGATAGGTCTCGTTATAGGCGCCCAGGTTATCCAGCAACCGATAGAGCACCGACTGACTTAACCGGGTGGCCGGCGGCGTCGGGGGAATGCTCTCCAGCAGCCGCCCAAAGACGGTGCCCTGGCCGCAGCCGGTGGTCACGGTACGCGTGGCCAAGCGTGCCTCCAGGTCCTCGGGCGGGTGGCGGGTGACCACGGCGGCGGACTCCACCTCCCAATCCACCGCCACCTGAACCAGGTCTTCCCGGGCCGCCACCAGGCCCTGATTGCGCAGGTAGCCCACCACCAGGGCCTCCGGGTCGGCCCCCAGGGTCATCAGGGTGACGATCTCGCGCTTGTTGAGGTAGACCGTCAGGGCCCGCTCGGCGGCGATCGCCTGGCGTCGGGGCTCGCCATACTCATCGACGACCTCGATCTCCAGGGTAGCCGGCAGCCGGGCATGGGTACGCGGCAAGGCAAGCATTCGCAACTCCTTAATCAATCGTTGACCCCGATCATGGCAGTCTCGGCCGGGACTGTCTTTACTGCAGGGGAGTCAAGCCGACAAGAGCGCCCCATGCCAGCCACCACATCCTGCTCCCTCAGTTTCGACCTGTCGAGCGTCCCCGTCACCATCAAGGGCTTTACCCGCCTGCGCTGGAAAATCGTCGACCTGACGCCGGGCGAGGCCGGCCCCTGTTGCCTGACGCTGCAGCTGCTGATGACCGAGCGCGCCGCCTACCGCTTCAACCTGGCCTCCGCCGCCCCTCGACTCTTCCTGCGCGCCGGTGACAGCGATACGCCTGAGCCCCAACCCAGCGCCATCACCGCCAGCCAGGAGGTGGCGGCGGCCTGGATGGACGGCGAGCAATGCGTTCTCGAGGTGGCCATGCCGCTGGCCATCCAGGCCTGGATCGAGGCCTATCTGGCCCGCCACGGCGAGGCGCCCCCGGAGGGCCGCAAGAAAAAACGCCAGGGCGCCGGTCGCGCCCGGGAGCTGCAACCATGAGGGAGATAGCCATGAGTCGCCTGTCCCACTGGTCCGAGCGCAAGCGTGAAGCCTCTCAGGCCGAGGAAGCCCCGGCCCCGCCGCCCGTCGACGAGGCCGACGTCGAGATATCGGCGACACCAGCCGCCGATGACGCCCTGCCCGACCCCGACGACCTGGCGCCGGGCAGCGAGATCTCCGCCTTTATGGCCAGCGGCGTCGGCGAGGCCCTGCGCCGCCGCGCCCTGCGCCGCCTCTTCGCCGGCGACCAGTATGGCGTGCGCGACGGCCTGGATGACTACGACGACGACTATCGGCGCCTGCAGCCGCTGGCCGGCGAACTGGCCGAGCGCCTGCGGCGCTGGACCCGCCCCGCGGAAGCGCCGGCCGAGGACAACCTGTCCACCGAGGCAGAGGGCGAAGCCGACCCTCGCCAAGACGACGAGCAGTCGCCACCGGCTTCCTCACCCGAGGCGCCGACGACGGAGGCTATCGGGCCGGACGCGCCCCCACCGGCGAAAACATTAGACCAAGGATGATCTGGCGAGATACCCAGAACCGACCACACTCATTCATTAGCGATAAAAAAATAAGCCCGAGAGGCAGGCCCGGCCGCGACGGCCCCGGCAACGTCACAAACTAGGGCCGTGAAGTAGGACCGTGACTAAAGACCGTGACTAGGACCGTGAGAAACCATGACCCCATCGCTAGCGGCCGACGACCGTAACCGTCTGGCCCGGGAGAGCGCCTATCGCCGCGTCTCCTGGCCTCGCAACCTGGCGCCAAGCAGCGTCACCTATGCCAGCGCCGGCCATGCCCTGCTGATCGGCAACGAAGCCGATACACGCCGCGCCGCCGTGGCGTTGGAAAATCTCGGGCTGGCCTCCCTGACCCTGCTGTTTACCGAGGCCATCGACGGCGAGGAGGCCGACGAGCTGCTGAGCCGGACCCGGGCCCTGCCCAGCCATTCCCTGAATCGCGGCGAGGCCGAGGCCCTGACCCTCGAGGGCTACCTGGGACGCTTCCGCGTCGGCCTGAAGCGGGGAGGCGAGTGGCTCGACCTGGCCCGGGCCCTGGCCGGGCGCGACCACTTCGACCTGGTCCTCGACCTGGACAGCCGCCCGCGGCTCGACCTGGAACTGCCGCCGCCGGGCTACCTGGCCAGCCGTGGCGAGCCCCTCGAGGCCTCGGCCCTGGCCGACTGGGCGGCCCTGGTGGGCGAGTTCGACAAGCCCCGCTACTTCGAGATCGAGGCTAGCCTCTGCGCCCATGACGCCCAGGGCAAGCGCGGCTGCAGCCGCTGCCTCGAGGTCTGCCCCGCCGATGCCATCGCCAGCCACCCGGGACGCATCGAGGCCCGGGTCGAGATTGACCCCTTTCGCTGCCATGGCGTGGGCAGCTGCACCAGCGCCTGCCCCACCGGCGCCATCCGCTACCGTCTGCCGGAGGATCACCAGTTGCAGCACACCCTCGCCGCCTGGCTCGAGCACTATCGCCAGGCGGGGGGCCGCGACCCGGTGGTACGCTTCGCCGCCGCGGCCGATCTCGCCGACGAGGCCCGGGTGGCCGGCCAGCTGATTGACCTGCCCCTGGAGGAGCTCGGCAGCGCCGGCCATGATCAGTGGCTGGCGGCCCTGGCCTTCGGGGCGGCGGAAGTCCGTATTCAGTACATGGCTGAGATGCCCGAGCGCCTTCGGACCTTCCTGGACGGCGAACTCGCCCTGGCTCACGGCCTGCTCGAGGCCCTGGGACTGCCTCCCGAGCGAATCCGGGCCATCGACGCGGATCCCGCGGCCCGGGATGCCCCGCCGCGTCTCCCGGCCCTGGCCCCCCTGAGCGAGGCCCCCGACGAGCCCGGCAAGCGCGAACGCCTGAATCACGTGCTTGATCATCTGGCCGCCCAGGGCCGCAGCGATGGCGGCCGCCATGGGCTGCCCCGGGGCACCGCCTATGGCGGTATCCGGGTGGATAGCCAGCGCTGCACCCTCTGCCTGGCCTGCGTCTCCGCCTGCCCCACCCCGGCCCTGGCCGCCGGCCGGGAGCGGCCGGTGCTGAGTCTGCGCGAGGCGGACTGCGTGCAGTGCGGCCTGTGCGAGGCGACCTGCCCGGAGCAGGCCATCGCCCTGGAGCCCGGTTTCCTGGCCGCCCCCGAGCGCAGCGAGCAGCGCACGCTTCACGAGGCCGCCCCCTTCCACTGCATCGGCTGCGGCAAGGCCTTCGCCAGTGCCGCCACCATCGAGGCCATCAAGGGCAAGCTCGCCGCCCACCCCTATTTTTCCGGCGAAGCCGCCCGACGCCTGGAAATGTGCGAAGACTGTCGCGTCCGGGATGTCTGGCGGTCGCTGGCCCGGGATCCCGAAGCGCAACTCAAGGTATGACGCCATGACAGAGACCACGACCGCGAACCCCGCCGACGAGGAATCGGCCCTTCACGCCGAGATCTATCGCCTGCTGGCCCGGCTACTGCGCCAGGCCCCGAACGGCGAGCTGCTCGACTGGCTGGGCGAACTGCAGGCGGAGGATGGCGGCCCCCTGGGACGGGCCTGGGACGGCCTCGCCGCGGCCGCCCGGCAGGCGCAGCCGACGGCCCTGGAACGGGCCCACTTTCGTCACCTGATCGGCGTGATCCAGGGCGAGGTGGTGCCCTACGCCTCCTGGTATCGCCAGGGAGAGCTGATGGACGAGGCGCTGGTCAGCCTGCGTCGCGACCTCAAGCGGCTGGGCATCGCCCGGCATGCCGACAACTCGGACCCGGAGGATCATCTGGCGGCGCTCTTCGAGTGCATGGCGATTCTTACCGAGTCACAACCCGAAGCGGCGCCGGCCTTCTTCGAGCGCCATCTGGCGCCCTGGGCCAGCGACTGCCTGCAAGACCTGGCCCGGGTCGACACCCCCTTCTATGCCCGGCTCGCCGAGCTGGGCCTGGCCTTTATGGCCCATGAGCAGGCGCGTCTCGAGCAGGCGGCCCAGCTCCAGGCCCTGCGCTGGGCCAACGCCCCCCGGTCATCCCACCACCAGAGTGAGGCCAAATCATGACTCAGCAGCGATCCGACACCCCCGTGAACCCCCGGCGCCGGCAGTTCCTCAAGACCCTCGGCGCCGGCACCGCCGCGGCCTCCGCGGTCGCCGGCCTCGGCCATGTCTCCCTGGTCCAGGCCGAGAGCGCCTCGCCGCGCACCGATGAGGCACCGCGCCGCTACCACGAGAGCGAGCATATCCGCGCCTACTACGCCACCCTGCGGGACTGAGGAGGAAGCCACCATGCGTTTGACGCCCAAGCACGCGACCCCCGAGGCCGGCGCCGGCCTCGGTATCTCCCGGCGCCAGTTCCTCAAGCGCAGCGGCGCGACCACCGGCGGCCTGGCCGCCGCCGGCCTGATGGGCGCGCCCATGATGCGCCGCGTCGATGCCGCCGAGCGCACGCCCTATTCGGACGCCCCCATCGAGACCCGGCGCACCATCTGCTCCCACTGCTCGGTGGGCTGCGGCGTCTATGCCGAGGTCCAGGAAGGGGTCTGGACCGGCCAGGAACCGGCCTTCGACCACCCCATCAGCCGCGGCGCCCACTGCGCCAAGGGCGCCTCCCTGCGCCAGCATGGCCACTCCACGCGGCGCCTCAAGTACCCCATGAAGCTGGTGGACGGCGAGTGGCAGCGCCTCTCCTGGGAGGAAGCCATCGACGAGATCGGCGACCGGGTCCTGGCCCTCACCGAGGAGCATGGCCCGGACAGCATCTACTGGCTGGGCTCGGCCAAGTTCAGCAACGAACAGGCCTACCTGATGCGCAAGTTCGCCGCCCTGGCCGGCACCAACAACACCGACCACCAGGCACGCATCTGCCACTCCACCACCGTGGCCGGGGTGGCCAACACCTGGGGCTACGGAGCGATGACCAACTCGCTCAACGATATCCAGAACAGCCGCTCCATCCTGTTTATCGGCTCCAACCCCAGCGAGGCGCATCCCGTCGCCATGCAGCATATCCTGCTGGCCAAGGAGCGCAGCCAGGCACAGATCATCGTCGTCGACCCGCGCTTCACCCGCACCGCCGCCAAGGCCAACCACTATGTGCGCATCCGCCCCGGCTCCGACGTGGCCTTTATCTGGGGCCTGCTGTGGCACATCTTCGAGAACGGCTGGGAGGATCGCGAATATATCCGCCAGCGGGTCTACGCCATGGATGAGGTACGCGCCGAGGTGGCCAACTTCCCACCGGCCGAGGTGGAGCGCATCACTGGGGTCCCCGAGGCGCAGATGCGCGACACCGCCCAACGCCTGGCCGAGAACCGCCCCGGCTGCGTGGTCTGGTGCATGGGCGGCACCCAGCACACCACCGGCAACAACAACACCCGTGCCTACTGCATCCTCGAGCTGGCGCTGGGCAATATCGGCGTCTCCGGCGGCGGCGCCAATATCTTCCGTGGCCACGACAACGTCCAGGGCGCCACCGACCTGGGCCTGATGTCCCACTCATTGCCCGGCTATTACGGCCTCGCCGAGGGCGCCTGGGCCCACTGGGCCCGGGTCTGGGACCTCGACCTGGAGTGGCTCCGGAGTCGCTTCGACCAGGCCGAGTACGCCGACGGCCAGCCCATGCATACCAACGGCATCACGGTGTCGCGCTGGGTCGACGGGGTGCTCGAGGAGGAAGAGGCGATCTCCCAGCGCACCCGGCTCAAGGCGATGTTCTACTGGGGTCATGCGGTCAACTCCCAGACCCGCGGCCCCGAGATGCAGCGCGCCATGCAGCAGCTGGAGATGATGGTCATCGTCGACCCCTACCCCACGGTGGCTGCGGTGATGCACGGGCGCAGCGACGGGGTCTACCTGCTGCCGGCGGCCACCCAGTTCGAGACCACCGGCAGCGTCACCGCCACCAACCGCTCCATTCAGTGGCGGGATCGGGTGATCGAGCCGCTCTTCGAGTCCAAGCCCGATCACGAGATCATGTACCTGCTGGCCCGCAAACTGGGCTTCGCCGAGGAGCTCTTCAAGCATATCCGCGTGGAGGGCAGCGAGCCGGTGATCGAGGACATCACCCGGGAGTTCAACCGCGGCATGTGGACCGTGGGCTACACCGGGCAGAGCCCGGAACGCCTCAAGGCCCATCAGCAGAACTGGCACACCTTCAGCTTCCGGACACTGCGCGCCGAGGGCGGCCCCGCCGACGGCGACTACTATGGCCTGCCCTGGCCCTGCTGGGGCACCGCCGAGATGAATCATCCCGGCACGCCGATCCTCTACGACACCAGCAAGCCGGTCTCCGAGGGGGGGCTGACCTTCCGCGCCCGTTTCGGCATCGAGCACAACGGCGAGAATATCCTCGCCGACGGGGTCTTCAGCCGCGGTTCGGACCTCAACGACGGCTACCCGGAGTTCACCGATCAGATGCTCAGGGACCTGGGCTGGTGGAACGAGCTGACCGCCGAGGAGCGTGCCGAGGCCGAGGGCAAGAACTGGAAGACCGACCTCTCCGGCGGCATCCAGCGGGTGGCCATCGCCCACGAGTGTGCGCCCTTCGGCAACGCCAAGGCACGCTGCAACGTCTGGACCTTCCCGGACCCCATCCCCAGGCATCGCGAGCCGCTCTACACCAGTCGTCGCGACCTGGTGGCGGACTACCCCACCTGGGACGACGTGGCCTCCCACTACCGGCTGCCGACCCTCTACAAGAGCATCCAGGACAACGACAACTCCGACCGCTACCCGATCATCCTGACCTCGGGGCGCCTGGTGGAGTACGAGGGCGGCGGCGAGGAGACCCGCTCCATGTCCTGGCTCGCCGAGCTGCAGCAGCAGATGTTCGTCGAGATCAACCCGGCGCTGGCCAATGACCTGGGGGTCGCCGACGGCGACATGGTCTGGGTGGAGGGCGCCGAGGGAGGCCGGGTGCGCGTCCAGGCCCTGGTGACCCCGCGGGTGGCCCGGGAGGTGGTCTTTATGCCCTTCCACTTCGGTGGGATGTTCCAGGGCGAGAGCCTGCATGACCGCTACCCGGAGGGCAGCGCGCCCTATGTGCTGGGCGAGGCGGCCAATACCGCCACCACCTATGGCTACGACAGCGTGACCCAGATGCAGGAGACCAAGTGCACCCTGTGTCGGATCGAGAAAGCCAGCTGATTGCCCGCGTGACAGGAGATTCCCATGGCTCAGATGAAATTCATGTGCGACGCGGAACGCTGCATCGAGTGCAACGGCTGCGTCACCGCCTGCAAGAACGCCAACGAGACCGAGTGGGGCATCCAGCGGCGGCGGGTGGTCACCCTCGATGACGGCCTGCCCGAGGAGGTCTCCATCTCGGTGGCCTGCATGCACTGCGACGATGCCCCCTGCATGGCGGTCTGCCCCACCGACTGCTTCTATCGCACCGAGGACGGCATCGTCCTGCACGACAAGGACCTGTGCATCGGCTGCGGCTACTGCCTCTATGCCTGCCCCTTCGGCGCTCCCCAGTTCCCCCAGCAGGGGGCCTTCGGCGAGCGCGGCAAGATGGACAAGTGCACCTTCTGCGCGGGTGGGCCCGCCGACTCCCCGGAGGAGGAGTACGCCAAGTACGGGGCCAACCGTATCGCCGAAGGCAAACTGCCACTGTGCGCCGAGATGTGCTCCACCAAGGCGCTGCTCGCCGGCGATGCCCAGACGGTGGCGGATATCTTCCGCCAGCGGGTGGTGCAACGCGGGCATCCCGACGGCGCCTGGTCGGACAACCCCCGGGCCAGCGTCGATGACCTGGCCTATGACGCCACCCGCCAAGGGTAAGGAGGCCCGTGATGCATATTGCCAATCCAGGCCGGCTCGCCGGCTGGCTCGCCGTCACCCTGGTGCTGGCGTTCGGCCTGCTGCTGGCCCCCGCGGTCCTGGCCCAGGAGACCGCGGACCGGGAGACCGCCACCGCCGTGGTGGGGGTGACTCCCGACACCTGGCGGCTGGTCCGTAGCGGTGAGGTGGACGCCAACTTCCGCGATAGCCGCGCCGACTCCAACTACAATCTGGTCAACGCCAGCGGCGAGGGCTGGCGCCAGTGGCGCAACCGCTGGGTCTCCCCCTTCGGGCTGATCGCCATCGGCGGCATGGCCCTGATGATCGCCATCTTCTACCTGCTGGTGGGTCGCAAGACCCTGGACGAGCCGCGCACCGGACGGCTGTTGCTGCGCTGGTCGGTGCTGACCCGAGCCCTGCACTGGAGCGTGGCCACCCTCTTTATCCTGCTGGCCCTCTCCGGGCTCAACCTGCTCTACGGCAAGTTCGTGTTCCGGCCGCTGTTCGGTGATGCCATCTGGGGCGCCATGGTCAGTGCCTCCAAGGTGGCCCATAACTACCTGGGACCGCTGTTCGGCGTCCTGCTGGTCGTGCTGCTGCTCAAGCTGCTGCGCCATAACCTGCCCAGCCGCGAGGACCTGACCTGGTTCAAGAAGGGCGGCGGCCTGACCGGCAAGGGCCACGTGGAGGCGGGCTTCGCCAACGCCGGCGAGAAGGTCTGGTACTGGCTGCTGGCCACCGCCGGGGTGGCGGTGATCCTCAGCGGCTTCGTCCTCGACTTCCCCAACTTCGGCCAGGGCCGCGACACCATGCAGTGGGCCAACCTGATCCATGCCCTGGGCGCCCTGGGGCTCACCGCCGTGGCCCTGGGGCATATCTATATCGGCACCCTGGGCACCGAGGGCTCCTTCGAGGGCATGAAGAGCGGCTACGTGGACGAGAGCTGGGCCAAGGAGCACCACAGCCTGTGGTACGAGGAGGTCAAGGAGAGCGCCGAGACGCCACCGGCTCCCGCCCAGGCTCCCCCTCCGGAAGATGGCACCCTGCCCCAACGACCGACCTGAATGGCCCCACGAAAGAGACGCAAAAGAGACCGCCCGCCGGCGGTCTCTTTTGGTATGCTGGAGTGAAAATTCCTCGAGGAGACAAGCCCATGCAACACCTGGACGATGCCACCCGCACCGAACTGGAAGCCGCCGCCTTTCGCCACCTGCTCAAGCATCTGGACCAGCACAAGGAGGTCCAGAACATCGACCTGATGATCCTCGCCGACTTCTGCCGCAACTGCCTCTCCAAGTGGCTGGTGGCCGCCGCCGAGGAACGCGGCGCCGAACTCGACTACGAGGCGGCCCGGGAATACGTCTACGGCATGCCCTACGGCGAGTGGAAGGACAAGCACCAGGCCCCTGCCACTCCCGAGCAGCTGGCCGCCCTGGAGGCCCGCCAGCAGGCCAAGAAGGAAGCCGGTCAATGAGCCAGGATCGTGACGCCTTCGTGCCCCTGCGGATCGCCGTGCTGACCGTCTCGGACACCCGCACCGCGGCCGATGATCGCAGCGGCGACGCCCTGGTGGAGCGCCTCACCGCCGCCGGCCACCAACTGGTGGAGAAGCGCATCATCGCCGACGACGTCTACCGCATTCGCGCCCAGGTGGCCGCCTGGATCGCCGAGCCCGAGGTCCAGGTGGTGCTGACCACCGGCGGCACCGGCTTCACCGGCCGCGACTCCACCCCTGAGGCGGTGGGCGTGCTGCTCGACAAGCGCATCGAGGGCTTCGGCGAGCTGTTTCGCCAGCTCTCCTACCGGGAGGTGGGCAGCTCGACCATCCAGAGTCGCTGCCTGGGCGGGCTGGCCAATGCTACCGTGGTGTTCTGCCTGCCCGGCTCCACCGGCGCCTGCCGCACCGCCTGGGACGGCATCCTCGCCGAACAGCTGGATAGCCGGCATAAGCCATGCAACTACGCCAACTTGGTGATTCCGGAGCGGGGCACCCATGGCTAAACACGCCCGGCGATGGCACAAGCCATGCCACTCTCTACCACTTCAGGCCAACCTGGTAATCCCCGGAAGAGGCACCCATGGCTAAGCTGGCCCCGATCGAGGCGGCGCTGGCGGCACTGCTGGAGGGCGTCGCGCCCCTGGAAAGCGAGCCGCTCGCGACGACGGAAGCCGCGGGCCGAGTGCTGGCCGAGCCGGTACTGGCACGCCAGGACGTGCCCGGCTTCGACAATAGCGCCATGGATGGCTATGCCCTGCGGATCGCGGATGCCGGCGAGTGCCTGCCGGTAAGCCAGCGTATCGCCGCCGGCCAGCCCGCCGAGCCCCTGGCCCCCGGTAGTTGCGCGCGAATCTTTACCGGCGGTGAGGTCCCCGAGGGCGCCGACTGCGTGGTGATGCAGGAGCGGGCCGAAGTGACCGAGGCTGGCATCCGGCTGCCCGCCGAGCTGACGCCGGGGGACAATATTCGCCGTCGCGGCCGCGATGTCGGCGCCGGCAGCGAACTGCTGCCCGCCGGCCTGCGCCTGGAGGCGGCGGCCCTGGGCCACCTGGCCGGCCAGGGCATTACCGAGGTGCGGGTCCGCCGCCGCCCCCGGGTCGCCCTGATCAATGCCGGGGATGAGGTGATCGAACCCGGCACGCCCCTGGCCCCGGGCCAGCTCTACAACTCCAATCGCCCCATGCTGACACGCCTGATCGAGCGCTTCGGCGGCGAACTGGTTCGCCTGGCCAAGGCGCCGGACGACCTCGAGGCCACCCGACGGCTGCTGATCGAGGCCGCCGAGCAGGCGGACCTGGTGATCACCACCGGCGGCGTCAGCGTCGGCGAGGAGGATCATGTCAAGCCGGCGGTGGAATCCCTGGGACGACTCGATCTGTGGCGCCTGGCGCTGCGCCCCGGCAAGCCCCTGGCCCTGGGGCGCCTGCCCCGGCCGGACGGCGGCGAGGCGCGCTTCGTCGGCCTGCCCGGCAACCCGGTCTCCGGCTATGTGGGTGCCTGGCTCTTCCTGCGTCCGCTGCTCGGCGCCCTGCTGGCCTGCCCCGCCCTGGAACGCCTCACCAGCGTCTGGGCCCGGGCCGAGTTCGCCACCCGCACCCAGGCGCGCCGCCACTATCTGCGCGTGACCCTGCGCTTCACCCCCGAGGGGCCGGTGGCCGAGGCCTTCGCCGATCAGAATTCCGGGGTGCTCTCCTCCTGCGTGATGGCCAATGCCCTGGCCGTGGTGCCGGCCCATAGCGAGGTGGTACCGGGCGATAGCCTCGAATGCCTATGGCTGCTGGAAGATAGCTAGGGGGTAGTACCTCAGGGGCGACCCAGTTCCCGCTCCAGGCGTGGCCAGAGACGGTAGAAGGCCGCCTCGAGGTGGGGATACTCCGCCTCCAGCCAGGGAGCCAACTCGGCCAGCCGATTGCCCGGTGGCAGGCGCCGCCCCAGACCCTCCAGGGCACGCTGGGTAAAGGCAAGATCGGCATAGCCGTTGAGCCAGTCCTGGTCGATCAGCACCGGCATCATCGACGCCAAGCGGGCCGGCGCCGGGCGCGCCTCCAGCAGCGCATAGCAGCGCGCCACTAGCGCCCGATGGCTGGCCTCGCCCTGGCCGTCCCGGGCCAGGAAGTGATCCCACATCAGGTCCAGGGCGATGCCGCTATAGCGCCGCAGCCCCTCCGGACTCCGGCGCCGCAGGGCCAGCAGCTCCGGGTCGCCATCGATGCGCGCATCCACGCGGCGATGGTGCTGGATCCCCGCCGCCACCGCCACGGGCCAGGCGCCGAGATCACGCCCCTTCACCCCATCGGCGATCAGGTTGCCGAAAAGGAAGTCATCGCTGCCGCGATGACCCAGCCAGGCATGACCGAGAAAGTTCATGGCGGGCCTCCGACGGGTTCGGCTAGAGGCAATTGGCGGGCTTGGGCAGGCCGGCCAGGCGGGCCGCCACCTTGGGGGGGCTCTCCGGGAAGAGACGCATCAGGTAGAGGGAGTTGCCCTTGTCGCTGCCCAGGGCCTGCCCCACCGCCTTGACCAGGGGACGCATGGCCGGCGAGGTCTCGAAGCGCGCATGGAAATCGCGCAGCACCTCGATCACCTCCCAGTGGGCCGCGGTCAGCTCGCGCCCCTCCTCGACGGCCAGGGCCTCGGCCACCGCCGGCGACCAGGCGCTCAGGTCCACCAGGTAGCCCTCCGGATCCAGGGCGACATGGTCGTCGCCCACCTCGAGATAACGACTCATTTCCGTGGTTGCCATCAGAACCAGCTCACCGACTTGTCGGCCTCCTCGCTCAGGGTCACGAAACCCTCCACATCCACCACCAGCACGCTATCGTCGCACTGCCCTTCCAGCCCCCGGGCGGCGAGGTCTTCCCGCAGCACGAAGAGCCGCCCAGCGATCTCTTCGAAATGCCGCACCAGCTGCGGCAAGGCACCCTGGACCCCATCCTCGATCAGCAACAGCCGGTCATCGGGCCCCATGGCCATCAGCGCCTGGCGATAGACCCGGCTATCCAGGGGCGAGCGGTTGAGAATATGCAGCATCATGGACGATTCCTCACCGGCTCAGAAGTTCAGTACCAAAGGATGGCGGGCCATCAAGGCCGCCACCGCCGCCGGCACGACTCGCACGGCCGGCACCGCCAGACGGTCGGCGTCGAGGCCCAGGGCATCCAGGTCCTCATCCACCGCCAGCAGGTTCTCCACCTCGTACAGCGGCAGCATCTCCAGCATCGGCAGGGTGCCCTTCTGCTCCAACGGGCCACGCTGCTGTCCCGCCGCCAGGGCCGCCACGCCCGGCCCCATAAAGAGCAGCGAGACCCGCTGCCCCAGCGCCGCCGCCACCAGGGCGGCTTCCAGTCCCTCGCGCAGCCACAGGCTGCCATGGGGGCCATGGCGCAATACTACCAGTAGATCCCCCTCGGGAAGCGTCGATTCGTGACTCATGAGGCCTCCTCAGGGGGCGAAGGTGATCAGGCGGTCGTGACTCAGGCCGGCGTCGACCAGTTGACCGAGCCCGGTCAGCTCGAAGGGGGGGGCGAGGCTGGCACCTTCCTTGCCATGGCGAGACGCCTCCCGCTCATCCAGGAGGCCCCGGCGCAAGCCGGCGGCGATGCACACCTGAAGCCGGGTGCCATGGTCGTCATGCAGGCGACGCCAGGCATCTCCCAGGTGAGGTTCATCTTGGGGCGGCGCCAGCAGCCGGGCCGCGTTGTAGACACCATCATGATAGAAGAAGACGGTCTCCAGGTGATGTCCGCGGCGAATCAACGCCTCGGCGAAGCGCAGGGCGGAGTGGGTGGCCTGATGGCTATAGGGCCCTCCCTGCACCAGCAAAGCATAACGCATGCCAATACCTCGTCTAGAAACGCCTTGGCCCCGCCGATGGCGGGGCCAAGGTCAGTAAACTCCCCGTTCGCTCAGTCGCTGCTCATGATTCCCAGCAGGGAGAGCAGGCTGACGAAGAGATTGTAGATGGAGACATAGAGGGTAATGGTGGCGAGGATGTAGTTGGTCTCGCCGGCGCGATGCACGATCTCGCTGGTCTGGTAGAGGATCGCCGCCGAAGCGAACAGCACGAAACCGGCGGAGACCATCAGCATCAGCGACGGAATCTGGAAGATCAGCCCGGCCACCATGGCCAGGATCAGCACGATGGCTCCCGCCATCAGGAAGTTGCCGAGGAAGCTGAAGTCTTTCTTGGAGACCAGCGCCACCGCGGACAGCCCGACGAAGGTCAGGCCGGTCATGGCCAGGGCATTCATCACCAGGGCCGCGCCATTGGGCAACGCCAGGTAGGCGTTGAGAATCGGACCCAGGGTGAAGCCCATGAACCCGGTGAAGGCGAAGGTGGCCAGCAGCCCCATGGCCGAGTTGGCGGTCTTGTGGACCAGGAACATCAGCCCATAGGCCCCAATAAAGAAGACGAAGATATTCATCCGCTCGATGCCCATGGACATGGCGGCCCCGGCGGTCACGGCGGAGAACAGCAGCGTCATGGCCAGCAGGCCATAGGTGTTACGCAGTACCTTGTTGGTGCTGACGGCGTGGGTCTGCGTCCGGGCGAGCCGAGAATCTTGATAGGCCATCGATCATTGCTCCCTAGGTTGTTGATCTTGCCTGTGGCCCAAGGATGCCGTCTCCCCGTCCGCGGCGCAATACCTTGGGCTAAGGGCCTGTCTCAACGACACTCCTGGCAACCATCTCGATCGTCTATTCGACCGAGGCGCAAAGCCAGCGTTCCACCAGCGCTCGCACCCCCGGCACTACCGCCTCGCCCAGGGTCTCGAGCTCGGCTTCCGAGAACCAGCCCAGCGCCCGGGCATCGTCGCCGGCCATCCCCTCCCCCCGGCGCCAGCGACAGGCCTGGGTGATCAGCACATAGTGGTGACCCGGCTCCCGAATCTCGGCGATATCCGCCACCCCCAGGGGCTCGGCCTCCACCCCGGTCTCTTCGCGAAGCTCCCGCAGGGCCCCTTCCGCCAGGCCTTCTCCCCAGTGTAGCTTGCCACCGGGCAAGGCCCAGCGCCCCGCATTGGGCTCGCGGCCTCGCTGCACCAACAGGCAGCGATCGTCACGAATCACCAGGGCCGCGACCCCCACCCGCACCCCTTCCTCGCCCATGTTCCCCTCCTTCGTCCCGGCATCCGGAGTCTGGCCCCGGGAGCCACGGGTAACGACTTGATCGCAAAAGCTTCTTGACGCGAGAAAACGGCCTGGTAATATACACCGCCGTGAGCCGGAGGGATGGCAGAGCGGTTGAATGCACCGGTCTTGAAAACCGGCGTAGGTGAGAGCCTACCCAGGGTTCGAATCCCTGTCCCTCCGCCAGATCTGAAAAAGCCCGTAAAGTCAACGACTTACGGGCTTTTTCTTTTTCCAATTTGTCCCAATCTTTTGTCCCAAAATCACCCCTCTCTGTAAGCGGTTCTGAGCCGTTTCCTGACTCAACCCTGCACCTCGGCCCTGCCTTCATACACAAAACCGCTCAGGCGAGCTTTGAGAGCATCCTGGTCGTGCTAGGTAGCCACTGTCCACGAAAACCGAAAGGCTCACCCCAAAGAAAGCCAAAACCTCCTTGCTCAATAGCCAAGGGGCGAAGCCCCGCAGTGAGTGAGCGAAGCGAACGAGAGCCCGCCAGGGCGGTAGGGTCGAAAACAAAAAAATGCCCGCGAGAGCGGGCTGGGTGTGGTTTTCAACAAAAAAATGACTTATAGAAGACTATATAAATAGGTCGTTTTGAAAAAAAGTCATTCTTCAAGTTGTTCCACAGGAAATATCACTTTTCAGAGTTTAAAGTCTTTAAAGATAGGTTTAAAGTCTTTAAACTTCTCTTTTTATGTGATATAATTAAAAAGCACTCCTGCCAGAGTGCTTTTATTTAAGGATATTGAAATCAAAAGGAGAACCTTCGTATGAAAGATTATAACATAAAAAATGAAAACGACAACAATGAAGATGAAAATACTAGTGAGGAAGATGAAAGCAATAATAAAGTAGGTGGCTTTTATCGCGGTTTTTATCTTCATGGCCAGAACAAAGGAGGATATGCTATGGGGCTAGAACAGTATGAATCAAGAATCAGGAAAAAAATAATAAAATTAAAGTCTGAAAAGAAAAATGCGACAGATGACGAGCACAAAGAAAGTATTGAAAAAGAGATTTTATTTTTAAAGACACGTCTCTTAAACAATACCGATAATGCAATATATAATTATTTAACAAATAGGGTGAGCAAGCACAATGTAGTGAATATGAACAGAGTTGAAAAAACTCAAAAAGCAATAGCCGAAAAGCTTGGGCTTAACACGACAGTTGTATCAACATCATTTAAGAAGCTTCGAGAGCTTCATGTTATTGACTTTGAAAAGCAAGGAAACAATTTCCATAAGATATTTATATCGCCCCGCATTTTATGGAAAAAAGATGTGAACTTCCACAGAAAGGTTATATGGGACTTAGATAACCTAGGGGGAAACTCTAATTTCAGGAGAGACCCGTTTGAGGTTGATCCAGATTATTTGAAGCCACCTAAAAAAAAGAAAGCGGCCTAAAGGGGTGATGTATGGAGGCGATGCTCTGCGATTTATTCAGTGAAAAACCAAGCGATACCGCCCGAGTTATTGAAGGCGGGGAAGTTCTTAAAGTGGAAGGAAATGGCTTCGTGTATTACAACAAGCAAGCCATTTTTGAAAGCAAGAATGAGTTATTGAAAGAAGAAATGCTTAATATAGGGGGCGAATAATACCCCTTTCACATTGAATAGCCTTGGTCGTTTTTTGGGCTTTTCTTCTTGTTTTTTATTTTAAGCGAATTGTTAATCTCTCTAACTCGCTCAATAATCCGCCCGAGTGGGTTAGATGTGCTTCTAAACTGTTCGACATTTCGTTTAAATCTTTTGATACTGCTATCCTGACGTCGCTCAGCTTGTTCTCGTAGGCTATTGCTAGTTGCTCTGAATGTTTCCTCTCTCTCAATATCTCGCCTTTCAGAAGTTTGTTCTCTTGTTCTAGCTTTGTCATTCTCGCTTCTTGATTCGTCATAAAGTTTGAAATCATTTCTTTGATGTGCTGTTCCATTGCCATTCTCCTTGTTATATTTATCCACCAACTTTTCTTTTTTATATTTCATGTGTTCTTTGTATTTTTCTTTTTGTTTTTTTATTTTTTTAAGTCGTTCTTCTTCATATCGCTTCATAAGCTCGTTTCTGTAATCTTCGCTTGAAAAGTTCTTGTAGTCTGCCCCTTCTTCAAAAATAGCCCCTGTAAGTCTTGCGGGCTTATTTGTTTCGGGGTCTATAACTGAAATAGCTTTCTTAGTGACTCTTGAAACTTTATATTCTGTTGTGTTTAAGAACTCTATAATTTCATCTCTATTGTTATAGAAACCGTCTTCAACATGCTGAACAAGGTGCTCAGTTAAAGCTTGTTTGAAACTTCTTCTTTCATACTCCGGGCTAGCTCCATTAACTGGCTTGTATTCATTGAAAAACTCGGGTATAAAGGCTCTTTTCTTATCTGGAGTATTGGGGTCGCTTAATCTGTATTCATCGTTTATTATGTCTTTAAAAGCATTAACTCGTGTTAAATCAGCTCCGTGAAAGTATGGAGTTAACCCTTTTCCACTTCTGAGTTCTTCTTTTGCATATATGAAGTTTAGCTCAATATTGCTTTTATCTTCGTGAAGAATCCAAACACCGCAATATTGGTCTTTATCAAGACCAGGGAACAAGGTTTCTTCAAACCTTTCCATTATATCTTTCAGCACTTTTTCTACTGCTTGATTGCTTCCGTGCTTTTCAATTAGTTCTGCTCTTGTTTCCTCAAAATACAACCCGCCACTCGTATACTGTCCAGGCTTATTACCAAAACCCACAATCTGCTCGAATTCATCGGGCGAACCAGCCAGCAGAATGGGCTTAAAAGCTCGCTCACGGCCTTTGTGGTCTTTGTTGCCTAACAGGTAGCCTGTTGCCCCTTTCGCGGCTCTAAGTGGATTTTTAGGCACCCCTCGCTTTCCTTTTCTAAACTTAACTATCACTAGACACCTCCTTGTGCTTTTCTTTTAAGCTCCTCCGTTTCTACTCTTATATTGTGAAGCACATCAATCAATTCTAAAATGTTGACAGCATCGCCAGCTTTGGCTGTGCTATTAACTTGCTTGGCAATTTGATTTAAGTTGTTGCCGATTCTTGCTATGCCTCTCACTAAAGCAGGATCTGCTCTTTGTGTTTTGCGACCGCCCTTATGTGATTTTGAAACAGTTAAGGCTGACTCTCTGAAAATGTCAGCCATTGGCTTGCCGTATAAGTAAGCCAGTTCCTTAATTTTTTTATACTCAATATCATTTACACGAACCTTCATTTCAATGGTTCGCTTTAGTTGATTTTTGTTTTCTTCAATAACTTCCATGTTATGTCTCCTTTATTATTTTTGTTTCGGTGTTGATTTGGGGGATTGAAGGGGGCTTGCCCCCTCACCAGCAGTGTAGTCCCGCAGGGGACGAAACGATATGCTGGCTTAAAACCACATTTCAATAACCACAGTATAACATAATTCTAATATTAAGGCTGGATTGAGTTTCGTCAGCTATTGGATGAAGGATCAGACTCTTCTTTTTCTACAAAGAATGGCTTGGAAAGCTTGTATGCTATAATCCAGATCAGCACATAAACAGATATGGCTACAACCCAATTGACATCGGGTAAGATATGGGAGGCAGTAATGTTCCCACCAAACCCACCGCCCACTAAAATGATAATGCCTGCGATTGTTTTAAAGTGCTTTTTTGGATGCTTAAATATGGAAAATATAATTCCAGCCAATATGCCAACTGTAGCAAGCACCATCGCTATTCTTAGCATTGCCGTTAGTAAGTAGTTGGCACCTTGAAAAAACATGCCGAATGTTTCGGATATCCAAGCTAGCATGTTAGTCATCTTCACGATATGGGAGTATATGCTTCATACAATGCTCGCTGTAAAGCATCCCTATTACTTCGCCCTCATTGACGTCTGGCTCAATATTTAGAACTTCACTCTCAAAGAAACCCCTCATGTAAGTGTAAGCCATCAGTAGTGCAGTCTGATTTTCAGTCTCTCTAGCCACTTTCTGCATAAATAAATTATGCATATCCATCATGTCGATGTTGCTTGAAACTACAGCACACCACAAGTATTCACGAGTTGGATTTTCTGCCGATACTAGGCGATCCATTTCTTCAAATGAAGAAACATTGAGCTCTATGGCCTGAGCCTTACTAAAAAGTATGCTGACTGAAAATAGTGCAATAAGTGTTATCAGCCTCATCGTGTCTTCCTTGTCTTTGTGGTTTGTTTTAGCATTTTAGCAGACATGTCCTAGAAATAAAACATAGTATTTTATGATGTGATTAGCTTTGAGTTCTCCACAGGAATAGTTTAAAGTTATTTATATTGCGGGCAGGCCAATTATGGCATTGTATTTCTGTTTAGCACTAGCACCTTCGCTATATATGTCGAATGTCACTGTGCCTGTCTCATGCCCGACAATGGAAGCGATAACTAACGGCTTGACATCATTGTGTTGCAAAGAGGTTATAACTGTTTTGCGGATACTGTGAAATACATAGCGAGCATCATAGCCGAGCTCTTTCTTGATACGACCGAAAGCTTTGCTAATTGAGTCCGAGCGGATGCCATATTTATTCCCACCCGATGTGTGTATTAAATAGCCATCGGAATCGGCATTTTTCACCAACTGCTCAACAAGCAGTTTCAAGCTTGAATGAATCGGAATTTTTCTAATGCTCGCATCTGTCTTGCCTTCCTCCACATATAAGCTCTGAATGCCGTTTTCAGCGACGATATGACTTTTCTTGAGTCTACATACCTCTTCGATGCGACAGCCCGTTAAACCCGCTATTTTGATAGCATAAGCCACCTGATGCTTTCGCTTGGATATAGCGAACTCATACAGTTTTTTAACTTCCTCAATTTTGAAGGCTAGTCGTTTCTCTTCTTTCTTCTTGCCGGCCTTCTTGTCATTTGGCAATTCATGTCCTAAGAACGGGTTGTCTCTCGTGTCATATCGACTTTTGTAGTCTTTGTCGTATTTTGAAGCCCACTTGTGAAAGCTTGAGCCAGCATGTATATGGTTTTTCTTTGTTTTAGTGCTTACATTCAAGCTGTCTAGAAATTGTTGGTAGCTCTCGAACGACAATTCAAGACCATTACTTTCTAGGTAATTTTTAAGCACTTTCAGCTTAGAAGTAAAAGTGTCCACGGTTTTCTGAGCCAGCCCCTTGATTTCGACTTGGTGCTTAGCGAAGGCATCGAGCCGTTGAGCCGTAAAAGGAGACTTTGGTGAGTAGGTCGAAGGCTCAGAAAAAACATCCGTAATCTGATTTGCTTGTGTCTCGCTATACCCCGATTTTTTTGAGAAAAACTTGTTCTTTATTGCCAAAAACTCTTCCGTTGCCTTTAAAAAATCAACAACTAGGTCTGTATTTTTTCCTTCTTGCTGATCGTAAAAACGGCTACCTAGCTCATAGAACCTGAGCCTCCAGTCTTTCGCATCCTTGGGGTCATTTTTGAAAATTATCGAAATATCTGAGTCGAAAATTTTGATGAAGCTAAGAGCATCTTTTTTTGTAAAAATCCTTTCTCCACGAACATGCTTCAGCAGTGTTGATTCAAAAAAACCGTCAAGAGCTTCACCAACTCTTTTTTGAAGATGCAACTCATTCTCAAGCTCTTCCTCGCTAATTCCATTTCGAGCTTTGCTTATGATGGATTTCCAGTCTGCCAGCACTGGTAGCTTTCTGATGTGTGCTTCTGCTTTGTTGCCTGTCTTGAGCGACTTCGTTAGCTTCCTACGGTTCCCGAAAGCATGTCGCACATCGCTGGGTAGTTCTAGCCGAACGTGCCAGGTCGAACCCTTGAGAATCAGGTTGTCTGCCATCTGTGAATCCTGCCAATTTGTCCCAAGATTTTGTCCCAAAATAGCAGGAAGTCGCCGTATATCAAGCATTTCAGCGGGTTAGACGACGAATCAGATAGTCCCTGTCCCTCCGCCACTCCTATTTTAGAATCAGGCGCCTACGGGCGCCTTTTTCGTTTCCCCAACATCCCCCCAAACAGCCCCCGCCTCTTCCAACTATCCGGGCGAGGGCTACCGTAGCCGCCACGCCTATTGATACAGCCGCAGCCCCACCTTGGTGATCTTGTTACCCTCCACCTCGCTGACCACCCAGTGGATGCCGTGCCAGCCCACGTCGTCCCCCACCACCGGGTGCCCCCCCACCCGCAGGGAGACGAATTCGCCCAGGGTCATGCCCTCCTCTCCCGGGGTCAGGGTCAAGCCATAGGCGCCGGCCACCTCCTGCATCAAGGCATCGCCATCCAGGGTGAAGGTGCCGAAGAAGGCCTGCTGCTGCTTGAGCCGGGACTCGCCGTTGAAGAGCCGATTGAGGGCCGGCAGATCCTCGCTACGACCGATCACGCAGAGTACGTCGCCGAGCCGGAGTCGCGTGCTGCCCTTGGGGTGCAACATGGCATGCTCGCGGAACAGCGCCGAGATCACCGCCCCGGAGGGAAACCGCAGCAGGCGGATGGGCACGTCGTCCAGGTCCTGGTTCTCGACCCGGTAAACGAACATCTCGTAGTCATTCTCCGGCAGGATGCCCAGGGGACCACGGCGATTCGGCGTGACCCCCAGAGGCACTTCCACCTTCATCCAGCGGGCCATAAAGGAGAGGCTGCCGCCCTGAATCAGCAGCGACATCAGGACCACCGCGAAGGCCACATTGAAGTAGAGGGAGGCGTTCTCCACCCCGCCGATCACCGGGAAGATCGCCAGCACGATGGGCACGGCGCCGCGCAGCCCGACCCAGGAGATAAAGCCCACCTCCCGCCAGCGGAACTTGAAGAAGGGCTTGATGGCCACCAACACCGCCAGGGGGCGGGCCACGAAGATCAGGGCCAGGGCCACCAGCAATGCCGGCAGCGCATAGTGGAGCATTTCACTGGGGGTCACCAGCAGCCCCAACACCAGGAAGAGGCCGATCTGGCTGAGCCAGGCCAGGCCATCATGCACCGGCAGGATAAAATTGAGGTGGCGCCCCGGCTGATTACCGATCATCAGGCCGGTCAGGTAGATGGCCAGGAAGCCACTGCCTCCCAGGAAGGCGGTCAATCCGAAGACCAGGAAGCCCAGGGCCAGGGCCAGCAGGGAGTAGAGCCCCGGCGCCAGATCGAGCCAACGCAGCAGTCGCGCGCTCAGCCAGCCGATGCCGATACCGATCACCAGTCCCAGGCCGAACTGCTTGATCAGGAACAGCAGGGTATCGATGGGGCCGCCGATCTCCCCCACCAGGATTTCCACCAGCATCAGGGTCAGGAAGATGGCCATGGGATCGTTGGTGCCGGACTCGATCTCGAGGGTGGCGCCGACCCGCTCGTTGAGGTTGACGCCTCGCCCGCTGAGCATGGAGAACACCGCCGCGGCATCGGTGGAGCCGACGATGGCCCCCACCAGCAGGCCCTGCACCAGGGAGAGTTCGAACACCCACATGGCGATCGCTCCCACCACCAGGCTGGTGACGAACACCCCCAGGGTGGCCAGGGAGAGCGCCGGTTTGAAGCCGACACGGAAGGTCTTGAGGCGGGTGCGCAGGCCACCATCGAGGAGAATCATCGCCAGCGCCAGATGGCCGATCAAAAAGGCCAGGCCGTAGTCGTCGAACTGGATGCCCAGCACCCCCTCTTCGCCCGCCAACATGCCCAGGCCGAGGAAGATCAGCAGCAACGGCAGTCCCACCAGGGAGGAGAGTCGGCTGGCCAGGATACTCAGGGACAGCAGGAAGCCACTGAGCAGAAAGAGGGAATTGATACTATCCATGTCGACGCCGCACTCACTGAAATATAAGGATTATGCCATACCGCCCCGGCGCGGGAAGCGGACCTCGGCCTTCGACAGCCCGGCTGACTCAAGGATACACTCTTACCTGCCTCGGCCCCCATGGCCGCCTGTCTGGAGACCCCATGTCGTTGACTCCACCACCGATTCGCCGCCTCGCCGCCCTGGTCATCGCGCTCTGTGTGGCGTGGAACTCGCCCCTGCTGGCCGAGCCGCTCATCAGCGAGGCCGCCATCGAGTCGGCCCGGGAGCTCGCCGCGGATGGCCTCGAGCTGCTGCCCCCGGCGCCCAGCCGAACCGACCGGGCGCCCGAGGCCATCGTGCCGCCGCCGCTGCGCGAGCTGAGCGTCATGTTGGAGTGGTATCTGGGCCTGCAGCACGCCCCCTGGATCCTCGCCAGGGAACGCGGCGACTTCGGGCGCCAGGCCCTGGCGGTCGAGTTGCTGGCGCCTGCCGACCCCGAGGTACCCAGCAAGCTGCTAGTGAGCGAACGCATCGACCTGGCCCTGGGCCGCCAGCCCCAACTCCACCTGGAGAGCGCCGCGGGGCATCCCCTAGTACGGGTCGCCACCCTGATCGACAGCCCGGTCAGCGGGCTGATCATGCGCCAGGGCAACGGCATCGACTCCCCGGCCCGGCTCGGCGAGGGGCGCCTCGCCTATGCGGTGGCGGATAGCCCCCTGGTGGCCCGCACCATGCTGGCTCATCACGGTATCGAACTCGCCGATGAGCGGCTGGAGCATCGCCATTTCGGCCTGGGGCAGGCGCTACTCGCCGGGGACGTGGTGGCCGTGGTGGCGCCCCTCTGGATCACCCTGAGCGCCCAGTTGACCGAAGAGGGACTCAATACGCAGCAGTTCCTCGCCGAGGAGCATGGCCTGCCCGCCTACGACGGCCTGATCCTGATGGCACATCGGGAGCGCCTCGCCGCCCAGCGCGACGATATCCAGCGCCTGGTGACGGCCCTCGAGAATGCCACCCTCTGGGCCCTCAATCATCCGGAGGAGGCCTGGTCCCTGCTGATTGCCAGCGAACCCGGCCTCGACAGTGCCGCCAACCGCCGCGCCTGGCCGAGCCTGCTGGCTCGCCTGGCGCCGAGCCCCGCCGCCCTGGACGAGGGACGCTATGCCCGCTTCGAACGCTTCCTGCTGGACGCGGGACAGCTGGAAACGGCACGGCCGGTGTCACGGCTGGCGATCGATCCCAGCCGCTAGGCGCTGCTAGGCCTCGACCCGGCCCATGAAGTCGTTCACCGCCGCCTGGAAGGCCTCCGGCTGCTCGGCGTGAAGCCAGTGGCCCGCCTCCAGAGTCACCAGTTGCGCCTCGGGGAGCACCTCGCGCAGGGTCGGTAGCATGGCATCCGTCACATAGCTGGAGCGGCTGCCGCGAATCACCAGGGTCGGGCCGACGAAGGAAGCCTCCCCCTCCGGCTCACCACGAATCGCCTCGTAATCGGCCTCGATCTCGTCGAGCCCGACCCGCCAGGCCATGGCCCCTTCACCGCGCACCAGGTTGGTGGCCAGGAAGAGGCGCACCGCCCGCTCCGGCACATGTTCGGCCATGATGCCGTCCACCTCGCGGCGATTCTCCGGTGCCGCCGCCTCCACCGCCCGCAGGGCGGCGAAGATGGCATCATGGCCGTGGCCATAGGCCACCGGGGCGATATCGGCCACCACCAGGGAGGCGACCCGCTCGGGATGACGCCGCGCCAGGGTGATGGCCACCTTGCCGCCCATGGAGTGCCCCAGCAGATGACAGCGCTCAATGCCCAGCCGGTCCAGGGTCGCCAGCACATCGCCGGCCATCTCGCCATAGCCCATTCCCGCGGCGTGGGGCGAGCGACCATGGTTGCGCAGGTCCACCGCCACCACTCGACGTCCCTGCTGCCAGCCCCGCAGATGGGAGCGCCAGTTATCGGCGCTGCCCAGCAGGCCATGGATCACCACCAGGGGAAGCCCTTCCCCTTGGCCCCCATCCAGGGTATGCAGCTCGATCGCCATCCTCGTCTCCTTGTCATTGATCGGGTTCGCCCGGCGACGCCGGGCCACGGAAGGGCCGGATTCAGCCCCTTAGCGGCACCGGCTCGGGGCGCTCATGGCGCCCCGTCCAGGTCACCAGGCGCCGGCTCAACCAGGCCAGCAGCACCCCGTAGAGGGGCAGGAAGAACAGCAGGCTGATGCCCAGCTTGATCACATAGTCCACCGCGGCGATCTCCGGCCAGTGGGCCGCCATAAAGGCGTCCGGGCTGGCATGGAAGGCGGTGGCGAAGAACACCAGGGTATCGGCCAGGTTGCCGAACACCGTGGAGATCGCCGGGGCCAGCCACCAGGCGCGGAAACGGCGCAGGCGATCGAAGACCTGGATATCCAGCCACTGGCCCAGTACATAGGCCAGGAAGCTGGCCAGGGCGATACGCGCCACGAAGGTGTTCCACTCGCCCAGGGCCTCGAGGCCGGCGAAGCTACCGCGAGGGAAGATCACCGAGACGGCATAGGAGATCACCAGGGCCGGCAGCATCACCCGCAGGATGATCGCCCGGGCCTGACGCTTGCCGAACAGCCGCACCGTGAGATCGGTGGCCAGGAAGATAAAGGGGAAGCTGAAGGCGCCCCAGGTGGTATGCCAGCCGAACAGGGTGAAGGGCAACTGCACCAGGTAGTTGCTGGCGGCGATCACGGCGATATGGAAGGCGACCAGCAGGATCAGGCAGCGCCGCGCCTGGGTGGGAGTCAAGTCGAACATCGGAGCCTTTTTGTCGGTGAGGAGGGGTGAGGGAACCCTCGGCATCATAACGGCGACCGCCCGGGACTCGGCCTATGGCCCGGGCGGTCGTGCGGAGCGGTAGTATACGCCTTGCCGCACTCGGCGTCAGCGGCACCGCCGGATCGGCCTTGCCGGCGAGGAGGAGGACCGCCGGTGGCGGCCCAGATCACCGGGGCTTTCTTCACAACGGGGAAGCAGCAGAAAGACTCAAGGGATTTTTGAGGTTTTTATAGAAGAAGTTCCATAAATGGGACATGAGGCAGGACTTTTCACCAGACACAACGAGCCGTCACTTTTTCGTGTCAGGGCCTTGGGGCATAATGCGCGGCCACCTTCACCCCAGCCGAGGCCCCCATGTCCGCCGCCGATTCCGCCCTCTCACTCCTGCCCCCTCTGGTTGCCATCGGCCTGGCCATCCTGACCCGGCGGGTGCTGCTCTCCCTGGGCCTGGGCATCCTGGTGGGCGCCCTGCTGCTTAACGCCGCTAATCCCCTGGCCGCCCTGGGGGATCTCGCTGCCCGCCTGCTGGCGCTGTTCTGGACCCTGCCGGCGGCGAATGAAGCCGGCCTCGGCTCCCCGGAGGCCTGGAACCTGTCGATCCTCGGCTTCCTGCTACTGCTGGGGGCCATGGTGGCCCTGGTCACCCTGAGCGGCGGCACCCGGGCCTTCGGCGAGTGGGCCCGCCGGCGCATCGCCACTCGCCGCGACGCCCAGTTGATGACGGTGGTGCTGGGGGCGGTGATCTTTATCGACGACTACTTCAACAGCCTGGCGGTGGGCAACGTCAGCCGCCCGGTCACCGACCGCCAGGGGGTCTCCCGGGCCAAGCTGGCCTACCTGATCGACTCCACGGCGGCGCCGGTCTGCGTGCTGATGCCGCTCTCCAGCTGGGGCGCCTACCTGATCAGCCTGATCGGCGGCATCCTCGCCGCCCATGCCATCACCGGCACCAGCGCCCTCGGCGCCTTCGTGCAGGTCTCGATGCTCAACTTCTACGCCATCAGCGCCCTGCTGCTGGTGCTGGCCACCGCCACCCTCGACCTCAACCTGGGCCCCATGGCCCGCCACGAGGCCGCCGCCCGCCAGGGCCGGGTCTACGACAGCCGCCGCGGCACGCCCCCGGGCAACCCGGCGGTGACCGAGCATGAGGGCGGCCGCCCCCGGGACCTGCTGGTGCCGATCGGCGTGCTGGTGGCCGCCACCCTGGCCGCCCTGCTGATCACCGGCGCCCGGGGACTGGCCACCGAGGGCCTGGCCTTCTCCCTGCTGGGGGCCTTCGAGCACACCGAGGTGGCCCTGTCGCTGCTGGCCGGCGGCCTGCTGGGCCTGGCCACCACCCTGGCCCTGCTCTGGCCGCGCCCGGCGGTACGCGCCAACCTGCCGCGCACCCTGTGGCTGGGGCTCGGCACCATGTGGCCGGCTATCCAGATCCTGGTGCTCGCCTGGCTGCTCACCGGCATCATCGGCGAGCTGGGCACCGGCGCCTACCTGGCCGGCCTGGTGGAAGGGGTCCTGGCGCCCCACTGGTTGCCGATCCTGCTGTTCCTGCTGGGCGGCATCATGGCCTTCGCCACCGGCACCAGTTGGGGTACCTTCGGCATCCTGCTGCCAATCGCCGGCGACCTGGCGGCGGCCACCGAACTGGCCATGCTGCTGCCGATGCTCGGGGCGGTACTGGCCGGCGCGGTGTTCGGCGACCACTGCTCACCGATCTCCGACACCACCATCCTCTCCTCCACCGGGGCCGCCTGCCACCATATCGATCATGTGATCACCCAGTTGCCCTATGCGGGCCTGGGCGCCCTGGTCAGCCTGGCGGGCTACCTGGTGGTGGGGCTCACCGGCAGCGCCCTCTGGGGACTGGTCGCCTGCCTGGCGCTACTGGGACTCAGTATCGCCCTGCTGGCCCTGCGAAAGTCTCGCCTAACGTCCCAGGCCTGATTCCTCCACCGACGCAACGGACCCCGACGTTATCACGCCGGGGCCCTTCGACTCTGCGTCAGGTAACCAAGGTCAGTCGGCGGGTCTTGCCTGGCTCGATTGCCCCAGGTCCCGCGCCTTCATCTGCTCATGCACCTCCTGCAGGCTGGCCGGGTCATCGATGGTCGAGGGAATGCCGTACTCCTCGCCATCGGCGATGGTCCTCAGCAACTTGCGCAGGATCTTTCCGGAGCGGGTCTTGGGCAGCCGCGGCACCACCAGCACCTCCTTGAGGCAGGCGATGGCGCCGATGGTCCGGCGCACCCGCGCCACCAGTTCCGCTTCCAGTGCCGCCTCGTCGCCGTCGAAGCCGTCCTTGGTGATCACCAGCCCCACCGGCAGCTGCCCCTTGAGGGCGTCCTGGATACCGATCACCGCGCACTCGGCCACCGCCGGGTGGCCGCCCAGCACCTCCTCCATCTCGCCGGTGGAGAGGCGGTGCCCGGCCACATTGATGACGTCATCGGTGCGCCCCATGATGAACAGGTAGCCCTCCTCGTCGAAGTAGCCACCGTCGCCGGTGAGGTAAGAGCCCGGGAAGGCCGCCATATAGGCGCCGTGGAAGCGCCGCGGATCACGCCAGATACCGGTCAGGCAGCCCGGCGGCAGCGGCTGGCGAATCACCACGCTGCCCTGGGTATTGGCCGGCGCCACCTCGCCGTCGCGATCGAGGACCTGGACGTTGAAGCCCGGCACCGGGAAGGTGGCAGAGCCCGCCTTGGTGGGCACCGCCTCGAGGCCCAGGGGGTTGGCGGCGATCGGCCAGCCGGTCTCGGTCTGCCACCAGTGATCGATCACCGGCACCGGCACCAGGTCGTCGAGCCAGTGGAAGGTGGGCGGATCAAGGCGCTCCCCGGCCAGGAAGAGGGCACGCAGCCCGGAAATATCGTATTGCGCCAACAGGCGCCCCTCCGGGTCCTCCTTCTTGATGGCGCGGAAGGCGGTGGGGGCGGTGAAGAAGACCCTGACGTCGTACTCCTCGATCAGCCGCCAGAAGGCGCCCGCATCCGGGGTGCGTACCGGCTTGCCCTCGTAGACCAGGGTGGTGCAGCCGCGCAGCAGCGGACCATAGACGATATAGGAGTGGCCGACGACCCAGCCCACGTCGGAGGCGGAAAAGAACACCTCGCCGGGTTGCATGCCGTAGATCGCCTCCATGGAGTAGTGCAGCGCCACCGCATGGCCGCCATGGTCGCGCACCACCCCCTTGGGCTTGCCGGTGGTCCCCGAGGTGTAAAGGATATAGAGCGGATCGGTGGCCTTGACCGGCACGCATGCCGCCGGCTCCGCGCCGGCCATCAGCGCCTGCCAGTCATGATCCCGCGGCGTCAGCTCGGCCCTGCCCTGCTCGCGCTGCAGTACCACGCAGGCGTCCGGCCGATGCTGGCTCAGCTCGAGGGCCTCATCGAGGATAGGCTTGTAGGCGATGACGCGATCCACCTCGATGCCGCAGGAGGCCGCCACCACCACCTTGGGCTCGGCATCGTCGATGCGCACCGCCAGCTCATGGGGGGCGAAGCCGCCGAACACCACCGAGTGCACCGCCCCCAGGCGAGCGCAGGCGTACATGGCCACCAGGGCCTCCGGCACCATGGGCATATAGATCACCACCCGATCGCCCTTGGTGACGCCGAGCCCGGCCAGGGCACCGGCGAAGCGCGCCACCGCGTCGCGCATCTCGCGATAGCTCAGGCGGCGTTTCTGGCCGGTGACCGGCGAATCCCAGAGGACCGCCGCCTGATCGCCACGCCCCTCGGCTACCTGGTGGTCCAGGGCGGCATGGCAGGTGTTCATCTCGCCATCGCCGAACCAGCGGGCATGGCCTTGATGGTCATAGTCGAGGATCCTCGACGGCGGCGTAAACCAGGGAATCCGCTTGGCCTGCTCGGCCCAGAAGGACTCGGGTCGCTCGATGGCATGGCGATAACTGGAGGCGTAGTGGCTCATGGCAAATCTCATCACGGGGCGGGAGTGAGACGAGGCAAGGGGGCTCGCCATCAATTGTTGACACTCTAGCCGAATCGATACGATTTTCTCTGAGACCATCGGCTAATTTCGCCACTATTGTCTACAACTGCGCCGAGCCTATGCCACGGCGTCACACTCATTGACTCAGCGTTAACTTATTGGTGGCAAAGTGCTGGCGAGTGTCTCGCTGATCCACTAAATCAGTATTGAGGGATAACTAAATGAGAATCTGACAAGAGACGCAGGGAGCAGGCCGCGCCCGCCGGCTCGATACGCCCGAGTGCACAGGGTGAATATGCCGCAGGCTCAACATCGCCGGGCGCCCGAGGCGCCCAGGAGTCCCCCGGAGACCGCCATGAGCACATCCCAACCCGCCGCCCGGCTGCTTGCCGCCGGCGATCCCATCCTGGAGAACGCCACGGCGCTGCTCAAGGCCATGGCCAACGAGAACCGCCTGCGTATCCTCTGCCTGCTGGATGGGGTGGAACTCTCGGTATCGGAGCTCAATGCCAAGCTGAGCCTGAGCCAGTCGGCCCTCTCCCAGCACCTGGCGATCCTGCGTCGGGAAGGCATGGTCACCACCCGACGCGCCTCCCAGACCATCTACTACTCGCTGCACGGCGAGCAGGCCAGGCGCATCGTCGCCACCCTGGCCGAGCTCTATCTGGAGTAAGCAGGCCAGCGCGTCAGCGCTTTAACCAGCGGCTGGCATCCAGGGCCTCCAGGGTGCGCTCGACGCCCCGCTCCACGCCCCGGGAGACCGCCATCCCCAGGCGTTCCCCCAGGCGCTTGTGCTCCTCCAGGCGCACGCTGAACACCCGCGCCGTCTCCTGGCGATGCAGCAAGTAGGCCTCGCTGGTGCCCAACTCGTCGATCAATCCTTTCTCCAGGGCATCTCGGCCATACCAGATCTCGCCGGTGGCCACCGCCTCGATATCCAGCGCCGGACGCCGCTCGGCGACGAAGCCCTTGAACAGCTCATGGGTATGCTCCAGGTCCTCGACGAACTTCTCGCGGCCCTCCTCGCTGTTCTCGCCGAGCACCGTCAGGGTGCGCTTGTAGCGCCCGGCGGTGAGCACCTCCACGTCCACGTCGTGGCGCTTGAGCAGGCGATGCACATTGGGCACCTGGGCCACCACGCCGATGGAGCCCAGCACCGCGAAAGGCGCCGCCTGGATATGCTGGGCACAGCAGGCCATCAGGTAGCCGCCGCTGGCCGCCACCTTGTCGACGCAGACCCGGGTGGCGAGCCCCGCCTCCCGCAGGCGGTCGAGCTGGGCCGCCGCCAGGCCATAGGCATGCACCAGGCCGCCGGCGGACTCCAGGCGGATCACCACCTCATCCTCGGGCTCGGCCACCGCCAGCAAGGCCGAGATCTCCTCGGCGAAACGCGAGGTGCGGGAGGCCTTGAGGTCACCCTGGAAATCGAGCACCCAGCAGCGCGGCATGGGCGTCTCGCTCGCCTTGCGCTGACGCTTGTCATCCCGGCGGAAGCGCTTGAGCAGTCCCTTGCGTTCCCCCGGGACGCTGGACGCCAACTGCAAGAGGCGCCGGCGCCGGCGGCTGCGATCATTCAGTTCCTCGATACGCAGCCGGGTACGCTCCGCCCCACTCTCCCGTAGCCTCGTCAGCAGCGCGACCGCTACCACCACCACCAGCCCCAGGAGGGCCACCTGTACCGCGAAGGTACCCAGCTCGCTCAGCCACTCGATCACGCGACACTCCTTCCTTGATCCCTGCCCCGAGTCGAACCGGCACACCACCGATATCGTCGCTCGGAGGCCGGTGCCGACTCTGCTTGCTTCAAACGGATGTTTTAAATATGCTCAAAAGCCTCGACCCCACGACCCCTGACAGGACCCCCATGAGCAATCCCATCATCGACAAACTGCAGTCCCGCTTCGATGCCAGCGCCGCCCAGGGCATGGACGACGTCTTCCAGTTTAACTTCAGCGACACCGACAGCTACTACCTGGCGGTCAAGGATGGTGCCCTCGACATCCAGCAGGGTGAGCATGACGACCCCTCCGTCACCCTGAGTCTCTCCACCGACACCCTCAAGGGGGTAATGAGCGGCGAGATCAACGGCATGACCGCCTTTATGACCGGTAAGCTCAAGGCCACCGGCAATGTGATGCTGGCCACCCGCCTGACCAGCCTCTTCCCCAAGGGCTAAGCCCCGAGACACGCCGCCCCCGGGCGGCGTGTCTTGGCGCCCCCACGTCTTCTGTGTGCGCCGCGATCGCCCTCCTCCCGCGCCGGACGCGGCCCCGGGTTAGCTGACCTAGCGTCCTCCCACCGCCTTGAGATGCGTCTCGATCAGTGCCCGTGAGATCGAATAGAGCGGGGGTAACTGGGGGAGATGACGCGGCGTAAACCAGGCCGCATCGACGATCTCCTCGCCGTCGATGCGAATCCGCCGGCTGGCCGCCTCGGCGAAGAAGCCCAGCATCAGCGCATGGGGGAAGGGCCAGGCCTGGCTCTTGAAGTAGCCGACCCGTCCCACCGTCAGCCCCACCTCCTCGAAGATCTCCCGGCGCACCGCCTCCTCCGCCGACTCCCCCGGCTCGATAAACCCCGCCAGGGTCGAATAGCGCCCCGGCGGGAAACGCGGGCTGCGCGCCAGGAGCAGCTCGTCGCCATGGGTCACCAGGGTGATGATGCACGGCGAGATACGCGGATAGTTGCGATGCCCGCAGCTCGGGCAGGCCATGGCGAACTCATGCTCCAGGGCGTACGCCGCGCTGCCACAACGTCCGCAGAAGCGATGATTACGGAACCAGTGCCCAACCTGCAGGGCGGTGGAAAGCAAACCGAAATGGGACTCGGGCAGCCGCGCCAACCAACCGCGACCGTCGGGCCAGGCGTCGTCGGCCTCGGCCTCCAGTACCAGGGCCACCGGCTCATCGTCCCAGAAGCCCAACGGAATGGCATCCTGCGGCCAGGGGCCCGGCGGCTGCAGGATCCCCTCGCCTGTCCCCGGGGCGATCCGCCCCCGGGACAGGCGCACCAGGAAGCCCGCGTCGGCGCCCTCGGGCCGGTCACGACGAAACATCGCCGCCCTCCAGCCGATCCCAGACACACTCGCCGGCGGCCTGGCGGATCGCCTCCAGCTTGGCCCGGTGGGCGGCCAGCTCCGCCTCGCTGGGGGCCACCACCGTCAGCCGCGGCCGCTGCGGCGACAGGCGGCGGATGCCTCCGGTGGTACCACTCTCGGTGTCACCGCCCTCCTCCTCGCCGCTGGCGTCCAGGGTCAGGGCGGTCTGGCCACCGGTCATGGCCAGGTAGACCTCGGCGAGGATCTCCGCATCCAGCAGGGCGCCGTGGAGCACCCGTCGACCGTTGTCGATCTCGTAGCGCTTGCACAGGGCATCCAGGTTGTTGCGCTGCCCCGGGTGCTTCTCCCGGGCCATCAACAGGGTATCGAGGATGCCGCAATGTTCGGCCACCGGCCCCAGGCGCGGCTCGCCCCGCTGCTGATTGAGGCGGCCGAATTCGTGGTCGATAAAGCCCACGTCGAAGGCGGCATTATGGATCACCAGCTCGGCGCCGCGGATAAAGTCCCAGAACGCATCCGCCACCTCGGCGAAACGCGGCTCGTTGGCGACCCGCTCGTTGGTGATGCCGTGAACCCCGATGGCCTCCGCCTCGATCTCCCGCTCGGGGTTGATGTACTGGTGGTAAGTGCGTCCGGTGAAACGGCGGTTGATCATCTCCACGCAGCCGATCTCGATCAGCCGGTGGCCCTCCTTGGGGTCGATGCCGGTGGTCTCGGTATCCAGCACGATCTGGCGCATGCTTAGTCTCCCTGGTGGACGGCCTGAGCCGCATCGATGGCTTGGTTGGCCAGGCTGTCGGCCCGTTCGTTGCCGGGATGGCCGCTATGGCCCTTGACCCAGTGCCAGGCCACCTCATGGCGCTCACTCTCGGCCAGCAGCTCGCGCCACAGCTCGGCATTCTTCACCGGCTGCTTGGCGGCGGTCTTCCAGCCGCGTTTCCGCCAGCCATGAATCCACTCGGTGATGCCCTTGCGCAGGTACTGGGAATCGGTCCACAGCTCGACCCGACAGGGGCGCTTGAGTTCGCGCAGGGCCATGATGGCGGCCATCAGCTCCATGCGGTTATTGGTGGTGTCGGCCTCGAAGCCGTTGAGGGTCTTCTCGTGGGACCCGCTCTCGAGCACGGCACCCCAGCCGCCGGGGCCCGGGTTGCCGCGGCAGGCGCCGTCGGTATAGATGGTGACGGCGGGGTGCGCCTGGGGGGAATCAGTCAACCTCGATCTTCCTGTCGCTGCGGGATTGGCGGGTCAGCCGGGTAGCCGAGCCCAGGGAGTGGCCACCGAGGGCGGCATCCAGGCTGAAGCGCGGACGCTGGACCTGGGCCGGCATGGCACGCCGCCGGGCGCGAATCATGAAACTGTCGCCCAGCGGCAGGTTATGACGGCGCCCCAGGGCCTCGAGACTCGCATTGCGTGGCGCGGCCCCCGGCAGATGAAAGCCGCAATAGTCTATCCGTTCGGTCTCGAAGTCGACAAATGTCAGCCAATCCTTGAGGCGCCCCGGCCCCCGCCAGGAACCGCTCCAGGGCCACCGCCGGCGGTGCCGCGACCACAGCCGAGCCACCCCCGCCGGCCCCAGGGGCAGCCAGCCGATCAGCACCAGGCGCCCCCCATCCGCGGTGACCCGGGCCGCCTCCTGAAGCAGGTGATGCGGGTCCACCACCACTTCCAGCAGATGATGAATCACCACCAGTTGCAGGCAACCATCCGGCAGCGGTAGTCGATCCGGCTGGCACACCAGGGTCGCGGGGCCCTCGGCCAACTCCCGGGTCGGCGCCCAGCGCAGGGCATGCCGAACCGGGCACATATCGGTGAGCGAGGGGGCCAGGCTCAGTTCCAGGCTATGGACACCATGCAGCGCCTCACAGGCCGGCCCGAGGCAGGCGCGCTCGGCTCGCCACAGGGCCTCCCCGGGCTTCGATGCCCAGAAACGGCGCCCTTCGCGCACCCGTTCCGGCAATGAAATCGTCTTATGCGAATTTGACACGGCGCGGCGAAGCCTCCAAAGTGTGCGATTTTGCGGGCCAGATCCCTGACGTTGAACGCCATTGGCCATGGGCCATCGACGGGTGAACGGACTGGCCTTTCGACCCTGTCGTCGATACAGACCGTGAACCCCGATCGGCGCGACCAGGCTTGCCTGGGCACGCCCCTAGCCTCTGCGAGGAAGGCGATGCCATGTTGAGCGTGACACCGATTCCTGCCTTTAACGACAACTATATCTGGCTTTTGCGGGAAGATTCGACTTCCCGCGCCGCCGTGGTCGATCCCGGCGATGCCACTCCGGTGATCGACGCCCTGGAGCGTGACGGCCTGAGCCTCGATGCCGTCCTGATCACCCACCACCATGCCGACCATACCGGCGGCCTGGCGGAGCTGATCGCGCGCTATTCGCCGCGGGTCTACGGGCCCGACAACCCGCGGATCCCGGGCATCGACGAGCGCCTCGGCGAGGGCGACGAGTGCCGCGTGCTGGGGCGCCGCTTCGAGGTGATGGCGGTCCCCGGCCACACCCTGGATCATATCGCCTTCTTCGCCCCCGGCGTACCGCCCCTGCTGTTCTGCGGCGATACCCTCTTCTCGGGGGGCTGCGGTCGGCTCTTCGAGGGCAGCGCCGCCCAGATGTTCGACTCCCTGTCACGGCTGGCGGCCCTGCCCGGCGAGACCCTGGTCTTCGCCGCCCATGAGTACACCCTGGCCAACCTGCGTTTTGCCAAGGCCGCCGACCCCGACAACGCCGCCCTCGATGCCTACCTGGCCCGGTGCGAGCAGGCCCGCGCCCTGGAGCGCCCCACCCTGCCCAGCACCCTGGAACAGGAGAAACGCATCAACCCGTTTCTGCGTAGCGGTGACGCCGGCGTACAACGCCAGGCCGCCAGCCAGGGCGAAGCGAACGATGCACTGACGACCTTTACCACCCTGCGATCCTGGAAGGATCGCTTCTGACGATGCCCATGGACGCCATCTCATCGCGCCCACGAGGACACGCTTAGATGACCTACCGCACCAACCGTCGCCTGGTTTTCGGCCTGGCGGCCACCCTGCTCTGCCTGTCGCTGGCCGCCGCCGGCGCCCAGACCGGGGCCAAGCGCCCGCTCGATGCCGAGCAGGCCAGCGACGCCACGCCTCTGGATGGCCGCCATTTCTGGGACGCCCTGGCCCTGGAACCCCAGCCCAGCGATGTCTGGTCTCGCCTGCGCGGTCAACTGGCCTGGCAGGAGCATATCGATCATCCCCGGGTCCAGGAGTGGATCGAGCATTACAGCGCCAGCCCCCACAATATCGAGGAGATCACCGAGCGGGCCCGCCCCTGGCTGAGCTGGATCCTCGATCGCCTCCAGGATCGTGACCTGCCTGCCGAGATCGCCCTGATCCCCTTCGTGGAGAGCTCCTTCGACCCCAGCGCCCGCAGTCATCGCGGCGCCCGGGGGCTATGGCAATTCATGCCGCGCACCGGCGACTCCCTGGGGCTACACCGCAACCGTCACTATGATGGCCGCCTCGACGTGGTGGCCTCCACCCGGGCCGCCCTGGACTATATCGAGCAGCAGGCCGAGCAGTGGTATGAGGGTGACCTCTTTCTCTCGCTGGCCGCCTACAATGCCGGCGCCGGCACCGTCAACCGCGCCCGTCGCGCCGCCGGCGCGGGCAACGACTACTGGCAACTGCGCCTGCCCAGCGAGACCATGAACTATGTGCCCAAGCTGCTGGCCATCGCCGCCATCATCGATGACCCGGAGCGCTATAACGTCACCCTGCCGGACATCGACGATGCCCCGGCCTTCGCCAAGGTGACGGTGGACCGCCCCCTGGCGCTGAATGAGGCCGCGCGCCTGGCCGGCGTCAGCCAGGAGGCCCTGGCGACCCTCAACCCCGGGGTGCTCAATGGCAGCCTGAATCCCGCCTACAGCCCCGTGCTGCTGGTCCCCAGCGACAACGCCGAGCGCCTGGTGGCACGCCTCGCCCGCCCGGCCCCCAGCGAACCGACATTGGCCGGCAGCGGCGGCTGGCAGCAGTACGTGGTGCGCCGTGGCGATAACCTCTCCGCCATCGCCAGCCGCTTCGCCACCTCGGTGGCCGCCCTGCGTAACCGCAACGGCCTGAACGGCGATACCCTGCAGATCGGCCAGACCCTGCGGGTGCCGGCCCAGCAGCTGGCCGCCAATCGTAGCTAAGCGCCTCGGCTAAACACGAGCCCCGGGTAAGCGCCCCTGCCCAGGGCTCGTCGAGACCACTTACATAGCTAAGTGCCCCTCGCGAGTCCCTGACCAGCGTTGGCTTTCGTTAACCCTCCCCCATGACCCCGAGTCGCGCTTCCGGGTAGACTAGCCCCCGTCGTGATTTCGGGAGTCGTCATGTTAGGGATATCCACGCTGCGTTCCGGGCGATTCGCCCTCCCCTTGCTGTGCCTGGCATGGCTGTGCGCGATAGCGATCCCGGCCCAGGGCAACCCGCCCACCCCGGTGCATGGCCTGGCCCTCTACGGCGAACCGGCCCTGCCGGCGGATTTCTCCCACTTTTCCTATGTCGATCCCGAGGCGCCCCGGGGCGGTAGCCTGACCCGCGCCGCGGTGGGCGACAGCTTCGACTCCACCAACCCCTTTATCCTGCGTGGCACCCCGGCGGCGGGCCTCGGCCAGACCTACGATAGCCTGACCACCGCCAATCCCGATGAGCCCTTCAGCGTCTACGGGCTGATCGCCGAGACGCTCCTGCTGGACCCCGAGCGGCGCTGGATCGAGTACGCGCTGCGCCCCGAGGCGCGCTTCCACGACGGCGAGCCGATCACCGCCGAGGACGTGGCCTTCAGCTTCGAGCTGCTGATGGAGGAAGGCACCCCCAGCTACCGCAGCTACTACGCCGAGGTGAGCGGCGTGGAGGTCCTCGACGCCCATCGGGTACGCTTCAGTTTCGTGGAAAATGCCTCCCGGGAGCTACCGCTGATCATCGGCGAGTTGCCAATCCTGCCCAGGCACTACTGGGAGGCGCGGGACTTCACCCACCCCGACCTGGAGGCCCATCCCGGCTCCGGCCCCTATCGCATCGCCCGGGTCGATCCCGGGCGGCGCATCGTCTATGAACGGGTCGAGGATTACTGGGGCGAAGCGCTGCCGGTCAATCGCGGGCGCCATAACATCGACCGCCTGGTCTACGACTACTTCCGCGACCGGGACATCGCCATGGAGGCCTTCAAGGCCGGGCTGCTGGATCTGCGCATCGATGCCCGCGCCGCCACCTGGGCCACCGGCTACGACTTTCCCGCCTACCGGGACGGCTCGGTGCGTCGCCTGACCATCCCCGACGGCACCCCGGCCACCCTCCAGGGCTATGTCTTCAACCTGCGCAAGCCACGCTTCCAGGACCCACGGGTGCGCGAGGCGCTGTCGCTGACTTTCGACTTCCCCTGGCTCAATGCCAACCTCTTCTACGACAGCTATGCGCGCACCCAGAGCGCCTTCCAGAACTCGGAACTGGCCGCCGAAGGCCTGCCCTCCGAGGCCGAGCTGGCCCTGCTGGAGCCGCTGCGCGAGCACCTGGACCCGCGCGTCTTCAGCGAGCCCATGCCATTGGCCGAGCCCGAGGGCCTGCGCGAGCGGCTACGCCGGGCCCATGACCTCTTGCTGGAAGCGGGTTACGTCTACCGGGACCGGCGCCTGGTGCATGGCGACAGCGGCGAGCCGCTGCGCCTGGAGATGCTGCTCTTCGATACCGGCATGGAGCGGGTCGCCCAGCCGATGCTGCGCAATATGGCACGCCTGGGGGTAGAGACCAGCATCCGCATCGTCGACGTCAACCAGTACCTCAACCGGCTGCGTAGCTTCGACTTCGACATGGTCACCGCCCAGTTCCCCCAGTCCAACAACCCGGGCAACGAGCAGCGCAGCTACTGGACCAGCGAGGCGGCGGAGATCCCCCTGGCCCGCAACCTGATGGGACTGGCCGACCCGGCGGTGGACGCCCTGGTGGAGGGGCTGATTCGCGCCGAGAGCCGCGAGGCGCTGATCGCCTATACCCGGGCCCTGGATCGGGTGCTGCGCCTGAGCTTCGCGGTGATCCCCCACTACCACTCCGGCGAGACCCGCCTGGCACTGTGGGACAAGTTCGGCCACCCGGACCCCTTCCCCCGCTACGGCAACGACTTCGCCGCCTGGTGGGTCGACCCGGAAAAGTCCGCCGAGATCACCCGCCGCCAGCGTGGCCGCTAAGGAGCTTGCATGGCCAGTTATGTCCTGCGTCGCCTGCTGCTGATGATTCCCACCCTGCTGGGCATCCTGCTGCTCAATTTCGTCATCGTCCAGGCCGCCCCGGGTGGGCCCATCGACCAGTTGATGGCGCGCTTCGAGGGCCTGGATGCCGGCGCCAGTACCCGCCTCGACATGGGCGGCGCCGAGATCGTTACCCGCGACGAGTCGCGGGGTTCCCGGGGCATCGATCCGCAATTCATCGAGCAACTGGAGGCCCAGTTCGGCTTCGACCGCCCCGCCCACGAACGCTTCTTCCAGCTGGTCGGCGACTATGCCCGCTTCGACTTCGGCGACAGCTTCTTCCGCGACCGACCGGTGGTGGAGCTGATCATCGAGCGCCTGCCGGTGTCGATCTCCCTCGGCCTCTGGTCGACCCTGCTGGTCTATCTGATCTCGATTCCGCTGGGCATCCGCAAGGCGCTGCGCCACGGCTCGCGCTTCGATCTCTGGAGCTCGTCGCTGGTGATCGTCGGCTACGCCATCCCCGGTTTCCTGTTCGCCATCCTGCTGATCGTGCTGTTCGCCGGCGGCAGCTACTGGGACCTCTTCCCGCTGCGCGGCCTGACTTCCCCGGACTTCGATCAACTCTCCGCCTGGGGCAAGGTGGTGGACTACTTCTGGCACCTGGCGCTGCCGGTCACCGCCCTGACCATCGGCAGCTTCGCCACCCTGACCATGCTCACCAAGAACAGCTTCCTCGACGAGATCCACAAGCAGTACGTTCTGACCGCCCGGGCCAAGGGCGCCAGCGACCGCCAGGTGCTCTATGGCCATGTGTTCCGCAACGCCATGCTGATCATCATCGCCGGCCTGCCGGCGGCCCTGGTGGGCATCTTCTTTACCGGCTCGCTGCTGATCGAGGTGATCTTCTCCCTGGAGGGGCTCGGCCTGCTCGGCTTCGAGGCGGTGATGCAGCGCGACTACCCGGTGATCTTCGGCACCCTCTTCCTCTACACCCTGATCGGCCTGATCCTCAAGCTGATCTCCGATCTCACCTATGTGTGGGTGGACCCGCGCATCGACTTCGAGACAAGGGAGTCCTGAGCCGATGGCCTTCTTCGACCTCTCGCCCATCGCCCGCCGCCGCCTGGCGGTGTTCCGCGGCAACCGTCGCGCCTGGTTCTCGCTGTGGCTGTTTACCGGCCTCTTCCTGGTCAGCCTGGCCGCCGAGCTGATCGCCAACGACAAGCCCCTGGTGATGCGCTACGACGGCCAGTGGTATGTGCCGCTGCTGGTGGACTACCCGGAGACCGAGTTCGGCGGCTTCCTGCCCACCGGCACCGACTACCACGACCCCTTTATCCAGGAACGGATCGACGCCCACGGCTGGGCCCTGTGGCCGCCGATCCCCTTCGCCTACCAGACCCTCGACATGCAGATGCGCCGCCCCTCGCCGGCCCCACCGGACGCTCGCCACTGGCTGGGCACCGACGACCAGGGCCGCGACGTCCTGGCCCGGGTGATCTACGGCTTTCGCCTCTCGGTGGCCTTCGCCCTGGTGCTGACCGCCGGCTCCCTGGTGCTGGGGGTGGTGATCGGCGGCATCCAGGGCTACTTCGGCGGCAAGGTGGACCTCTTCGGCCAGCGCCTCACCGAGATCTGGTCGGGGCTGCCGATGCTCTTCCTGCTGATCATCCTGGCCAGCCTGGTGAAGCCCAATATCTGGTGGCTGCTGGGCATCATGCTGCTGTTCTCCTGGCTGGGCATCGTCGACGTGGTGCGCGCCGAGTTCCTGCGCGCCCGCAACCTGGAGTATGTGCGCGCCGCCAAGGCCCTCGGCCTGCCCTCGCGGCTGGTGATGTGGCGTCATGTGCTACCCAACGCCATGGTCGCCACCCTCACCTTCGTGCCCTTCCTGTTCACCGGCGCCATCACCACCCTGACGGCGCTGGACTTCCTGGGTTTCGGCCTGCCGCCGGGCTCGCCGTCGCTGGGCGAGCTGGTGGCCCAGGGCAAGAACAACCTCCAGGCGCCCTGGCTCGGCATCACCGCCTTCGTCAGCCTGTCGCTGATGCTCTCGCTGCTGGTATTTATCGGCGAGGGGCTGCGCGACGCCTTCGACCCCCGTCACACGCCCCGGAGCGCCGACCATGCCTGATGCCGTCCTTCGCCTCGACGACCTGAGCATCCGTTTCGACGGCCAGCCAGTGGTGGAGAAGCTGAGCCTTAGCGTGGGGCGTGGCGAGACCCTGGCCCTGGTGGGCGAATCCGGCTCCGGCAAGTCGGTCTCGGCCCTCGGCGCCCTGGGCCTGCTGCCCGACAGCGCCCGGGTCGAGGGAGAACGCCGACTCGGCGACACCGACCTCGCGCGCCTCGCCCCCCGCCAGTGGCGGGGGGTTCGCGGTAGCCGCGTCGGGGTGATCTTCCAGGAGCCGATGACCTCGCTGAACCCGCTGCAGCGCATCGGCCGCCAGATCGGCGAGAGCCTGCGCCTGCACCAGGGCCTCTCCGGCGCCGCCGCCCGGAGCCGCGTCCTGGCGCTGCTCGCCCAGGTCAGATTGCCGGACCCCGAGCGGCTGATCGACGCCTGGCCCCATCAGCTCTCCGGTGGCCAGCGCCAACGGGTGATGATCGCCATGGCCATCGCCAACGAGCCGGAGCTGCTGATCGCCGACGAGCCCACCACGGCGCTCGACGTCACCGTCCAGCAGGAGATCCTGGCGCTGCTGGCGGAGCTGCGCGACCGCCACGGCATGGCCATGCTGTTTATCACCCATGACCTCAACCTGGTGCGTCGCCACGCCGACCGGGTCTGCGTGCTCTACCGGGGCCGGGAGCAGGAGTCGGGGGCGGTGCACCGGGTCTTCGAGGCCCCCCGCAGCGACTACACCCGGGCCCTGCTGGCCGCCGAGCCGGAGGGGCGTCCCGCGCCACCGCCCGGCGATGGCGCCCCCCTGCTAAGCGCCCGGGACCTGGCGGTGAGCTTCCAGCGCCCCAAGCGCCTCTTCAGCCGCCGCCCGCCCCCCTTCGAGGCGGTCAAGCCCCTGGACCTGAGCCTGGGTCGCGGCGAGACCCTGGGCATCGTCGGCGAATCCGGCTCCGGCAAGACCACCCTGGCCCTGGCGCTGCTGCGCCTGACCGCGAGCTCAGGCGAGATCGACTTCGCCGGCGAACGCCTCGATCGCCTGCGGGGCGAGGCGCTGCGCCGCCGTCGTCGACGCTTCCAGGTGGTCTTCCAGGACCCCTATGGGTCCCTCTCGCCGCGGCTGCCGGTGGCGGAGATCGTCAGCGAGGGGCTGCGCTTCCACCACCCGGCGCTCGATGAGAGCGAGGTGGCGGAGCGGGTCGCCACCGCGCTGGCCGAGGTGGGCCTGCCCGCCGACTGCGCCGCCCGTTACCCCCATGAATTTTCCGGCGGTCAGCGCCAGCGCATCAGCGTGGCCCGGGCGCTGATCCTGGAGCCGGAACTGGTGGTGCTGGACGAGCCCACCTCGGCGCTGGATCGCACCGTGCAGAAGCAGCTGGTGGAGCTGCTCCGCGACCTCCAGGCCCGCCGCGGGCTCAGCTACCTCTTTATCAGCCACGACCTGGCGGTGGTCCGCGCCATGGCCCACCGGGTGATGGTGCTCAAGGAGGGCAAGGTGGTGGAGGCCGGCGACTGCGAGACGGTGCTGAGCGCCCCGGAGAGCGACTACACCCGGGCCCTGGTGGCCGCCGCCGGCCTCGCCCGCTGACGCGCCTCGTTGCCCCGGACAGTTCCCCCTGGCTTCCTCGCCTGCCGCGGGCGGATAGGGCTTCGCCGGGGAGGTCGACAAGCATGCCAATATGATAACGGTATAAATACACCTATCTCGGCCCCAGCGTTGACCCCAGCGAGGCATGATGCCCGACCCGCTGGGATATAGTGTCATGGAGAAACGCGGGGAAAGAATAATGAGAGCTTGGAGACATGGCCTGGGGTGGGCCCTGCTGCTGTGCCTGCTGCTGATCCCGGCCTGGGCCCAGGCCGCCCCACCCCGGGATCTGGCCGACGGCTGGGAGTATCGCTGGGGAGACTCGCCGCGACTGCCCGATGGCAGCCCGGCCTGGGCGCGCCAGGCAGAAGACGACGCCTGGCAGCCCATCGCCTTTCCCTCCAACCCACCGGATCGTCAGGGGCGCCACCATGCCTGGTTCCGGATCACCCTGCCGGAGGGCAACTGGCGCGATCCGGTGCTCTATATCTACAGCATCGATCTGCTCGCCGAGTTCTATCTGGATGGCGAGCCGCTCTATCGCCATGGCAGCCTCGACGAGGCCGGCACCGGCCGCTTCGTCGGCTGGCCCTGGCATATGATCCCGCTGCCGAGGGAGGCCCTGGGGCGGGAGTTGCAGGTGCGCGTCTACTCCGACTACCTGGATATCGGCCTGTGGGGCGAGGTCAAGCTGATGGAGCGGGCCGACCTCTTCGGCTATCTGCTGCGCCACTCCGCCGGCGCGCTGATCGTCAGTGGACTCTGCCTGCTGCTGGCGCTGCTGGCGGGGGCCTTCGCGCTGATCCGCAGCGACCGCCGCAGCTTCGCCGCCATCGCCCTCTTCGGCCTGGCCGCCGGGGGGATGATCCTCGCCGAGTCCCAGGCCAGCCAGTTGCTGCTCGATACCCCGCTGCTCTGGGACTTCCTCGCCGCCGCCGGCTACTTCACCCTGCCCATCGCCATGGGCCTGCTGCTGGAGCACTGGCTGGCCGAGACCCGTCCGCGGCTGATCCGACGCCTCTGGCAGGCCCATCTGGGCTACCTGATCCTGGCCCTGGGCGCCAGCGGGCAGGGTTGGATCGACCTGGCCATTACCTTTCCGATCTTCGATGCCCTGCTACTGGCCAGCCTGGTGACGCTGATGGGGGCGACCCTGCCCCACTGGCGACGCCTGGCGAGACGCCAGCAGGCGATCCTCGCCACCTGTGCCCTGTTCGGGCTGCTGCTGCTGGCAGACATGGCGGTGGCCCATGGCGTCCTGCCCTGGGGCCGGGTGCCGGTGGCCGCCGGCGCCCTGGCCTTCGTGCTGGCCATCGTGGCGATTTGCCTGCTCGACTATGCCCGCACCCAGCGCGACCTGGAGCGGCTCAATCGCTACCTGGAAAACGAGGTGGCCGAACGCACCCGACAACTGCAAGCCCTGGTGGCGCGGCTGGAGACCGATTCCCGCACCGACCCCCTGACCGGGCTGGCGAATCGGCGCCACTTCGAGGAGCGCCTCGAGGAGGAGGCGAGCCGGGCGCGGCGACATGGCACGCCCCTGGCCCTGGTGATGATCGATATCGATCACTTCAAGGCGGTCAACGACCGTCATGGCCACGAGGCCGGCGACCGAGTGCTAGAGGGGGTGGCCGATGGCCTACGCCAACATTTCCGCGACGGCGACCTGGTGTGCCGCCTGGGTGGCGAGGAGTTCGTGCTGCTGCTGCCTTATGCCGACGCCGAGGGCGCCCGGGCACGCCTGGAGGGACTGATGACGGCCCTGCCCGGGCGGGTCTACTGGCACCAGGGGCAGTTGCTGGGGCCGATCAGCGTCTCCTGCGGGATCGCCGCCTACCCGAGCCATACCCAGGACCCCATGGCGCTGGTCGGGTTGGCCGACCAGGCGCTATACGCCGCCAAGCAGGGCGGCCGCGCCCGGGCCGAGATCTACGGCTAGGCGAGCGGCCGAAGCGCCTGGCAGAGCGCTTAGAACAGCGCGATCTCCGCCTCGCTCAGTTCCCGCCACTCGCCGGGGGCCAGCCCCGCCAGGTTCAGCTCGCCGATTGCCTCGCGATGCAGCGCCTCCACATGGTTGCCCACGGCGGCAAACATGCGCTTGACCTGATGGTACTTGCCCTCATAGAGGGTCAGCTCGGCGACCCGGGGCTCGCGCATCTTCAGCTCGGCGGGGCGGGTGGGCTTCTCCTCGCCATCGAGGAGGACACCCTCGGCGAAACGCTCGACCACCGCCGCCAGGGCCTCGCCTTCCAGCGCTTCGGCCAGGCTGACCCGATAGACCTTGCCGCAGCGCCGCGCCGGCGAGGTGACCCGATGCTGCCACTGGCCGTCGTCGCTGAGCAACACCAGTCCGGTGGTGTCCACGTCCAGGCGCCCCACCGCCTGCAGCCGCTCCGCCTTGGGCAGCTCGATCAGGTCCGTGACCAGCGGATAGAGGCCACGCCGGGCGCTGCACTCCACCCCGGCGGGCTTGTTGAGCATCACATAGCGCAGCCCCACCAGGGCCAGGGGCCGGCCCAGCCAACTGACGCGATCCGCCTCCCCCAGTTGGGTGGCGGCGCTGCGCACCGCCTCGCCATTGACGGTGACCTCGCCGCGCTTGAGGGCCCGCTTGGCCAGGCTGCGGGTCAGCTCGGTGGTCTCGCAGAGAAAACGATCCAGACGCATCAGCGGGGCGCCTCCAGGGAAAGGGTAAAGTCGTCGGCATCCTGCCAAGCGGGAAACTTGTCGCGGAACTCGCGCAGGGCCTCCCGGGAGAGGGTGCCGGTGGCGATAAAGGGTTCGTCACGGGGCCGGTCGATCAGCGCCTCGCCCTTGAAGTCGACCAGCAGGGAATCGCCGGCATAGGCCAGCCCCTTGGCGTCCTCGCCGACCCGGTTGACGCCGATCACGTAGCAGAGATTCTCGATGGCCCGGGCCTGGAGCAGGGTACGCCAGGGGTGGCGCCGCGGCGCCGGCCAGTTGGCCACGCACAGCAGGGCGTCATACTCGAAGTGCACGCTCTCGGTGGGCTGCTGGCGCAGCCAGACCGGGAAGCGCAGGTCATAGCAGACGCTGAGCAGCAGCCGGAAGCCCTTGAGCTCGACGATCACCCGCTCGTCACCCATCCCATAGCGCTCGTGCTCGCCGGCCATGCGGAAGAGGTGGCGCTTGTCGTAGGGGGTGACCTCACCCTCGGGGGTCACCCACAGCAGGCGGTTGTAGTACTGGCCGCCCTCGACGATGGCCACGCTGCCGGTGATCACGCAGCCCCGTTGCCTGGCCTGGGCCTGCAGCCAGGCCAGGGTGCGGCTCTCGGCCATGGGCTCGGCCATCTCCCGGGAATTCATGGTAAAGCCGGTGGCGAACATTTCCGGCAGCACGATCAGGTCGGTCTGTTCGCCCCCCAGCTCACCCAGGGCCTCCTCCAGCCGGCGGCAGTTCTCCGCCGGATCCTCCCAGCGCAGGTCGCACTGCACCAGGCTCACACGCAGCTCGCTCACGCTTGGCTCCTCGATTGGTCACTATGCCGGATAGGCTACCCGCTGAAGCCGCCGACGCCCAGCGCCAGCTATGCTAGATTGGCAGTTTTTAATAGCGAGATAATCATGAGCCAGGAAGTGGAACAGCGGGTAGAGCAGCAGAGCCAGGCACGAGACGCCCGGGCCGGGGTCGGTTTCGGCCTGGCCGCCTACCTGATGTGGGGCTGTTTCCCGCTCTTCTTCGCGCTCTTCGAGGGGGTGCCGGCCTGGGAGATCCTGATCCACCGGGTACTCTGGTCGTGCTTCTTCCTGGTCGGGCTGGTCAGCCTGCTGGGGCGCTGGGCGCCGATCCGCGCGGCCCTGGCCGAACCGCGGCGCCTGGGGCGCGTGCTGGGCTGTGCCGTGCTGATCGCCATCAACTGGGGGCTCTATATCTACGCGGTGGAGAGCCGTCAGGTACTCCAGGCGAGCCTCGGCTACTTTATGACGCCGCTGGTCAATGTGGCGCTCGGCCTGCTGGTGCTACGGGAGTCGATGGCGCGCCTGCAGGGCGCCGCGGTGGCCCTGGCGGTGGCGGCCATCGTCCTGCAGTTGCTGCTGCTGGGCGAGCTGCCCTGGATCAGCCTGACCCTGGCGCTGAGCTTCGGCACCTATGGCCTGCTGCGCAAGCAGGTGCCCCTGGACGGCCTCTCCGGGCTCTTCGTCGAGACCCTGCTGTTGCTGCCCCTGGGGCTGCTGGCGCTGGCCTGGCTGAGTGCCAGCGGGGCATCCCACTTCGGCGAGGCCGCCAAGGTCAGCGGCCTGCTGATCGCCAGCGGCGTGATCACCGCCCTGCCCCTGCTGGCCTTCGCCGGCGCCGCGAGGCGCCTGCGCCTGAGCACCCTGGGCTTCTTGATGTACCTCAACCCCAGCGTGCAGTTCGCCATCGCCCTGCTGGTGTTCCGCGAGCCCCTGTCGGCGGTGCGGCTGGGCACCTTTATGCTGATCTGGGTGGGCCTGGCCCTCTACTCTTTCGCCGCCTGGCAGACGCATCGCCGCCAGCCTCACCCCGGGGCCTGACCGCTCACTCCGCTGCCGGCACCGCCTCAGGACCCGGCGCCCCCGCCGGGCTTGGCAAGGCCGCCCCCGGCGCGGCGTCGGCGTGCCGTGGCCGCTCGGGTGCCGTGGTCCCTACGCCCTCCGGGGCATAGCCGATACGCAGGCCGCCCCAGTGCCGGCCCTTGACCCGAATCGGCACCGAGAGATCATGCATCACCTCGCCGGTGTCGCGCTTGTAGGTCTGCACCAGCAGGGGCTCCTGATGCGCCCCGCAGCGCCGCCCGGTGGGGTCATCGAAGATGCGCTTGCTGCGGCAGTACTTGAGGTCATGGGCACGGTCGCCGGTGGGGGCACGACTCACCGCCCGATTATGGGTCGGCACATAGCCGCGCCGGTCGCAGGCGATGGCATAGGCCACGCCGAGTCGCTCGAGCAGGGGTTCCTGGATCGCCGGCAGATGGCGGTCGGTGTAGGCATCGAAGGCGCTGCGGTAGAGCGGCGGATCGGTATCGGGGATCGCCTCATAGCGGGGCTCGAAGAGGCTCGCCTCCTCGAGCTCGCCCTGATCGATACCGGCCTCCAGCAGCCGCCCGATGCGCCGTGCCGTCTCCCGGGCCGCGGCATAGACCTGCTGGTGGCGGCCCGCCAGGCGCTGCTGGGCCAGGGCCCCGTCGATGCCCTCCGCCGCCGTCAGCAGGGCATGGGCCTGGGCCGCCAGGTCATGCATATCGGCCTTGCCTCGACGGGTCGCCTCGGCCAGCGCGCCGATCCCCTCGGTGACCTGGCGGGCATGCTCCTGGGTCTCGGCCATGGCCGAGGCGGTAGCGCTCACCGACGCCTCGACCTTATCCAGGTCCCCGGTCATCTCGACCAGGTGGCCGCCCACCTGGGACACCTGGTCGGCGCGCTCGCCGACCCGACGCATTAGGTGGCCCAGGGTATCCACCACCCGTTCGCTGCTGTCGCCGATATCCCCCACCAGGGCCTCCACATGACGGGTGGCCTCGGCGGTGCGTCCGGCCAACGACCGTACCTCCCCGGCCACCACCGCGAAGCCGCGCCCCTGCTCACCGGCCCGGGCCGCCTCGATGGAGGCATTCAGCGACAGCAGGTTGGTCTGCTCGGCGATGGCGTCGATCATGGCGGTGACCTGGCGGATGCCATCGGCCTTCTCGCTCAATGCCGCGAGCAGCTCGAGGGCCTGCTCGGAGCGGCCGGCCAGGGCCTGCATTTCCTCGATCACCTGGGTCAGGGCGTCTCGTCCCTGATGGCCCAGCGCCCGGGAGCGACCGGCCAGGGTCGCCGCCTGGGCGGCATCTTCCGCGACCCGCGCCACCGCCGCGTTGATCGATGTCATCCGCGACACTGCCTCCTGCATGGCACCCTCCTGTTGTGCCAGCCGACCATCCAGGCGATCGGCATGGTGGGAGACCTCCGCCGAGGCGATGGCGGTCTGGCTGGCCCGCCCCAGCAGCCCCTGGGCCATGCGACGCAGGGAGAAGTAGTCGCGGCTGGGTGCCCAGGCGCCACGAGCCCTGCTCCCCGTCAGCGCCTCGCCCCGGGTACGGTAGATACGCCAGGGCCCCCAGAGCCCCAGGCCGAGCCCCAGCAGCAAACCGGCCGATGCGGCCAACGCGATCATCGCCATCCGTCTTCCCCGTTATTGTTGCTTTGCCGGCAGCATACCGGGAAGCCCGCCCCCGGGAAGTGGGACTTTGGCGGCACGACCAAGGGCGTACTCAAGCCGTCCCGGCAATGACCGATAACTCCTTTTTGGCCCGCGCGTTTCACCTGGTGCCACATGCCCCTCTCGCCGCGGCCACTTTTCGTTTAGGCTGTAGGGCCGCTTTCCCGCAAGACGAGACCGGATGCTCAAGCGCTACCTGCCGATCCTCACCTGGCTGCCTCACTATAACCGCCGCCTCTGCGCCGCGGACCTGCTGGCCGGGGTGATCGTCACCATCATGGTGATTCCCCAGTCGCTGGCCTATGCGATCCTCGCCGGCCTGCCGGCGGTGGTGGGCCTCTATGCCAGCATCCTGCCACTGCTGGCCTATACCCTGCTGGGCACCAGCCGCACCCTGGCGGTGGGTCCGGTGGCCATCGTCGCCCTGATGACCGGTGCCGCCCTGGCCGGAGTGGCCGCCCCCGGCACCCCGGAATACCTCCAGGCGGCCCTGGTGCTGTCGCTGCTCTCGGGGCTGATGCTGGTGGCCATGGGCCTGGCCCGCCTGGGGTTCCTGGCCAACTTCCTCAGTCACCCGGTGATCTCGGGCTTCCTGAGCGCCTCGGGCCTGTTGATCGCCGCCGGCCAGGCGGGGCACCTGCTGGGCATCGAGGGCGGCGGCTATACCCTGGTGGCGCAATTGCTGACCCTGGCCGGCAACCTCGGCCAGGTCCATTGGCCGACCCTGGCCCTCGGCGGCGGCAGCCTGGCCTTCCTGGTGGCGGTGCGTCGCCACGGCAAGGCGACCCTGGGGCGCCTCGGCCTGCCCGCCAACCTGGCGGGGCTACTGACCCGCAGCGGCCCGGTGCTGGCGGTGGTGGTCACCACCCTGGTGACCTGGCGCCTCGGCCTGGACCAGGCCGGGGTGGCGGTGATCGGCGAGATCCCCCGGGGCCTGCCGCCCCTGACCCTGCCCGGTTTCGACAGCGGACTCTGGCGGGCCCTGCTGGTACCGGCTCTGCTGATCAGCGTGGTGGGCTTCGTGGAGTCGGTCTCCATGGCCCAGATGCTGGCCGCCAAGCGCCGCGAGCGGCTCTCCCCCAACCAGGAATTGCTGGGCCTGGGCGGCGCCAATCTCACCGCCGCCTTCTCCGCCGGCATGCCGGTGACCGGGGGGCTGTCGCGCACCGTGATCAACTATGATGCCGGGGCCCAGACCCCCATGGCCGGCGTATTCGCCGCCCTCGGCATCGGCCTGGTGACCCTGGCCCTGACCCCCTGGCTCTACTACTTGCCCATCGCCACCCTGGCCGCCACCATCACCGTGGCCATCCTTACCCTGGTGGATATCCCCATGCTGCGTCAGACTTGGCGCTACTCCCGCGGCGACTTCGCCGCCATGGCGGTGACCATCCTGCTGACCCTGACGGAGGGCGTGGAGCTGGGCATCCTCGCCGGGGTGACCCTCTCCATCGGCCTCTTCCTCTACCGCACCAGCCGTCCCCACTGCGCCCTGGTGGGCCGGGTCCCGGGCACCGAACATTTCCGCAACCCGGAGCGCCACGAGGTGGAAACCCTTAGTCATGTGGCCTTCCTGCGGGTCGACGAGAGCCTCTACTTCGCCAATGCCCGTTACCTGGAGGACACCGTGCTGGAGCTGGTGGCGGCGCATCCCGGCGTCGAGCATGTGGTGCTGATCTGCTCGGCGGTCAACCTGATCGACGCCTCGGCGCTGGAGAGCCTGGATGCCATCAATGCCCGCCTCAAGGAGGCGGAGGTCACCCTGCACCTGGCCGAGGTCAAGGGGCCGGTGATGGACCGCCTCAAGCACAGCGACTTCCTCGATGCGCTGGGTGGCCGCGTCTTCCTCAGCACCTACGCCGCCTGGAGCGAGCTCAAGCATCGCTCGCCCTCCCACGACGAGGCCGTCGCCGGCCAAGCCGGCGACGGCCATTCTGGATCCCCCAGGGGGTAACCGCCTCGCCCCTGTCTCGGCCCGGGGCGCTACCAGGCGGCGTCGAGTCAGGGCAGCAGCACCCGATCGACCACATGGATCACCCCATTGGCCTGGGCCACGTCCACCACGGTGAGATTGGCAGAGTTGCCGTTGCGATCCATCACCTTGAGGTTGTTGCCGTTACGCATCACGGTCAGCAGCTCGCCCTGGACGGTCTCGAAGCTGGCCGCCCCATCCCGGGCCATCACCGCCTCCCAGAGCGCTTCCCGGGTCAGGTTGCCGGGCACCACATGATAGGTCAGCACCGCCTGCAGCTGGCCCTGATTCTCCGGCTGCAGCAGGGTTTCCACGGTTCCCGCCGGCAAGCGTTGGAAGGCCGCATCCACCGGCGCGAAGACGGTGAAGGGGCCCTCCCCCTGGAGCACCCCGGCCAGGTCGGCGGCCTGCACCGCCGACACCAGGGTCTCGTGGTCGCCGGAATTCACGGCATTCTGGACGATATTGCGCTCCGGCAGCATGGCGGCCCCGCCCACCTCGGTGGGACCATGATCGGCCTGAGCACTGCTGAGACTCAGGGCAGCGGCGCAGAGGCTGGCGGTAAGAAGCTTGAGTGTCATGGCAATCTCTCCTGTCTCTCGGGTCAGGTTGGCAGCACCCCGCAGCGGGGTGTCATCGAGAGTTACGCAGCGTCGCGCTCCCTGGATGCAACTCGCTCGATCGCGTTGATCACCTCCGCTTTACATTAGCGACTGCCTGCCCAAAACTGCCCACTACCCTCAGTTGGATCTGCAAGGACGCGTGATGCCCGACGCCTCCCAGCAATACCTGATCGATCAGCTCACCGCCTGCGCCCGGGGCGATGCCCTCGCCTTCGAACGCCTCTATCGCGCCAGTAGCTCGCATCTGTATGCCATCCTGCTGCGTATCGTCAGAGACGAGGGCGCTGCCCAGGATTGCCTGCAACAGCTCTATGTACGACTCTGGCACGCCTCGGGACAATACGACCCGAGCCGCGCCAAGCCGATGACCTGGCTGGCCACCCTGGCGCGCCATATTGGCATCGACTGGTTGCGCCGCCAGAAGCCCCAGGACAGCACCGAGGGCAGCGCCCTGCTCGAGGGCCTCAGTGGCGATCAGGAGCCGGAGGCGGAGAGCCTGCGCGCCGAGCAGCGGCATGAATTACGGGACTGCCTCGATACGCTCACCGGGGCCCAGCGCCAGGCCATGGAGCTGGCCTATTTCCAGGGCCTGACCCATCGCGAGCTCGCCGAGCGCCTGGCCCAGCCCCTGGGCAGCATCAAGAGCTGGATTCGCCGCGGACTGGAGAGGTTAAAGGCATGCCTGAGCCATGGGACCTGAGTGACCCGCAGGAGCGCCACCTGGCCGCTGGGTTCAGGAGAGTCGTGCTCGGAGCGCTGGATGCCGACCAGAAACGGGAGAGGTTGAACCATGCCTGAGCCATGGGACCTGAGTGACCCGCAGGAGCGCCACCTGGCCGCTGGGTTCAGGAGAGTCGTGCTCGGCGTGCGGGATGCCGACCAGAAACGGGAGAGGTTGAACCATGCCTGAGCCATGGGACCCGAGTGACCCGCAGGAGCGCCACCTGGCCGCTGGGTTCAGGAGAGTCGTGCTCGGAGCGCTGGATGCCGACCAGAAACGGGAGAGGTTGAACCATGCCTGAGCCATGGGACCTGAGTGACCCGCAGGAGCGCCACCTGGCCGCCGGCGAATACGTGCTCGGCGTGCTGGATGTCGAGCAAAAGGCGCGCTTCGAGGCCCTGCTGGCGGTCAGCCACGACCTGCAGGACGACGTGGCCCGCTGGCAGGAGCACCTGCAGCTGTTCAACGAGCGCCTCGAGCCGCGCACGCCCCCCGCCGAGGTATGGCGCCGCATCACCGCCGCCACCGGCCTCGCCCCGCCGCCCTGGTGGCGGCGCCTGGGCGCCTGGCAGGCCCTGACCGCCGGGGTGGCCGCCCTGGCCCTCGCCCTGGGCCTGCTGTGGCAGCAGGCCGAGCGAGTCCTGCCCCCCGACGAGCAGGCAATCTTCGTGGTCCTCGACGAACAGCGCACCCCCGGCTGGATCATCGGCGCAACCGAGGCCGGCGAGCTGCTGGTTCAGGCGGTGCAACCCACCCAAGTGGGCGAGGCCCAGACCGGTGAACTCTGGCTGATCGCCGACGGCACGCCCATCTCCCTGGGCCTGCTGCCCAGCCAGGGCCGCGAACGCCTGGCCCTCGGCCCGGAGCTGCGCGCCCAACTGATGCAGGCGGACCTGGCGGTGAGTATCGAGCCCGAAGGGGGCGCCCCCCAGGGCCGGCCCACCGGCCCCATCGTCGATCATGGCCGCCTGACCCCGGTCCGCGGCGCCACCCTGCGCTTCTAGCCGAGTCCCAAAACGCCGGACGCCGCCCCGAGGGGCGGCGTCGGCGTATCGGACGGCTGCCGGGCCTTATTGAGCGTCGTCGTCGCTGGGCCTGAGCACCTTGGGATTGGAGTTGCCCCAGACGGTATACACATCCGCCAGCAGGGTGCCGTTGAGGGCCTCCAGCTCCTCGATGGTGATGCGCCCCTCCCCCTGGACACCGTAAAGCACCACCTCGTCGCCGGCGCCGACCCCGGGCAGGTCGGTGACATCCACCATGGTGGTGTTCATCGAAACCTTACCCAGCACCGGCACCCGCTCGCCGTTGATCAGCACATGGGCGGCATCGGTAAAGACCCGGCGATAGCCATCCGAGTAGCCCACCGGCAGGTTGGCCAGCAGGCTGTCGCGCTCCAGCACCCGCAGGTTGTCGTAGCCGACGCCGCTGCCCGCCGCATAGTCGTTGACCGAGGCGACCCGGGTGCGGAAGGACATTACCGGCTCGAACTGCGGATAATGAGGCAGATCGCCATAGAGCAGGCCGCCGGGGCGCACCATATCGAGCCGTGCCTCGGGCACCTCCATGGTGGTAAAGGAGTTGGCGGCGTGCAGGATCAGGGCATCGCGATCGAGGCCGGCGGTCTCGATCAGCCAGTCGCTCTGCTCGTGAAAGGCCGCCAGCCCCTGGCGCACGAAGTCGACCTCCTCGAAGGCGAAGTGGGTCATGATCCCCGCCAGCTCCAGCCGCGGCAACGCCAGCAGCTCCAGCGCCTCCTGGCGCCCGGCGTCGCCGTCCAGGGCCAGGCCATTGCGCCCCATGCCACCGGCATTGAGCCCCAGGTGGTAGCGCAGGGTCACCCCCGCCTCGGCGGCCGCCTCCGACGCCTGCCGCGCCGCCGCGATATCGCCGAACAGCTCTTCCATCTCATAGTCGAAGGCGCCGCGCACCTCCTCGGGGGTGGCGCTGCGCACCCGCATCAGGCGCCCCTCGAAGCCGCCGGCCCGCACCACCCGGGCCTCCTCGTTGCTGGCCACGCCGATGCAGGGAATGCCCAGGGCGATCACCGAGGGCATCAGGTTGGCGATGCCGTGACCATAGGCGTCCGCCTTCATGATGGCGCACAGCTCGGACTCGCCGTCGAGCAGTTGCTGGACCCCGCGCACGTTGCCCTCGAAGGCGGCCTGGGAGATCTCGACCCAGGCATTGGCGCTCTGGTGTTCGGGACTGCCGACCAGCAGGGGCCGGTCGTCGAGCAGCGGCGCGGCCTGGGTGGTGCCGGAGAGGGCGGTGGCGATGGCCGCCGCCAGCAGGGTGGGCGTCAATTTCATCTTCGCTTCCTTGAGTGATTGGGGTTGTTATGGCATCCCGCCCCACCCTAGCCCTGCCCCGCCCGGCTCACGAGAGACGATGACGCCTCGATACAAGAAACTGCGAATAAATAAAAAAACCCACGCCGAGGCGTGGGCAAAATGGCTACCGGGCACCGGGCCACGGCAAGACCGAGAGTCACAAAGACGCGAGGAACCTGGCCTCCCTCGCTAACCAACAATGATCAGGGATCAGGCCACCTGCGCCCGCACCTTCTCGACGATATGGGCGCCGATGGGAATCGCCGAGGTGGCCGCCGGCGACGGCGCATTGCAGACATTGATGGTGCGCCTGGTGTTGACGAAGAGGAAGTCGTCCACCAGCTTGCCGTCCCTGGAGACCGCCTGGGCCCGCACCCCGGCGGGATAGGCCCCAAGATCGGCCTTGGTGATGCTCGGACAGTACTTGCGCACCTCCTCCAGGTAGCCGCCCTTGAACAGGGAGTTCTTCATCTCGTGGAGGCCCGGCTTGAGGTTCGCCTTGAGCACCTTGAGGATGCCCGGATTGGTGAACATCCTGGCCAGGTCGCCCACCGAGATATCCGTCTTGCGGTAGCCTTCGCGCTTGAACGCCAGCACCGCATTGGGGCCGACGGTCACGGTGCCGTCGATCATGCGGGTCAGGTGCACGCCGAGAAACGGCATGGAGGGATCGGGGATCGGATAGATCAGGTGGTTGACGATCCGGTTGTGTTTCTCCGGCAGCAGATAGTACTCGCCGCGGAAGGGGCAGATGGTAAAGCCGGGATCCAGGCCCAGCATGCGCACCACCCGATCGGCCATCAGTCCCGAGCAGGAGAGCAGGTAGCGGCCGGTAAAATCGCCCTGGCGGGTCTTGACCACCACCTCCTGGGCACGCTCCTCCAGGCCGGTCACTTCGGTGGCATAGCGAATCTCGCCGCCCAGGCGCTGGAACTCGTCGGCCATGGCCTCGGTGACCCGGGCATAATTGACGATGCCGCTGGAGGGCACGAAGATCCCGCCCACGCCGGTGATATTGGGCTCGCGCTCCTTGAGCTCGGCGCTCGACAGCCAGTGACGCTCCAGGCCGTTGGCCTCGGTGCGCTCCCACAGCGCCTGCATGCGCTGCATCTCGACATCATTGGTGGCCACCAGCAGCTTTCCGCATTCGTCATAGGCGATGCCGTGGGTGTCGCAGAACGCCTTGGTGGCGCGGTTGCCCTCCAGGCAGAAGCGCGCCTTGAGGCTGCCCGGGGTGTAATAGACTCCGGCATGAATCACGCCGCTGTTATGGCCGGTCTGGTGGTGGGCCGGGCCCGACTCCTTCTCCACCAGGAGCATCTTGCGATCGGGATAGGTCCGGATCAGCTGCATGGCGGTGGACATGCCGATGATGCCACCGCCGATAATAATAAAGTCGTACACCGCAGGCCTCGTCGTCTCGTCGGGGGCGCGTTCCCCCTGCACCGGGAGGAACGTCAATACCAAGGCCGCGCCTCGGCGCGGCCCCGGAAAGTCTACTTACTTCTGGCGCGGATTACGCAATGTCTTGGCGTGGGTGAAGTAACCACGCTGGCGCATCAGTTCGCGGCGCAGGTCGGGGTGCGGGGTGAAACGATCGCGACCATGCAGCCAGAAATGGTTGTTGATCAGCAGGAAACTCCCCATCGGGTTGGGCACCGAGAGGATCGCCGGGCTGGTCTCCAGGGACTCGGAGAGGTCGGTGAGCCAGTTGCCCTCCTCGAAGTCCTTGGGCTGCACGAACTGATCGATATAGGCCATGATCGGGCGGCCATCACGATCCACATCGAAGACCGCATGGTAGATGTCCTTGGCGACGTTCTTGCTGGGCGGCACGCTCCAGCGCATCTCGCGACGCGCCATCGGATGGCCGTAGAAGCGCTCCAGGTCGGCCCAGTCGTCCAGGTGCAGCAGCAGGGAGTTGCCGCCTTCCATGTTCTGCTCGTCGATCTTCATCATCAGCACATAGTCGGTGTCCTGCTCGACGAAGGTGCCGTCGTTGTGCAGCTCCATCACCCGGTGCGGCTGACGCAGGTAGCTGTCGGAGTCGTCGACGTTCTTGACCACGAAGCGGGCATAGTACTGGCCGCTCATGGCGTCATAGTTGGAACGCCCCATCAGGTGGGCGACGGCGGTGGCCACCTTGACCATCTCCTCGGCCTGGGCCACGTCATCGAGGCCCTCGGGGGTCACCTGCAGGCCACCGGTGGCGCGATCCACCAGGGTGTTGATCAGCACCGGCCGCAGGGTGTTGCCGCACAGGTCATCGAGGACCTTGGCGACCCGGAAGCGCAGCATCGACTTGTACTCCAGCGCCTGCACCGGGGTATCGGCCACGGCGGCCAGGAAGGCCTCGACCACCTCACGGGAGAGGGTCAGGTCGAGCAGGCGCGGCGAGTGGCGGCTCGGCTCCAGGGTGAAGCCCTGGATGGCCTCGGGCAGCGGCATGGCGACGGCGGGAAGCTGAGTCAAGACGGTCATGGTTGGCTCCTGGCTGGCGTAGTGGGTACCCCTGGGAGGCGCACCCTTAGTGACGACACAACATAAAAATATCTACATTTTTAATTTCCGTCAACCATGAGGTCTAAGATAGGTATTATGTGATCGTCTATCCCATTAGGTGGCTCATCGATGTATTGGGTATCATGCCGACAAGAAAAGGAGTGAACCCATGGATACCCCCCCTCGGCAGAATCAGGGCATCAGCGCCTACACCTGGCTCAAGAAAGACATTATTCGCGGCGTCTTCCCCCCCGGTGAGAAGCTGCTGATGAGCCATCTCAAGGAGCGCTACGACCTGGGGGTCGGCCCGCTCCGCGAGGCCCTGTCCCAGTTGGTGGCGGAACGCATGGTGGTGGCCATCAGCCAGCGCGGCTACCGGGTCGCCACCATGTCCCTGGCGGAGTTGAATGACCTCTATGACGCCCGCTCGCAGCTGGAGGGGCTCTTGCTGCGCCTGGCCATCGAGCGCGGCGATGACGACTGGGAGGCAGAGATCCTCGCCCATGCCCACACCCTCTCCAAGGTGGTGGAGGTGAACGGGCCCGATGAGGTGCTGGATATCTGGGATGCCCGCCACAAGGCCTTCCACCAGGCGATCGTCTCGGGCTGCGGCTCCGTGCACCTGCTGCGGGTGCGCGAGAGCCTCTTCGACCAGGCGGAGCGTTATCGCCACCTGTGGCTGCGGGAGACGGTCTTCTCGGAGGCGGCCCTGGCCACCAAGCGCGAGGAACATGCGGCCCTGGTGGAGGTGATCCTCAATCGGGACAGTCCGCGAGCCTGCGCCATGATGCGCGAGCACCTGATGACGCCGGTGCCGATCATCGCCGGGGTACTGGAGCGCCGCGGCCTGCTCTAGGTATGATCTCTCGGTAGGTTGTTCATCCGGAGCCTACCCTCCAACCACAAGGCCCGCGGCGATTGCCGCGGGCCTTGTGGTTGGAGGGAAGGGCCGGCTAACTGGCGAGTTTCAACCCCACCAGGCCGGCCAGTACCAGCACCAGGCTGATCAGGCGCAGCGGGCTGGCACTGTCGCCATAGATCAGCATGCCCAGCACCACCGTGCCCAGGGCGCCGATGCCCACCCAGATGGCGTAGGCGGTGCCCACCGGCAATACCTTCATGGCCTGGGCGAGCAGATAGAAGCTGGCCAGCATGGCGACCAGGGTAAAGAGACTCGGCCAGAGCCGGGTAAAGCCCTGCGAGGCCTTGAGCCCCAGGGCCCAGGCGACCTCGAGCAGGCCGGCGACGACGAGCAGGATCCAGGCGGTGGTCATGGGAGTGACTCCGGGTCGGTCGGGGCCGTCCCCGGTGAGTGCGATAACGACGGGTCGTCCCGCCGCGGCAGCAAGCCTAGCAAAGGGGCCTGCCCGGTCAAGTGGTTGTCTGTCTACTCGAAACCTCGGCGCCAGCGTACGAACTCGTTATGGGCCGCCTCCCGGCCCTGGGGCCTGAGCCACAGCCGCTGCCCGGGCTGGCACTGGGCCAGGCGGGCGCAGGCCAGGGGCGTCAGGCTGCCCAGGCGCGGGTAGCCGCCGATCGTCTGGCGATCGTTGAGCAGCACGATGGGCTGGCCATCCGGCGGCACCTGCACCGCCCCCAGGCCGATGCCCTCCGAGACCAGGGAGTCGATGGCGCACTCGAGCTTCGGGCCCGTGAGGCGCACCCCCATGCGGTCGGCCCGGGCATCGACCCGCCAGGGCCGATGGAAGGCGGCGAACAGGCTCGAACCACGAAAGGCCGCGATCTGGGCGCCGGGGATCAGCGCCAGCCGGGGCTCGGCGGCATAGTCGGGACACGCCGCCGGCGGCGCCTCCTCGGGCCCCGAGGGTTGCCCTGCGGCTCGGAAGGCCAGGGTATCGCCCGGCGAAAGCGCCCTGCCCTCCCCCCGATGTCCCCCCAGTCCCTCGCGCACCACGCAGGCCAGGCTGCCCAGCTCCGGCTCGGCGAGAAAGCCGCCGGCCACCGCCAGATAGGCCCTGAGCCCACTCCGGGGCGTGGCGAAGGCGAGGCGCTGGCCGGCGCCCAGGCGAAATCGCCGCCAGGGCACCAGGGGCTCGCCATCGAGGGTCGCGCCCAGGTCCGCCCCGGCCAGGGCCAACCAGGCGTCCCGCTCCGCCACCAGGGTCAGCCCGCCCAGGGTGACCTCCAGGGTGGCGGTGCCCCAGGGGTTGCCCACCAGGCGATTGGCCCAGGCCCAGGCATGCGGGTCCGCCGGTCCCCCTTGGGTCACGCCCAGCCGACGCACGCCGAAGCGCCCGGCATCCTGAAGCAGCGCCAAAGGCCCGGCTTGCTCGACTCGCAGACTCGCCAATTCGCTCATGCGCCCTCCTCCACCATGGGGGTGGGGTCGCCGCCCAGTTCGATAAAGGTGTCGCGGTCCACCGCCTCGAAGCGTACCCGGTCGCCCACCGCCAGCAGGCTGTAGCCTTGCCGATGGCGGTCGAAGAGCGCCACCGGGGTGCGCCCCAGCAGGTTCCAGCCCCCGGGGGACGCCACGGGATAGGCCGCGGTCTGGCGCCCCGCCACCGCCACGCTGCCCGCCGGTACCCGGCGTCGCGGGGTGGCCAGGCGCGGCGTCTCGAGGCTCGTCGGCAGCCGCCCCATAAAGGCGAAACCGGGGGCGAAGCCCAGGGCGAAGACCCGATACTCCGCCTGGGTATGGGCGCGGATCACGGCAGCGATATCGCCGGCGAAGCCCGCGGCCAGGCGCTTAAGCTCCGGTCCCACGCTCTCGTCATACCAGACCGGCAGACGCTTGAGCGGCGCCGACTCGGCGCCACTCTCCCGTGGCCTCAGCTCGGCGAGGATGGCCAGCAGGCGGCGGCGCGCCTCGCCGCCATCCAGGCGCAGCGGATCGAAACACACCAGCAGGGTGGTATAGGAGGGCACCAGGTCGACCAGGCCCTCGCCGAGGCTCGCCTCACAGGCCGCCATCAGGGCCTCCAGCCAGGCCAGGTTGGCCTCGTCGATCTCGTCGAAGAGGCGCACCAGCCAGCCGTCCAGGCCCGCCGACTCCAGGCGCGGATTGGGGCGACTCATAGGGCGGCTCATAAGGAGTTCAGGGCCTGGCGGATGGCCACCACGGCGGCGATGGACTCGGGGTTGTCACCATGCACGCAGAGGGTCTCGGCCTCGAGCACCAGCTCGCTGCCGTCGCTGGCGGTCAACGGCTCGCCCCGGGCGATGCGGCTGGCCTGATCGACGATAAGCGCCGGATCATGATGCACGGCGCCGGGCTCGCGGCGCGATACCAGGCGCCCCTCGCCGTCATAGGCGCGATCGGCGAAGGCCTCGAACCACAGGGTCAGGCCGTGGCTCTCGGCCAGGCGCCGGGCCGGGGCGTTGTCGCGGGTGGCCATCACCATCAAGGGCAGCTTGGGGTCATAGGCCGCCACCGCCCGCATCACCGCCGCGAGGATCGCGGGGTCGCGCATCATGTCGTTATAGAGGGCGCCATGGGGCTTCACATAGCCCAGTGAGCTTCCTTCGGCGCGACAGATCCCCGCCAGGGCACCCAGCTGATAGAGCAGCAGGTTCTCCACCTCCTCGGGACGACAGGCAAGCGAGCGCCGCCCGAACCCCACCAGGTCCGGATAGGCGGGATGCGCCCCGACGGTGACGCCATGGGCCACCGCCAGGGCCACGGTGCGACGCATGGTATCCGGATCGGAGGCGTGGAAGCCGCAGGCCACATTGGCCAGGTCGACATGGGGCATCAGCTCGCTATCGCGGCCCATCACCCAGGGCCCCAGGCTTTCGCCCATATCGGCGTTGAGTCGTAATCGGGTCATGTCCAGGCTCCTCGTCGTGGCGACGGCATCGTTGTGCTTTGAAGATAATTTATCGATAAATTCACATCATTTCATCATCAAATAGTCGTAAAAACGTTGACGCATCATCTTCCCGAGACCTAACCTCCAATCACACCAGCGACTAAGCTGCGACTGTGAACCCCGGCGCTCCGGCGACCGATACAACAATAGCGACCCAACCACGAGGAAGATTCGATGAAGACCCGTCTACTGGCAGGGCTCACCTCCACCGCCCTGGGCCTCGGCCTCACTACCCTCGGCACCGGCGCCCAGGCCGCCACCCAATGGGACATGCCCACCCCCTATGGCGATCGCACCTTCCATACCGTCAATATTCGCGAATTCGCCGACGAGGTGCGCGAGCGCACCGACGGGGAGCTGGATATCACCGTTCATTCCAACGGCTCGCTGATCGGCCACCCCGAGATCAAGAACTCGGTACGCCGCGGTATCGTGCCCATGGGCGAACTGATCATGTCGCGGCTGGCCAACGAGAATCCCATCTACGAGGTCGACTCGGTACCCTACCTGGCGGCCAACTACGAGGATGCCTGGACCCTGTGGGAGGCCTCCCGGGAGATCATCGCCGAGGAGTTGGCCAATCAGCGCCTGCGCCTGCTGTTCGCGGTGCCCTGGCCGCCTCAGGGGATCTTCACCCAGCGGGCCATCGAGTCGCCGGATGACCTGCGCAACCTCAGCATGCGCGCCTATAACACCGCCAGCGAGCGCCTCGCCCAACTGACCGGCGCCGTGCCCACCCAGGTGGAGGTGCCGGATATCCCCACCGCCTTCAGCACCGGCCGGGTCGAGGCCATGGTCACCTCGCCGGCCACCGGCGCCGACACCAAGGCCTGGGACTACCTCAGCCACTTCAACCACGCCCAGCTGTGGTTGCCCAAGAACATGGTGATCGTCAACGAGCAGGCCTTCTCGCGCCTCGACGAGGCCACCCGGGAGGCCCTGCTCGAGGCCGCCGCCGAGGCCGAGCGCCGCGGCTGGGAGATGAGCCGCCGGGAGACCGAGGAGGCCCTGGCCGTGCTCGCCGAAAACGGCATCCAGATCAGCGAGCCCAGCGCCGAGCTGACCGAGCTGCTCGAACAGGTCGGCGCCACCATGACCGACGAGTGGGTCGAGCGCGCCGGTGACCAGGGCGCCGCCATCCTCGGCAACTACCTCAACGCCCGCTAGCGGGGTTCCGGGCCCCGCGGGGCCCGGCTTGCCTTTGCCGACCGTATCACGGTGACTCCCATGCACTTTCGACTCCGTTCCCTCTATACCCTGGGGGGCTACCTGGCCGCCACCTGCCTGTGTCTGATCTGTGGCCTGATCACCGCCCAGATCCTCGGCCGCATCGTCGACCGGCTCGCCATCCAGTTGGGCTTCGACCGCATCGGCCTGGCGATTCCTGGCCTCGCTGAGATCTCCGGCTTCCTGCTGGTGGGCGCCAGCTTCCTGGGCCTGGCCTACACCTTTATTCACGGCGGCCATATCCGCGTGACCCTGCTGATCGGCCGCCTGGCCCCGGGGTGGCGCGCCTACGTGGAACTGCTCTGCCTGGGCCTGGCCCTGGCACTGGCCGCCTACCTGGGCTGGAACCTCTACTGGCTGCTGGAGGATAGCATCGCCTTCGGCGAGACCTCCTATGGGCTGCTGCGTATTCCCCTGTGGATCCCCCAGTCGGCGATGTTGGCCGGCGTGGTCCTGTTCTGCCTGGCCCTGCTGGAGGCCTGGCTCTCCACCCTCGTTATCGCCCTGACCCGCCCGTCGAGCTTTCGCATCGACGACGCCGGCCACGAATAAGCCCGGAGTCCACCATGCTATTGATGATGACCCTTCTCTTCGTGGCCCTGCTGATCATGCTGGGCGGTGGCGTCTGGGTGGCCTTCGCCCTGCTGGGCATGGGCTGGCTGGGTATCGCCGCCTTCACCAATGTCCCCACCGGCGACGTCATGGCCAGCACCATCTGGAGCGCCAGCTACAGCTGGGAGCTGACCGCCCTGCCGATGTTCATCTGGATGGGCGAGATCCTGTTTCGTTCACGCCTCGCCGAGGACATGTTCAGCGGCCTCTCGCCCTGGATGCAGCGGGTGCCGGGGCGCCTGCTGCACACCAATGTGGTGGGCTGCGGCCTGTTCGCCGCGGTCTCCGGCTCCTCCGCCGCCACCTGCGCCACCATGGGCAAGATGACCCTCCCGGAACTCGGCCGCCGCGGTTATGACGACCGCCTGGTGCTGGGCACCCTGGCCGGCTCCGCCACCCTGGGGCTGCTGATTCCACCGTCGATCATCCTGATCGTCTTCGCCGTGGCCACCGACCAGTCCATCGCGCGGCTCTTTATGGCCGGGGTCTTCCCGGGACTGCTGCTGATCGCCTTGTTCACGGCCTATCTGATGCTCTGGGCCTGGCGCTACCCCGAGCGGATCCCCCCCGCCGACGAACACACCAGCCTGAGGGAGAAGCTACGCCGCTCGAAGCGCCTGATTCCGATGATGGGACTGATCGTCGGGGTGATCGGCTCCATCTACGCGGGCCTGGCCTCGCCCACCGAGGCGGCCGCGGTGGGGGTGGCCCTCTCCCTGGGGCTGGCCCGGGTGCAGGGCGCCATGAACCGGGAGATCTTCCGCGACGCCCTGCTCGGCGCGGTGAAGACCTCCACCATGATCGCCTTTATCCTCGCCGGGGCCTCCTTCCTCACCGTGGCCATGGGCTTTACCCGGCTACCCAGCGAGCTGGCCGCCTGGATCGCCACCCTGGAGCTGTCGCCGCTGATGCTGCTGCTGGCGCTGACCCTGTTCTTTATCGTCCTGGGCTGCTTCCTCGACGGCATCTCGGTGGTGGTGCTGACCACCTCCATCATGCTGCCGATGGTGGAGGCCGCCGGCATCGACCTGATCTGGTTCGGTATCTTCCTGGTGATCGTGGTGGAGATGTCGCAGATCACGCCACCGGTGGGTTTCAATCTCTTCGTGTTGCAGGGCATGACCGGCAAGAACATCCTGCATATCGCCAAGGCCGCCCTGCCGTTTTTCGGGCTAATGCTGCTGGGTGTTATCCTCATCACCCTCTTCCCGCAGATCGTCACCTATCTGCCCGATGCCATGGGGAACCGCTAAATGAATCAAGCACGCAGCACCGCCGCCGATCCGCGCGGGCCCATCGTCTCCTCCGAGCACCTGTCGCGCAGTGCCCAGGAGCTCTCGGAATTCGAATTCGGCCTGATCATCTCCAGCCACGCCTTCAACCGCTGGATGGTGCGCTGCATGACCGCCAGCGGCTACCCGGAACTGGGCGCCCTGGACGTGCTGGTGCTGCATAGCGTCAACCATCGGGAACGGGCCAAGCGCCAGGCGGATATCTGCCTGGTGCTCAATGTGGAAGACACCCATACTGTGACCTATGCGCTGAAGAAGCTGACCAAGCTGGGGCTGGTCGGCGGCGAGAAGCACGGCAAGGAGACCTTCTTCCGCACCAGCGAGACGGGCCGGGCGGCCTGCATGAAGTATGCGGAGATCCGCGAGGCCTGCCTGGTGGAATCGCTCTCCTCCATGGGCATCGGCCGCGAGGAGATGCATCAAATCGCCGGCATGCTCAGGGCCATGTCGGGGCTCTATGATCAGGCGGCCCGCTCCGCCGCCTCGCTATAACTCGATACCTACGCCGCCACCTTCGGGCGGCGGCCTTGTGCTCAGACGCCTTCTCCCTGGCGCCTGGCCTCGCAGGGATTCTTGGTGATCAGGCGGCCCGCTCCGCCGCCTCGCTGTAACTCGACATCGACATCGGCGCCGCCGCCCTCGGGCGGCGGCCTTGTGCTCGGACGCCTTCTCCCTGGCGCCTGGCCTCGCGGGGATTCTTGGTGATCAGGCGGCACGCTCCGCCGCCTCGCTGTAACTCGACATCGACATCGGCGCCGCCGCCCTCGGGCGGCGGCCTTGTGCTCAGACGCCTTCTCCCTGGCGCCTGGCCTCGCGGGGATTCTTGGGATAGTAGCGCTCCGGCATATGCTCGATATGCGAGAAGAAGCGGGTGTCCTTGTAGGGCATCTTCATGAAGCCGGAGACCCCGAGCCCCTCGATCAACCCCACGGCGCTCAAGATATCGTCCAGGTAATGGCGGAATTCCGCCTCCCGGGCCGGGTCCAGCAGCCGATAGTAGCTGTGGATCTTGAGGTGATTGGGCAGCGCCTCGAAGATGATCATCCCGGTGTGGTGGATCTGGTTGAGGGCCTCCAGGGAGAGGATGATCTCGCCGGGGAGCACCAGGAACTCCTCCGGGTCGGGGCCATCCTCGAAGTAGGAGTGGACCCGGCTGCGATCCTCCAGCTCGGGCGCGGCGCTCACCTCGTAGGGCAGGCACATCCCCGGGGTGAGGCGAAACGGCTGCTCCGGGCCGTGGCGGTCGATATGCAGGGTGTCCCGGGCATTGAACAGGCAGCTCTTGAAGATGCCCTGGCGATAGATGCCCCGGGCCAGGCTGACCAGGTTGTTGACCGCCGCCACGAAGGCGGGCTTGAGGTCGGGGGCATGCAGGTTGAGAGAGGTGTCGATATAGACGCCGTCGGCCTCCCAGCGCACCGCCAGGCCGCCCACCACCGGGTACTTGCCGAGCCGGCTCACCGCCGCCAGGAAGGCCTTCTCGGTCTCCCCCATGCCCTGCATGAAATTCTTGTAGTAGCGATCCAACTGGACGTCGTTGACGTCGTTGAGGGTCTCCTCGGCGTGCTCCTCGCGCAGGAAGGCCTTGCGCGAGGAGTAGACCACGGTATCGATCTCGCGGCCGGCGGGCCGCGCCCAGACCGGCACCAGGGCGCTCTCGGCGGGCGTCGGCAGGTCGACCATCACCACCCGGGCCAGGCGTGGCATCTCGCGCAGGAAGTAGTCCCCGGCCCGGGCCCGCAGGCCGGGGTCCGGGTCGAGCATGGCGTCCAGCAGGCGGGCGAACTCCATGGGCAGGCCCAGGGAGGTGGCCGGGATCACCCGATGGCCGAAGCGGCAGGACTGGGCCGAGGCCAGGGCATAGAGGGTGGCGGCGGCGCCCTGCTCGTCGAAGCGCGGCGAGGAGAGGGCCCCGTTCAGCTGCTCCTCGCCGATAAAGTAGACGTCGCCCAGCCGGGCATTGGTCTGCTGGAGGTTGTCGGACATCAGTTCCATGACGTTGGCGGCCACGAACTGGCCATTGGCGTCCAGTTGGGCGAACACCGAGGAGCCCCAGTCGATCAGCGCCACCTCCTCCCGGGCGGCATCGAAGACCAGGTTGGAGGGCTTGATATCGCCGTGGATCACCGGCTTGCCGGTGACGCCGGATTCCCGGCGCAGGTGGCGCAGGATATCCGCCAGTTGGTCGGCGATGCGCACCACCAGGCGCGGTGACAATCGCCCCTCCCTGAGCGACACCTCCTCCAGGTTGAGGCCCGGGGCCCGCTCCATCACCAGGATCGACTGGTTGCGCACCCGCTGGTAGGCGATCAGCCGGGGCACCCGGGGATGCTCCACCTGTTCGAGCATAAAGGCCTCCTCCTCGAGGCGCTCCTGGAGGTGGGCCGGCAGGGTGACGCGGCTGAACTTGAAGACATACTGCTGGTCGAAGGCGGTGACCCCGGCGAAGACGAAGCCGTAGGCGCCCTTGCCCACCAGCTCGATCTGCCGGTAGCCGAGCTGCTCGAGCTGGGTGCGGCACAGGGCCACCCACTCGCGCAGCTTGCGGGCATCGTCCTGGCTGAGCAGGTAGATGGACTGCTCTTCGGGAATATAGAACTGCTGCAGGGGCGCCTGGCTCATCGACTCTCCTTATTGCCCGGGGCACTCGCAGTTCGCGACCTCTCTGCCGAGGCTCGGGGTACTCTGGGGGCAGGCCTGCGCGGGGCGCTGTAAACCCCTCCCTGGGCGCTACCGATGCCCTCTCTGGCATAGGACCCCCGCTCTGACCTGCCCCCAGCGCCCCTACGCCCTTCCAGCGGAGATCACTCTGCCTTTGCCTCGGAGCTGACCCAAAGGGATACCTAGAGCGCCAGTAGCAGGCTCTCGGGATCCTCCAGATAGCCCTTCCAGGCATTGGCGAAGCGGGCGATGGTGCCGCCGTCGATCAGCCGGTGATCGCCGCACCAGGTGGCGGTCATGATCGCCCGGCGCACCACCTGGCCGTCATCATCGAAGCGTGGCAACCACTGGGTCTTGCCGATGGCGACGATGGCCGCCTCCGGGGCATTGATGATGGGCACCGCATAGGTGCCGCCCAGGGCGCCGATATTGGAGATGGTCACGGTGCCGCCGGTGAGGTCCGCCTGGGCGACGCGCCCCTCCCGGGCCGCCTCGGTCAGGCGACTCACCTCGGCGGCGATCTCCAGCAGGCTCAGTTCCTCCACCCCCTTGACGTTGGGCACGATCAGGCCCGCCTTGCCATCCACCGCCATGCCCACGTTGACCCGGGGCAGGTAGTGGATCTCGGCGGCGGCCTCGTCCAGGCGGCTGTTGACGATCGGGTACTCCTGGGCCGCCAGGGCCAGCGCCTTCATAAAGAAGGGCATCAGGGTCAGGCGCACGCCGCGGGCCTGGGCCTTGACCTTGAGGCGCTCGCGCAGGGTCACCAGCTCGGTGACATCGAACTCGTCGCCGTAGGCGAAATGGGGGATCGACTGGGCGGAGGCGACCATGCGCTTGGCCATGGCCGCCTGGATCCCGCGCAGCGGCTCCACCCGGGCCTCGGCCTGAGGCTGCCCACCAGCCTGGGCCGAGGAAGGCGCGGGACTCGGCTGCGACGGGGTTGCCGATTCGGCCTTGTCACCGCCCTGGGGCGCCTCCAGAAAGCGCAGCACATCCTCCTTGAGCACCCGCCCGTCCTTGCCGGAGCCGGGGATCGCCGCCAGGGTCAGGCCGTGCTCGCGCACCAGGCGGCGCACCGCGGGGCTGGCGGGGGTCCGGCCATAGGGGCCCGCTCGTTTCGCTGGCCCCCGAGTCTCCTTGGCGGGCGTCGGCTGCGCCGGAGCTGCCCCCCGAGCAGGAGCCGCGGCCTGGCGCTCGGCGGCGGTGCCCTGGGCAGACTGAGGAGAAGCGGCCTCTCCCCCCTCCGGGAGATAGGCGAACAGCGGCGTATGCACCCGGGCCTTCTCGCCTTGGGCGTAGTGGAGCCGGGTCACCCGCCCCGCCTCCGGGGCGGTGATCTCGACCATCGCCTTGTCGGTCATCACGTCCACCACCGGCTGATCCTCGGCGACCGTCTCGCCCTCGGCGATGCGCCACTCGACGATCTCGCACTCGACGATGCCCTCGCCGATATCCGGCAGGACAAAGTCCTTGTTGCCAGCGGTCGCCTCGCCAGCGTCGGCGGCTGCCCCGGGCGCCGCCGGGCCAGGCTCACTGGCCGGAGCCTTATCGGGCGTCACCGGTGTCTCCTCGGCCTGGGTTTCGCTTTGGGTTTCGCTTTGGGCCTCGCCCTCCGCCTCTCCCTCGGCAACTAAGGCGAAGAGCGGCGCATGCACCCTGGCGATCTCCCCCTCTTGGTAATAGAGCCGCGTCACCTTGCCCGCATAGGGGGCGGGAATCTCCACCAGGGCCTTGTCGGTCATCACCTCGGCCACCGGCTGATCCTCGCTGATGGTCTCGCCCTCGCTGACCAACCACTTGACCACCTCGCACTCCACGATACCTTCGCCGATATCGGGCAGCATAAAATCGCTCATTGTCGCTCTCCTCTGATATCGGCCTAGAAGTCGATGCTGGCCTTGATGGCCTCGACGATCTTCAGGTGATTGGGTAGGTACTCCTTCTCCAGGGTCAGGGGGAAGGGGGTATCCAGGCCGGTCACCCGCTGGATCGGCGACTCCAGGTAGAGGAAGCAGCGTTCGGCGATGGTGGCGGCGATCTCGCCGGCGAAGCCGCCGGTCAGCGGCGCCTCGTGGCTGATCACCAGGCGCCCGGTCTTGAGCACCGACTGGGCCACGGTCTCCACGTCCCAGGGCAGGATGCTGCGCAGATCGATCACCTCGCAGGAGATGCCCTCCTTCTCGGCCAGCTCGGCGGCCTTCTCGGTGACCTCCACCTGGGCGCCCCAGGCCAGCAGGGTCACGTCGCTGCCCTCCTTGATCACCTCGGCCTCGCCCAGGGGCAACTGGTAGTCCGCCTCGGGCACCTCGCCGGTGGAGGCGCGATAGAGCCGCTTGGGCTCGAAGAAGAGCACCGGGTCGGGGTCGCGGATCGCCGCCAGCAGCAGGCCCTTGGCCTGATGGGGATTGCGGGGCACCACGATCTTCAGGCCCGGGGTATGGGCGAAGTAGGCCTCCGGCGACTGAGAGTGGTAGAGGCCCCCGGAGATGCCGCCGCCATAGGGGGCGCGAATGGTCAGGCCGCCCACCTCGAAGAGGCTGCCGGAGCGGTAGCGGAACTTGGCGGACTCGTTAACGATCTGGTCGAAGGCCGGGAAGATATAGTCGGCGAACTGGATCTCCGCCACCGGCCGGTGACCCTGGGCCGCCAGGCCGTTGGCGAAGCCGATGATGCCCTGCTCCACCAGGGGGGTATTGAAGCAGCGCTCGCGGCCATATTTTTCCTGGAGGTGGCTGGTGGCGCGGAAGACGCCGCCGAAGCCGCCCACGTCCTCGCCGAAGCAGAGCACTCGCTCGTCGGCCTCCATAGCAATATCCAGGGCGTTGTTGATCGCCTGCAACAGGTTCATGGTCGGCATCTCAGGCTCCTCCCTGGTCGGCGGCGACGTCAGGGGCGCGCTTGGGATAGGCCTCCGGATGGCGGCGCACATAGACCATCAGGACGTTATTGATCGCCTGCAACAGATTCATGGTCGGCATCTCAGGCTCCTCCCTGGTCGGCGGCGACGTCAGGGGCGCGCTTGGGATAGGCCTCCGGATGGCGGCGTACATAGACCATCAGGACGTTATTGATCGCCTGCAGCAAATTCATGGTCGGCATCTCAGGCTCCTCCCTGGTCGAGGCCCGGGGCGCTCTTGGGGTAGGCCTCCGGATGGCGGCGCACATGGGCCTCCAGGGCGTCGAGCTGCTCCTTGAGGCGCGCCGGCACCTCGGCGTAGACGTCCTCCACCAGGCTCGCCAGGGGCGGCGGCGGGCGCTTCTCGGCGCGCTTCATGGTCTCCAGCACCTCGCGGCGCAGCTGCTCCTGGAGCGCCTTCTCCTCGTCATCGCTCCACCACTCCCGGGCCAGCATCCATAGCCGCATGCGATTGACCGGGTCCTTCTCCCGCCATAGCGCCTCCTCCTTCTTGCTGCGATAGCCGGAGGGGTCATCGGAGGAGGAGTGGGCCGCCAGGCGATAGGTCATGGCCTCGATCAGCACCGGCTGGTTTTGCTCCACGGCGATGCGCCGTGCCTCCCGGGTGGCGGCATAGACCGCCAGGACGTCATTACCGTCGACGCGGATCACGTGCATCTTGTAGCCGAAGGCCCGGGGCGCCACCCCGTCGGCGGCGAACTGCTCCACCGAGGGGGTGGAGATGGCGTAGCCGTTGTTGCGGCAGAAGAAGATCACCGGCGCCCGGTGCACCGCAGCCATGTTGAGGGCGGCGTGGAAGTCCCCCTCGGAGGCGGCACCCTCGCCGAAGTAGGTGATGGTGCAGTGCCCCTGGCCGTCGAGCTTCTGGCCGTAGGCGTAGCCGGCGGCCTGGGGAATCTGGGTGGCCAGGGGCGAGGAGATGGTCATGTAGTGGAGCTTGGCGCTGCCGTAGTGGATCGGCATCTGGCGCCCCTTGCCGTAGTCCTCGGCGTTGCCGAATAGCTGGTTCATGAACTCGTCGATACTGAAGCCACGGTAGGCCAGGGCGCCCTGCTCCCGGTACTGGGCCATGATCATGTCTTCGTCGTCCAGGGCCGCGGCGCTGCCGATCACCGCCGCCTCCTCCCCGGTGCACTGCATGTAGAAGGAGAGTCGCCCCTGGCGCTGGGCCGCCAGCATGCGCTCGTCGAGCACCCGGATCAGCACCATGGTGTGGTAGATGCGCCGGGCGGTCTCGCGATCGAGCTCCGGGGCCTGGGCGCCCTCGAAGAGGGTGCCGTCCTGCTGGAGCAGCGCGAAGGTGGCGATATGGAATTCATCGCCATCCATGAAGCACGGCTCATGGATGACCTGGGAAGTCGTTGTTGTGGTCATGATCCTCTTCCTTGGGTAGTGGTGAGGAATCTCTCGCCCCTTGTGGGGGCAAGTGTCATCTTTACTCTAGTCAGCCGCCAGCGATTCGCTCCAGCGCTGGATCAACGACGCCGCAGTTGACGTTAACGTTAAGATAACCAGCCAATAGCGGCTCTGCCAAGAAAATTTTCCGGGATATCGACCAAATGCCAGAGGATTCAGCGGCGACGCGGCGTCAGCGCCTCGAAGAGGCTATCGAGGGTCAGGGCCAGGACGCCGATCAGCAGCGCCCCCTGGAGGATATAGGCGCTGTTGCCGTTGACGATGCCGGCGATGATGGGATCGCCCAGGGTCTTGGCGCCGATGGTGGAGCCGATGGCGGCGGTGGCGATGCCCACCGTCACCGAGGTGCGGATGCCGGCCAGCATTACCGGCGCCGCCAGGGGCAGCTCCAGGCGCCAGAGGATCTGGCCCGGGGACATGCCCATGCCCCGGGCCGCCTCGCGCACCGCGGGGTCGATCCCCTCGATGCCGGCCAGGCCGTTGCGCAGGATCGGCAGCAACCCATAGAGCACCAGGGCCACCACCGTGGGCAGGGCGCCGAAGCCGAGGCTCGGCACCGCCAGGGCCAGTACCGCCACCGGCGGGAAGGTCTGGCCCATGGCGGCGAGCTGGCTAGCCAGGGGCAGGAAGTCGCGCCCCCAGGGACGGGTCACCACCAGGGCCGCCCCCACCCCGAGCAGGATCGCCAGCCCCGAGGCCACCCCTACCAGGGCCAGGTGGTTGAACAACAGGGCGGTGAAGTCGTCCCGGGGGTAGATCACCTCCCGGGCCTCCGGGGCCAGCCAGCGAAACCACGCCTCGGCCCGGGGCAGCCAGGCCAGCAGCCCCATCAGCCCGGCGCCCCATAGCAGGGGCACCAGGCCGCGCCGATAACGGCCCAGGGAAGGCCCCACCCCACCGGCGATCATGGGGTTTCTCCCAGCAAATCCATCAGATGCAGGCTGCCGCAGACGCGCCCCGCCTTATCCACCACCGCCAGGGTCTCGACCCGATGCCAGAGCATCACCGACAGGGCCAGGCGCAGGTCCTCGTCGGGAGACACGGCGGGCTCGACCGGCAGGCGGGCGTCGACGGGACGCATCACCCGTGCCACCGGGGTCAGGGCGGCCCGCTTGAGGCCCCGGTCGCGGCCGCCCAGCAGGGAGGTCACGAAGTCATCCGCCGGTGCCGCCAGCAGCTCGTCGGGGCTGCCCTGCTGGACGATGCGCCCGGCGCGCATTACCACCAGGCGATCGGCCAGCTTCAGGGCCTCGTCCATGTCGTGGGTGACGAAGACGATGGTCTTGCGGATCCGCCCCTGCAGGCGCCGCAGCTCCTCCTGGAGGCTCTCCCGGGTGATGGGATCCAGGGCACCGAAGGGCTCGTCCATCAGCAGGATCTCCGGATCGGCGGCCAGGGCCCGGGCCACCCCCACCCGCTGGGCCTGGCCCCCGGAGAGCTGGGCCGGGTACTTGTCGGCGAACTCCGCCGGCGCCAGCCCCAGCAGGGTCATCAGCTCCTCGACCCGCTCGCGGATGCGCGCCCGGGGCCAGCGGAGCAGCCCCGGCACCAGGGCGATATTGCGCGCCACCGTCCAGTGGGGAAAGAGGCCGGTGCTCTGGATGGCGTAGCCGATGCGCCGGCGCAGCCGCTGGGGATCGATCTCGCGGATCGGCCGGCCATCGATATGGATCTCGCCGTCGCTATGCTCGATCAGCCGGTTGATCATGCGCAGGGTGGTGGACTTGCCGCAGCCGGAGGTGCCCACCAGCACGCAGAACTCCCCCGGGGCGATATTCAGGGTGATGGCGTCCACGGCGGCCTCGGCGCCGAAGCGCTTGGTGACGCCCTTGAGGGCGATACGCGGCGTCTCGCTCATTGGACCTCCCGGCGGAGCTGAGGGCGGGTGAGCCGCGCCAGGGCGCTAAGCAGGCTATCGGCGGCCACGGCCAGGGCCAGGATCGGCAAGGCCCCCAGCAGCACCAGGTCCATGGCCGCCTGGCCCAGCCCCTGGAAGATAAAGGTGCCCAGGCCGCCGGCGCCGATCAACGCGGCCACGGCGGCCAGCCCCACGGCCTGCACGGTGGTGATGCGGATGCCCTCGAGGATCACCGGGGCGGCCAGCGGCAGACGCACCCGCCAGAAGACCTGGGCCGGGCTCATGCCCATGCCCCGGGCCGCCTCCACCACCCCCGGGTCCACCCCGTCGAGGGCCACCACGCTGTTACGGGTCATGGGCAGCAGGCTGTAGCCCACCAGGGCGATCAGCGCCGGCGCCCAGCCGATGCCCTGCACGCCCAGCTCGCCGAGCCAGGCGTAGCGGGCGGCGAGCCAGGCCAGGGGCGCCAACAAGAGCCCGAAGAGCGCCAGGCTGGGAATGGTCTGGATCAGGCTGAGCAGGGCGAAGCCGCCGCGCCGCAACCGGGGAAAGCGGCGCATGGCCAGGGCCAGGGCGAAGGCCAGCAGCAGGCTCAGCCCCACCGCCGCGGACACCAGCAGCAGGTGATAGCGCAGGGCCTCGTGGAAAGCGCCGCTGCGGCTGGCATACTCGCGCATCAGCGCCAGGCTCTCCAGGTGGCCGCCGGCCAGGGCCAGCGCCAGCGAGAGCAACGGCAACAGGGTCAGCCAGATGCCGCCTTTCAGCCGGGCCTGCAGCTCCACCCAGATCATCAGCAGCACGAAGAGCAGGGTCCAGAAGCCGGCGCCCAGGGTCACCCGGGCCTGGGAGCCCGTCACCCGGTCGGCGGCGAAGGCGGCGAGGCCCCAGGGCAGTAACACCAGGGCCACCACCACCAGGGCCCGGGCCAGGATCAGGGCGCGAATCGAGCCCCGCCAGGCGAGCGCCATCAACAGCAGCGGAAAGGCCAGGAGCGGCACGGCCCCGGGCCCCAGCCAGCCCCACGGACTCACCCCCTCCCCGGGCAGGATGCGGTTGGGGGCCACGCTGGCCAGGTCGAGCCCCAGCAGCGCGGCCAGCAGGGCCAGGCCGAGGACCAGCAGGACCCGATTGGCCGCGGCGGGCGTTCCTTCCACCACCAGGCCGCGCCCTAGTCGGCGAGGCCGTCCAGGAAGTCACCGGCCACGGCGGCCGGGTCGGCGCCATTGACCGCCACCTCGCCATTGAGGCGCTGCAGGGTCTCGAGATCCAGGGCCTCGAAGACCGGCCCCAGCAGGGACTCGATCTCGGGGTGGGCCGCGAGCACCTCGGCGCGCACCACCGGCGCCGGCTGATAGACCGGCTGCACGCCCAGGGTGTCTTCCAGCACCACCAGGTCCAGGGCCTGGAGACCGCCATCGGTGCCATAGGTCATGGCGGCATTGACGCCATTGGTGCCCAGGGCGGCGGCGCGCATGGTGGCGGCGGTATTGCCGCCGGAGAGCACCACCAGTTGATCGGAATCGAGGTCGAAGCCATAGGCGGCCTGGAAGGCCGGCAGGGCCGCCTCCGACTCCACGAACTCGGCGCTGCCGGCGAAGACGAAGTCGCCGCCCTCGGCCAGGTAATCCGCCAGGTCCTCGAGGGTGGTGAGTCCCGCCTCCCGGGCCAGGTCACCGCGCACGCTGATCGCCCAGGTATTGTTGGCCGAGGCCGGGGTCAGCCACACCAGGTCGTTGGCCTCCCGGTCGCGGTCGCGCACCGTCTCGAAGGCCGCCTCGGGGTCCTTCCATACCGGGCTGTCGGCCATATCGAAGAAGAAGGCGCCATTGCCGGTGTACTCGGGGTAGATATCGATCTCGCCGGCGCGAATCGCCTCGCGCACGATGCTGGTGCCACCGAGTTGCAGGCGACGCTGCACCTCGACCCCGCCGTTCTCCAGGGTCTGGGCGATCATCTCGCCGAGGACCGAGCCCTCGGTATCGATCTTGGAGGAGACGACGACCTGGGCCTGGGCGGCGGCGCTCCCCAGCAGGGCGGCGAGGGCGGCGATGGCGATCAGCGGCTTGTTCATGGCGCGATTTCCGTGCAGGGCGAGTGTGGTTCCAGTATAAGGAAATGATGAAACCCTGCCAGACCCTGGATCAACGGGATGCCATGGCCCTGGCCGGCCGTTACCGGCACCCCCTGGTACGCGACCTGGCCTGGCTCTGCCTGGCCCCGGATCTGCTTGCCCTGTCCCGGCCCCGTCAAGCCCGCCTCGAGAAGCTTGCCCCGACCCGACCCGGCGGCCCCACTCTCGAGAGGCTTGCCCTCTCCCCGCCTAGCCTCGAGGCGCTCACCCTGTCCTGCCCAGGCCGGCCGAGCCTCGAGGAGCTGGGCCTGGGCGACGGCGATCGCCTCGCCGCCTGGCTGGATGGCTGGGAGGCCGCGCCACAGGCGCTGGAGGCCACCCTTGGCGATCCCCGGGGCCTGCGCCTGGGCCTCTACCATGAGCGCTTCTGGCAGTTCCTGCTGGCCCGGGCCCCGGGCACCGAGCTGATCGCCCATAACCTGGCGATCCACCGCCAGGGCCGTACCCTGGGCGAACTGGACCTGCTCTATCGCCGCCGGGGCGACCCCAGGCCGGTCCATCTGGAGGTGGCGATCAAGTTCTATCTGGGCCTGCCCGAGGGGCCCGGTGGCGAGACGCACCAGGCGCGCTGGGTGGGGCCCGGCTGTGTCGATAGCCTGGCCAGCAAGCGCGAGCACCTGGTGCGCCATCAGTTGCCTATGGTGACGCGCCCCGAGGCCCGGGAGACCCTGACGGCATGGCTCGGCGAGGCGGCCGGGAAACTCCAGCAGCGCCTGGCCATGCCCGGGGTGCTCTTCTATCCGTGGCACCACCCCCTGCCGCCACCCGAGGAGGCCACTCCCGCGCATCTGCGCGGCCTCTGGCTGCCCTGGCGGGCCTGGCCGGCGCTGCGCGAGACCCTGGCCGCGGGCACCCTGGCCTCGCGGCTGCACAAGCCCCACTGGATGGCCCTCCCCGGCCCCGACCAGATGGTGCCCTTGCCCGCCCTGGAAGCCCCCCTGGCCACTCACTTCGCCCGCCCGGCGGTGATGCCCCAACCCCTGGTGCTCTATCATCAGGGAACTTGGCAGCGCCTCTTTATCGTCGGCGACGACTGGCCGCGCAAACTGCCCCTGCCGCCCTTTCCCCGTTGAGGCCCTAGCCGCTTCGAGCGTCGACCCAATAAAAACGCCCGCCCCTGCGAAGCAGGAGCGGGCGCGTGTCACGGCGGCCGTTACCTCAGCCGTCGGCGTTCTCGGCTCCCTTGTCGAGGACCCAACTGGTCCCCTCCCGGGAGTCCTTGAGGATGATCCCCAGGGCGGCCAGCTCATCGCGGATGGCATCGGCCCGGGCGAACTCCCTGGCCTTCTTGGCCTCGGCCCGCTCGGTGATGCGTGCCTCGATCTCCGCCTCGGGCAGGGGCAAGGCCCCGGCGTCCCCCTTGAGGAAGGCCGCCGGCGCCTGGGACAACAGGCCCAGCACGCCCCCCAGGCGCTTGAGCTCGAAGGCCAGGGCCGGGGCCTCGGCGGGGGCCTCCTTCTTGGCCCGATTGAGCTCCCGGGCCAGCTCGAAGAGCACCGAGACCGCCTCGGGGCTATTGAAGTCGTCATCCATGGCCGCGGTAAAGCGCGCCCGGAAGCGACCGTCCACCTCGCCCTCCCGGGCCTCCACCCCGTCCAGGGCGTTGTAGAAACGCTCCAGGGACTTGCGCGCCTCGGAGAGCGACTCCGGCGCGTAATTGATGGGGCTGCGGTAGTGGCTGGCCACCAGCAGGTAGCGCACCACTTCCGGATCGTGGTGCGCCAGCACCTCGCGGATGGTGAAGAAGTTGCCCAGGGACTTGGACATCTTCTCCTGATTGACCCGCACCGCCCCGGCGTGCATCCAGGTGTTGACGTAGGGCTTGCCGGTGGCCGCCTCGGACTGGGCGATCTCGTTCTCGTGGTGGGGGAAGGTCAGGTCCGGCCCGCCGCCATGGATATCGAAGGTCTCCCCCAGGCAGCAGGTGGACATGGCCGAGCACTCGATATGCCAGCCGGGACGCCCCTCGCCCCAGGGCGAGGGCCAGCTCGCCTCGCCGGGCTTGGCGGCCTTCCACAACACGAAGTCGAGCGGGTCCTCCTTGTGCTCGTCCACCTCGATACGCGCCCCGGAGCGCATCTCGTCGAGATCACGGTTGTTGAGCTTGCCGTAGCCCGCGAATTGGCGCACCCGGTAGTAGACGTCGCCGTTGTTCGCGGCGTAGGCATAGCCCTTGTCGATCAGGGTCTCGATCATGGCGAGGATCTCGCCGACATGACCGGTGGCCCGGGGCTCGGCGTCGGGGCGCAATACGAAGAGCCGCGCCTCGTCCTCGTGCATGGCAGCGATCATGCGCTCGGTGAGGGCGCCGATGCTCTCGCCGTTCTCCTCGGCGCGGCGCAGGATCTTGTCGTCGATATCGGTGATATTGCGCACATAGGTGACGTCATAGCCGCGATGGCGCAGATAGCGGGTAATCACATCGAAGGCCACCATCACCCGGGCATGGCCCAGGTGGCAATAGTCATAGACGGTCATGCCGCAGACATACATGCGCACCTTGCCCGGTTCGATGGGGGTGAAGGCTTCCTTGCGACGCGTCAGGGTGTTGTAGATCTGCATCCGGTTCCTCAGCCCTTTTTCTGAATCTTGGCCCAGCTGTCCTTGAGGCCCACGGTGCGGTTGAACACCAGTCGGCCCTCGGCGGCGGCGTGGCGATCGGCACAGAAGTAGCCGACTCGCTCGAACTGGAAGCGACTCTCGACGCCGGCCTCCCGAAGGCTCGGCTCGCCGATGGCCTGGCAGACCACCAGGGACTCGGGATTGAGGTGCTCGAGGAAGTCGGCGTCCTTGTCCTTGTCGGGCTGTTCCACCTGGAAGAGGTTGTCGTAGAGACGCACCTCCATGGGCACGCCGTGGGCGGTGCTGACCCAGTGGATCACCCCCTTGACCTTGCGCCCTTCCGGGTTCTTGCCCAGGGTGTCGAAGTCCACCGAGCAGCGCAGCTCGGTGACCTCGCCGGCGCCGTTCTTGGTCACCTCGTCGCAGCGGATCACATAACTGTTGCGCAGGCGCACCTCCTTGCCCGGGGCCAGGCGGAAGAACTTCTTCGGCGGCTCCTCCATAAAGTCGTCCTGGTCGATATAGAGCTCCCGGGTAAAGGGCACCTTGCGCACCCCCAGGTCATCACGGGCCGGGTGGCCGGGCACCTCATAGACCTCCTCATGGTCCTCCGGCACATTGGTCAGCACCACCTTCAACGGCTTGAGCACCGCCATGGCGCGGGGCGCGTTGTCCTCCAGGTCGGCGCGAATGGCGTGGTAGAGCATGGCGATATCCACCAGGCCGCCGTCGGCCCGGGTCACCCCGATCATCTCGCAGAACTTGCGGATCGACGCCGGCGTATAGCCGCGGCGGCGCATCCCGGAGATGGTCGGCAGGCGCGGGTCGTCCCAGCCGTCGACGATGCCCTCGTCCACCAGCAGCTTGAGCTTGCGCTTGGAGGTCAGGGTGTAGTTCATGTTGAGCCGCGCGAACTCGATCTGGCGCGGCTTGACGGGTACCGGCAGGTTGTCCAGGAACCACTCGTAGAGGGGGCGATGGTCCTCGAATTCCAGGGTACAGATGGAGTGGGTGACCCCCTCGATGGCGTCGGACTGGCCATGAGTAAAGTCATAGGAGGGGTAGATCTTCCACTTGTCGCCGGTCTGGTGGTGATGAGCGTGGCGAATCCGGTAGAGGATGGGGTCGCGCAGGTTGATATTGGGCGACGCCATGTCGATCTTGGCGCGCAACACCTTCTCGCCCTCGGCGAACTCGCCGGTGCGCATGCGCTCCAGCAGGTCGAGGTTCTCCTCCGGACTGCGTTCCCGGTAGGGGCTGGGCCTGCCGGGCTGGGTCAGGCTGCCGCGGTATTCGCGGATCTCCTCCGGCGAGAGGTCGTCCACATAGGCCTTGCCCTCGCGCACCAGGTGCTGGGCCCAGGCATAGAGCCGGTCGAAGTAGTCGGAGGCATGACGCACCGGGCCGGCCCAGTGGAAGCCCAGCCACTCCACGTCCGCCTTGATGGCGTCGATATAGGCCTGCTCCTCCTTGGTCGGGTTGGTGTCATCGAAGCGTAGGTGACAATCGCCGCCGAACTGCTCGGCGAGGCCGAAGTTGAGACAGATCGACTTGGCGTGCCCGATATGCAGGAAGCCGTTGGGCTCCGGCGGGAACCGCGTGACGATCTTGCCGGTACGGCCGGCCTCGATCTCGTCGCGGATCTGATTGCGAATGAAATTCGGCGCGCTGCTACTCTCTGTGCTCATAGGGGTGCGGGGACCTCTCGATTGGACGGCGGGCCTGACGATGCGCAGACTCGAGGGACAGCGAAGCCCGTCGGCGCTTCGCGCATCGCGGCAAAAGCGCTATTATAGCGTGACGCGGTGGCGCCACGCCAAGGCACCCCTTATATGGAAACTAGGAACGGATCGATGATCATTCTGCAGACCAATTTCGGTGACATCACCCTCGAGCTCGACCATGACAAGGCGCCCGCAACCGCGGCCAACTTCGAACAGTATGTGCGCGACGGCCACTATGATGGCACCCTCTTTCACCGGGTCATCAGCGGCTTCATGATCCAGGGCGGCGGCTTCGACACCGACTTCAACCAGAAGCCGACCCGCGACCCCATCCAGAACGAAGCGGACAACGGCCTGACCAACGTCGCCGGCAGCATCGCCATGGCGCGTACCCAGGACCCCCACTCTGCTACCGCCCAGTTCTTTATCAATGTCGCCGACAACGACTTCCTCAATCACAGCGGCAAGAACCTGCAGGGCTGGGGCTACTGCGTGTTCGGCCGCGTGGTGGACGGCATGGACGTGGTGGAGCGCATCAAGGCGGTGGATACCACCCGTCGCGGCATGCACGCCGATGTGCCCGCCGAGGACGTGGTCATCCAGCGCGCCTACCTGCAGGACGCCTGAACTCGCCTCGCCCCATAACGCCCGCCCCGTGCGGGCGTTTTGCTCTCTCCGACCCGAGATTAGCCATGAGCACCCTGCTGATTTCCGATCTGCATCTACAGCCCCAGGCCCCCGGGATCACCGCGGGCTTCCTCGCCTACCTGGAGCGCGCCCGGGGGGCCGAGGCCCTCTATATCCTCGGCGACTTCTTCGAGGCCTGGATCGGCGACGACCTGCTGGCCCTCGGCGATGCCGACCCCAGCGGCCACGCCGCCCTCGCCGCCGAGGTGGCCCAGGCCCTCAGGCGCCTGGCCGAGAGCGGCACCGCCCTCTACCTGATGCACGGCAACCGCGACTTCCTGCTCGGCGACGACTATGCCGCCGCCTGCGGCGCTACCCTGCTGCCGGACCCCAGCGTGGTGGAGATCGATGGCCAGCGCATCCTCCTGATGCATGGCGACAGCCTGTGCACCCGGGACGAGGCCTATATGGCCTTCCGCGCCCAGGCCCGGGATCCCCGCTGGCAGGCACAGATCCTCGCCATGCCGATCCCCGAGCGCCTGGCCCTGGCCCGGCAGTTGCGGGATCGCTCCGGCGAGGCCAACTCCAACAAGGCGGAGGACATCATGGATGTGACCCCGGACGAGGTGGTACGGGTGATGCGCGAGCACGGGGTCACCACCCTGATCCATGGCCATACCCATCGCCCGGCGCTGCATCCCATGGAACTGGACGGCCAGCCGGCCCGGCGCCTGGTGCTGGGCGACTGGCAGCCCACCAAGGGCTGGGAGATCCGCCTGGAGGCGGGCCAGCCGCCCAGGCTAAGAGACTTTCCCCTCGATGCCTGATGCTAAAAACGGCCCGCCCCAAGGCGGGCCGTTCATCCCTCCGCGCTCTTAGTCAGGCGACATGCCTCCCGCAGGGCGGTGATCGCTTCCGTTTCGGGCAGACGTCCACCCTCGCCGATAAGCTTCAGTCGGCCGAATGGAAGAGTCGGCGCCAGAATGCCTAACTTCCCGGCACTGCCGACAGCCGACACGCCTCCAGCAGACTCTCCATCTCCTCCACCTCGGGCAGACGCCCCGACTCGCCGATGATCTCGAGACGGGAATCCCTTCGCCAGGCACTCTCCGTCAGGCTCACCCGCCCCTCGGCGCGGTTATAGAGCCACCAGCCCGTCTCGGCATGAAGCACCGCCTTGATCCGCAAGTCGCCGGCCAGCTCGCCGAGGCCATGACTGAGGCGATCCAGGTCGAAGACCTCGGCCGGGTGCCAGCGCCAGCCCAGGCTCACATGCCCCAGGGACTCACCGCGCCGGAAGATCGGCCGCCCTGGCTCGGGCTCTCGCGCCTCTTGCGGTTCTTCCTGGCGACCGGCCAGCGGGGCTAATGCCTGATGCGCCGCCGGCCGCTCGTCATGGCGCTCGTCACGGGGCAGGCTGTCGAAGAGCAGCGCGGCCGGCAGGCGACCGAAGGGGGCCTCGCAGATCCAGCGCTTGGGGGGCCAGAGCGCCTCCAGATGCCGCCGTGCCTCGAGGCGCTGCGCCTCGCTGGCCTGATCCACCAGGGTCAGGGCCACCCCGTCGGCCAACGCCAACTGATCGTGGAAGGTAGCATTGGCCTGGACCCGGGGCTCCTCCAAGCGCCGCGGATCGAGCACCGCGATCACCTCCTTCACCTCCAGCACCCCGGCGAAGGCCTCGCCGCGCAGCAGATCCAACAGGCCGGCGGGGTGCCCGAGCCCCGACGGCTCGATCAGCAGGCGATCGGGACGATGACGATGCAGCAGGTTGACCAGGGAGGCCTGGAGCACGAAGGCCAGTTGACAGCAGAGACAGCCCCCGGGCACCCCCTTGACGATGATCTCGTCACTGGCCTCGAACATCGCCTGGTCGATCCCCACCTGGCCGAACTCATTCACTACCACCGCCCAGCGCTCGCCGGCGGGCTTGAGCTCGAGCAGCTCGTGGATCAGGGTACTCTTGCCGCTCCCCAGGAAGCCGGTGACCACGTGCACCGGTATCGGCGTGACGATCCGCATGATGCCCCCAAAATCGTTATTTAATAACATTATACGGCCAAAAAAACGCACGGCCGCAGGCCGTGCGTTTTCTGGCGTGGCTTAGAGTCGCTCGATCTTGGCCTCGGCGCGCAGGCGCTCCAGCAGGCCGGTCAGCGCCGACTGGGCCCGCACGCGCTCCGCCATCTGAGCCACCAGGGCTTCCAGCTGCGCATCGGCCTCCCCCTCACCCACCGCGTCCAGGGCGAGTACCGCCACGCCCTGCTCGGTGGAGGCGATACCATAGCGGGGACCATTATCGGGACGCGGCAGCCGGAAGGCCTCGGCCAGGATCGCCGGAGCAACATTCTCGGCGCGATTGCGGCTCGCCTCCTCGACCCGGGTCCAGGCCCAGTCGACGGACTCGCCGCCACGCAGGGCCGCCAAGCGCGCCTCGGCCAGCTCCCCCAGGGCCTCGCGCTCGCGCCGGGCACTCAGCTCGGCGACGACCCGCTCGCGCATTTCGTCGAGGGCCGGGGTGGCGGCCGGGCGATGCTCCGCGACCCGCACCACCAGGCGACGCTCCTCGTCGAGTTCGATCACCTCGCTGTTGAAGCCCTCGACCAGCACCTCGTCGCTGAAGGCCTCGGCCATCACCCCCGGCTCGCCGAGCACTCCCTGGCCATGATCCCGGGTCAGCCAGTCGCTCTCCCGCAGCGGCAGACCGAGGTCACTCGCGACGCTATCCAGGTCCTCGGCGGCGAAGCTCTCCTCGATCAGGCGCTGGGCCAGGCGATTGAACTCGTCGCCCACCTCGGCCAAGGCCACCTCCTCGCGCAATTCGTCGCGCAACTGCTCGAAGGGCGGCAGGTCCAGTTCGGTCACCGTGACCAGGTGCAGGCCATTGTCGGTCTCGACGATCCCCGAGACCTGACCGGGCGCCAGGGCGAAGGCGGCATCCTCGAAGGCCTCACCGAAGAAGCCGCGACTGATAAAGCCGAGATCGCCGCCCTGCTCCGCGGAACTGGTGTCATCGGAATAGCGGGCGGCCAAGGCCGCGAAGTCGTCGCCATCGGCGAGGCGGTCTCGCACCTCTTCGAGGCGTGCCTCCGCCTCTTCCCGGCTGCGCTCCTCATTGAAAGTCACCATGATATGCGCCACCCGACGCTCGGCGTCCTGGCCACGCCGCTCATAGGCCGCCTGCAACTGCTCCTCGTCGACCTCCATCTCACCGGCCAGGCGCTGGCGATCGAGTAGCACGTACTCCAGGCGCACCTGCTCCGGGCGTTGGTAGCGCTCGGCGTTGGCCTCGTAGTAGGCGGCAATCTCCGCCTCCTCGAGCCGCACCGGCGCATCCAGATCATCCCCGGAAAGCAGATGGTAGCGGAAGCTGCGTACCTGACGCTGCAGGGCCGCCAGGCGCTCACGCTCGCCTTCCAGGGTGAAATCGCTGAGCACCAGGCCATTCTGCAGCTGCTCGCGACGCAGGTCGCTACGCAGCTGTTCGCGGAAGCCGAGCGGCGTATAACCGGCACTGGCCAGGCGGTTACGGAAGATATCCCGATCGAAGCGACCATCCTGATCGTGGAATTCCGGCAGGGTGAGGAGGATGCGATCGAGTTGCTCCTCGGAGAGATGCAGGCCCCCGTCGGCGGCGTACTGATCCAGCAGGCGCAGGGTGATCAGCTCATCGAGCACCTGGCCACGCAGGGCGCGCTCCTGCTCGGGCGGCACCTGGCCACTGCGCAGGGCCCGCTGCACCTGCAGCTCCACCTCCTGGCGGGTGATCGGCTCACCATTGACCTTGGCGACGTCATTGGCGCCTCCGGTGAAGAGCCCGATCAGGGCATCGGCCCCGAACAGGGCCATGGTGACGACGATGGCGCCGATAATAATCTTGGCGCCCCAGCTCTTGGAGCGATCGCGAATACTTTGCAGCATGATGCCCTCGGCAAAGAGTAAGGCAAGAAGGTGCGTGAAGGATGATATCCGCCACTGGCCCCTCGGGGCCAGTGGCAGAGGCAGACAACAAAAAGGCGCATCGCCGAGACGATGCGCCTTTCACGGAGTCGACCGCAGGCGTGTCTGCCCTTAGTTGACCGAATCCTTGAGCGCCTTGCCGGCCTTGAAGCTAGGCACCTTGGCGGCGCTGATCTCGATGGGCTGGCCGGTCTGCGGGTTGCGGCCGGTACGCGCGGCACGCTCCTTGACGGTGAAGGTACCGAAACCCACCAGGGAAACGGCATCGCCCTTCTTCAGGCTATCGGTGACGGCCTCAACCATGGCATCCAGTGCGCGGGTGGCCGCGGCCTTGGGAATATCGGCAGACGCGGCAATGGCTTCGATCAGCTCGGACTTGTTCACACTTCACCCCTTGAATATTGCAAAAATTGACATGTGGCTGCGCTGGCTTGAGGCGACTTACGCGATCACAGCAAGGCGCTTTTTATAGCAATGCCACGAAAGACCTGTCAAGCAACCTCTAGCGCAATCTCGCGTCATGGCGGGCTTTTCTACTCGCCATGACACGAAAAACCGCATTAATGAGTACTAACCACCGAACGGGAAGATGCCGGATCGTCGGGACGTTTTTTCTCGCCTTCAACACCGGCCTTTTCCACCAGCGCCGTATCGAGAACCTCATCGATCCAACGCACGGGTCTGATGTCCAGGGCTTCCTTGATATTATCGGGGACCTCCTTGAGGTCACGCCGATTTTCCTCTGGTATTAGCACAATCTTTATACCACCGCGCCGGGCGGCCAGCAATTTCTCCTTGAGGCCACCGATGGGCAATACCTCACCACGCAGGTTGACCTCGCCGGTCATCGCCAGGTCGCAGCGCACCGGGCGCTCGCTGAAGGCAGAGACCATGGCGGTAACCATGGCGATGCCGGCGCTGGGACCATCCTTGGGAGTCGCCCCCTCCGGCACATGGATATGCAGATCCTCCTTCTCGAAGCGCTCCGGGTCGATGCCCAGGGCCTGGGCCCGGGAGCGCACCACCGTCAGGGCGGCGCTCACCGACTCCTTCATCACGTCGCCCAGGGAGCCGGTCTTGTTGAGACGCCCCTTGCCGGGGGTGACCACCGACTCGATATTGAGTAGCTCACCACCCACCGAGGTCCAAGCCAGGCCGGTGACCCGTCCCACCTGGTTCTCCTGATCGGCCAGGCCATAGCTGTAGCGACGCACCCCGGCGTAGTGTTCGATATCGGCGGCCTTGAGTTCCCGGGCCGCCTGGGCCCCCTCCTTGGCCTCGGCCTCGAGACGCTCGCGCAGCACCTTGCGGCACACCTTGGCGATCTGCCGCTCCAGCTCGCGCACCCCGGCCTCGCGGCTGTAGTAGCGAATCAGCTCGAGGATGGCGTCATCGCCGAGGCTCAGCTCGTCCTCCTTGAAGCCGTTGGCCTTGAGCTGCTTGGGTACCAGGTAGCGCCTGGCGATCGCCAGCTTCTCGTCCTCGGTGTAGCCGGGCAGACGAATGATCTCCATGCGGTCCAGCAAGGGACCCGGGATATTCATGGAGTTGGCAGTGCAGATAAACATCACCTCGGAGAGGTCATAGTCCAGCTCCAGGTAGTGGTCGCTGAACTTGTCATTCTGCTCCGGATCGAGCACCTCGAGCAGCGCCGAGGCGGGGTCGCCACGGTGGTCCATGCCGATCTTGTCGACCTCGTCGAAGAGGAAGAGCGGGTTCTTGACCCCGGCCTTGCTCATGCGCTGGATCAGCTTGCCCGGCAGGGAACCGATATAGGTACGGCGATGGCCGCGGATCTCCGACTCGTCGCGCACCCCCCCCAGGGCCAGGCGCACATACTTGCGGTTGGTGGCCCGGGCGATGGACTGGCCGAGGGAGGTCTTGCCCACCCCGGGCGGCCCCACCAGGCAGAGCACCGGCCCCTTGAGCTTCTTGACGCGCTTCTGCACCGCCAGGTACTCGAGGATCCGTTCCTTGACCTCTTCCAGGCCATAGTGATCGGCGTCCAGCACCTCGGCGGCACGCGCCAGGTCGTGCTTGACCCGGGTGCGCTTCTTCCAGGGTACCGAGATCAGCCAGTCCAGGTAGGAGCGCACCACGGTGGCCTCGGCGGAGTTGGGCGCCATCATCTTCAGCTTGCCCAGCTCCTGGGTCGCCTTCTCGGCGGCCTCCTTGGGCATGCCGGACTCCTGGATCGCCGTCTCGTACTTCTCGGCCTCGTTGGGCACGTTCTCGAGCTCGCCCATCTCCTTCTGGATGGCCTTCATCTGCTCGTTGAGATAGTACTCCCGCTGGGACTTCTCCATCTGGTCCTTGACCCGGGAGCGGATGCGCTTCTCTACCTGCAGCAGATCGATCTCCGCCTCGATCAGCGCCATCAGGTGCTCGATGCGATCGCGCACCCGATCCATCTCCAGCAGCTCCTGCTTGTCGTCGATCTTCAGCGACAGGTGGGCGCAGATGGTATCCACCAGGCGGCTGGGATCCTCGATGCCGGCCAGGGAGTTGAGCACCTCATTGGGCACCTTCTTGGAGAGCTTGACGTACTGCTCGAACTGGTTGAGCAGCACCCGCACCAGGGAATCCTGCTCCCGGGGGCTCAACGGCTCGCTCTCACGCAGGCGCACCTCGCCGCGGGTGTAACCCTCGACCTCGTCGAGGCTCACCACGTCGGCCCGGGACTCGCCCTCGATCAGTACCTTGACGGTACCGTCGGGGAGCTTGAGCAGCTGCATGATCTCGGCCACGGTGCCCACGGCGAAGAGATCGTTGCGATCGGGGTCGTCCTGGCCGGCCTCGCGCTGGGCCACCAGCAGCACCCGCTTGTCGGCGGCCATGGCGGCCTCCAGGGCCAGGATCGATTTCTCGCGGCCCACGAACAGCGGGATGACCATCTGCGGGTAGACGACCACATCGCGCAGGGGCAACAGGGGCAGACTCTGGGTCTGTTCGGCGTTCTGCTGCATCGCAGACGTTCCTCAAAACTCGAAGGGATTGGTCAGGTGATGGGGGCGACCCGTCCCCTTTGCAAGCGGGGCACACAAAAAAGGGCCGCCGGGGCGGCCCCATGAGACGGGGAGGCGCCTAGCCGTCCTTGCCGGCCACCTTGCCCTCATCCTGCTGAGAGTAGATCAACAGCGGCTCGCTCTCGCCGGCAATCACCGACTCATCGATCACCACCTGAGTGACGCCCTCCAGGGAGGGAATCTCGTACATGGTGTCGAGCAGCACCGACTCGAGAATGGAGCGCAGGCCGCGGGCCCCGGTCTTGCGTGCCATGGCCTTGGCAGCCACCGCCCGCAGGGCATCCTCGCGGAACTCCAGCTCCACGCCCTCCATCTCGAACAGCTTGGCATACTGCTTGATCAGGGAGTTCTTGGGCTCGGTCAGGATCTGGATCAGCGCATCCTCGTTGAGCTCGGTGAGGGTGGCGATCACCGGCAGGCGACCGACGAACTCGGGGATCAGGCCGAACTTGACCAGATCCTCCGGCTCCACATCCATCAGCACGTCGCCGACGCCCTTGCTCTCGTCCTTGCTCTTGACCTGGGCATTGAAGCCGATGCCGCCCTTCTCGGCCCGGTCGCGGATCACCTTGTCGAGGCCGGCGAAGGCGCCGCCGACGATAAACAGGATATTGCCGGTATCCACCTGCAGGAACTCCTGCTGGGGATGCTTGCGCCCGCCCTGGGGCGGTACCGAGGCGGTGGTGCCCTCGATCAGCTTGAGCAGGGCCTGCTGCACCCCTTCCCCGGAGACGTCCCGGGTGATGGAGGGGTTGTCCGACTTGCGGGAGATCTTGTCGATCTCGTCGATGTAGACGATGCCGCGCTGGGCCTTCTCCACATCGTAGTCGCACTTCTGCAGCAGCTTCTGGATGATGTTCTCCACGTCCTCGCCGACATAGCCCGCCTCGGTGAGGGTGGTGGCATCGGCGATGGTGAAGGGCACATTGAGCAGCCGCGCCAGGGTCTCCGCGAGCAGGGTCTTGCCGCTGCCGGTGGGGCCGATCAGCAGGATGTTGGACTTGCCGAGTTCGACGTCGTCGCTCTTCACCCCGGCGCGCAGGCGCTTGTAGTGGTTATAGACCGCCACCGACAGCACCATCTTGGCGCGATCCTGGCCGATCACGTAATCATCGAGGGTATGACGGATTTCGCGGGGAACCGGCAGGCGATCCTCCTCGCTCTCCGCATCGGCCTCGAGAACCTCTTCACGAATGATGTCGTTGCACAGATCGACACACTCGTCGCAGATGTAGACGGATGGGCCCGCGATCAGCTTACGCACTTCGTTCTGATTCTTGCCGCAGAACGAGCAATAAAGCAGCTTGCTGCCCTCGTCCTTGCCTTTGCCGTCGGCCATTCGCGTACCTCTTGATGAACGGCGGCTCGCGGGCCGCCGGAAATTGCATGTCGTGGATGCGACTCGGGTCAAGCTATCAGGAGTCCGGACGCTTATCCAGCACGGCATCGATCAGGCCATACTCCGCCGCCTGGGCCCCATTCATGAAGTTGTCACGATCGGTATCCCGGGCGATGGTCTCGATGTCCTGGCCGGTGTGGTGGGCGAGGATCTGATTGAGCTTGTGACGGATACTGAGGATCTCCTTGGTGTGGATCTCGATATCCGAGGCCTGGCCCTGGTAGCCACCCAGCGGCTGGTGGATCATCATCCGCGAATTGGGCAGGCAGTAACGCTTGCCGGCGGCGCCGCCGGCCAACAGCAGGGCGCCCATGCTGGCGGCCTGGCCGATGCAGACGGTCGAAACATCGGGCTTGACGAACTGCATGGTGTCGTAGATCGACATCCCCGCGGTCACCGAGCCACCCGGCGAATTGATGTAGAGGTGGATGTCCTTATCGGGATTCTCGGACTCCAGGAACAGCAGCTGCGCCACCACCAGGTTGGCCATGTAGTCTTCCACCGGGCCGACCAGGAAGATCACGCGCTCCTTGAGCAGACGCGAGTAGATATCGTAGGCGCGCTCGCCCCGTGCACTCTGCTCGACCACCATCGGCACCAGGCCGCCGGCATTCTTGATCTCGAAGTCGTTGCCCATCTCTGTGGCGTCCTTCTTCCGGTAAGTGCCCCCGGCCCATGCCGGGTCCCATCCCTTAATGGCCGCCGACCCTAAGGCCAGCGACCCACGGCCTTACGCCTTGGCGTCGGCATCCTCGTCGGCCTCGGCCTCGTCGCCGGCCTGCTGATTGGCGGCGGCCAGGGCCTGTTCGTAGGACATCTCCACGTCCTGGACCTTGGCCTGGCCGAGCAGCAGCTCGATGGCCTTCTCTTCCAGCAGGGAGGACTTGATCTGATTCTTGAGCTGGTCGTTGCTCAGGTAGTAGTCGACTACCTGCTGCGGATCCTGGTACTGCTCGGCCAGTTCCTCGACCTTGGCCTTGATCTCGTCGTCGCTGGCGTCGAGCTCATTGACCTTGACCACCTCGGCCAGCAGCAGGCCCACCTGGACGCGGCTCTTGGCCTGGTCGGCGAACAGCTCGTTAGGCAGCTGGGAGACATCGAAGTCTTCGCCCAGGCCGAACTGCTGGGCGGCCTGGCGCTTGAGGCCGTCGGTCTCCTGCTGGATCAGGGCCTGGGGCACCTCGATCTCGTTGCCCTGCTTGAGGGCCTCGAGAACCTGTTGCTTGACGCGATTCTCGACGGCCTGAGAGGCCTCGCGGCTCATGTTCTTGCGTACTTCGGCCTGGAAGGCCTCGACGCCACCCTCTTCGACACCGAACTGCTTGATGAATTCCTCATTCACCTCGGGCAGTTCCTGGGCGCTGACGGCGTGCACCTTGACCTTGAAGGTGGCTTCCTGGCCGGCCAGGTGCTCGGCCTGGTAGTCCTCGGGGAAGGTGACCTTGATCTCCTTCTCCTCGCCGGCCTTGGCGCCCTCGAGCTGCGCCTCGAAGCCGGGGATAAAGCTGTTGGAGCCCAGCACCAGCTGATGACCCTCGGCACTGCCGCCCTCGAAAGGCTCATCACCCAGGAAGCCCTGGAAGTCGATGGTGACCTGGTCGCCCTCGGCGGCGGCGCGCTCCACCTCGGCCCAGCCGGCGTTCTGCTTGCGCAGGGTATCGATCATCTGCTCGACGTCGGCGTCGGTGATCTCGACCTGGGGGCGCTCCACCTCGGTCCCCTCGATGCCCTTGAGCTCGATTTCCGGATAGATCTCCAGGGTGGCCACGAACTCCAGGTCCTTGCCGGACTCGTTGACGGTGGGCTCGATTTCCGGGAAACCGGCCGGGTTCAGGCTCTCCTGGGTGATGGCCTGCACATAGCGCTCGCGCATCACCTCGCCCACCACCTCATTGCGCACCTGTCCGCCGAAGCGCTGGCGCACCACGGACATCGGCACCTTGCCCTGGCGGAAGCCGTTGAGGCGCACGTTCTTGGCGGTGTCCTGAAGACGGGCCGCCACGGCCTGGTCGACCTCGGCCGCGGGAACCTGGACCTTGACGCGGCGCTCGATGCTGGAGGTCGTCTCGACGGAAACTTGCATGAATTGTCCTCTACCGACTGGGGGCGTTCGTTACGAATGCGTTGGAAGATCAAAGGGCTGATTTTAAGAAGCCCACTGCGCGCTGGCAAGCGCCATGCCCGTAAGATGGGGACGTTGCTCGCGGATCACAAGGGGAAAATGACAGAACCGCCAGGCAGGCGGAAACACGAAAGCGCCGGCAGGATGCCGGCGCCTTCGCAAGAAATCTGAGGCAATGGGGTGGATGATGGGGATCGAACCCACGACCACCGGAGCCACAATCCGGGGCTCTACCACTGAGCTACATCCACCACTGCCAAAACAACCACTTAATAAGACCTACGACGAAATGGGGTGGATGATGGGGATCGAACCCACGACCACCGGAGCCACAATCCGGGGCTCTACCACTGAGCTACATCCACCATATTCGCCTATCGCGCCCGACCGGACCCAGCTGCCAATCCCGCTAACAGCATGGCGCGCCCAGCAGGACTCGAACCTGCAACCCACGGCTTAGAAGGCCGTTGCTCTATCCGGTTGAGCTATGGGCGCATTGTACGGCCTCACACTCTTGCCTGCAACCCTTATTTCAACAAAAACAATGAGTTGCGATGGTCGGGGTGGAGGGATTCGAACCCCCGACATCCTGCTCCCAAAGCAGGCGCGCTACCAGACTGCGCTACACCCCGCCGGCTTGTCGCACGGCCTTGACGATCCCGTGAGCTCGTCAGTGCGAGGCGTATTCTACGGATCTTTCCTTATTGGTCAAGCATCTGTCGCAATCAACATTGGCAAGACGCTTTGACTCGCGGCCGGCTCATGCGAAAATCACCGCCCAGTTTCGTCGCCGCCACCGGCGGTGTCCACAGCTTCCAGGGGAATCGTCGATGACCGCACAACTGATCGATGGCAAGGCCATTGCCGCTCACGTTCGCCAGCAAGTCGCCCGCCAGGTGGAGGCACGCCGCCAGGCCGGCGAGCGCGTCCCCGGCCTCGCCGTGATCCTGGTGGGTGAGGACCCGGCCTCGGCCGTCTATGTGCGCAACAAGCACCGCGCCTGCGAAGAGGCGGGGCTGCTCTCGCTGCGCCACGAGCTGCCGGCGGACACCACCCAGGCCGACCTGGAGGCCCTGGTGGACCGACTCAATGCCGCCCCAGAGGTAGATGGCATCCTGGTACAGCTGCCGCTGCCCGATCACCTGGACCCGCGGCCCATCCTCGAACGCATCCGGCCCCACAAGGACGTGGACGGCTTCCACCCCTATAACCTGGGACGCCTGGCCCAGCGCCTGCCGGTGCTGCGCCCCTGCACCCCCAAGGGCGTGATGACCCTGCTTCAGGAGAGCGGCCTCAAGGTTCGCGGGCTGGATGCCACCATCGTCGGCGCCTCCAACATCGTCGGCCGCCCCATGGCCCTGGAACTGATGCTGGCCGGCTGCACCACCACCACCTGCCATCGCTTCACCCAGAACCTGGAGGCCCATGTGCGGCGCGCCGACCTGCTGGTGGTGGCGGTGGGCAAGCCGGGTCTGGTCAAGGGCGAATGGGTCAAGGAGGGCGCCATCGTCATCGACGTGGGCATCAACCGCCAGGAGGATGGCACCCTGGTCGGTGACGTGGAGTTCGCCCCCGCCGCCGAGCGGGCCAGTCATATCACCCCGGTGCCCGGCGGCGTGGGTCCCATGACGGTGGCCTCGCTGCTGGAGAACACCCTGTTTGCCGCCGAACTCCACGACGCCATGCAGCGCCAGGACGCTTGAGGTAGAATTCGCCCCCATCGATTCAGCGAAGAGCAGAGCCTAGATGAAACGTATTGGCATCATCGGCGCCATGCCGGAAGAAGTCGCCCTCCTCGCCTCCCGCCTGGAAGGTCAGGAGACCCGCCAACAGGTGGGCTGCACCTTCTATCGCGGCCGGCTGCACGGCGTCGAGGTGGTGATCCTGCAGTCCGGCATCGGCAAGGTGAATGCCGCCGTGGGCACCACCCTGCTGCTGGATAGCTATCAGCCCGAGGCGATCATCAACACCGGTTCCGCCGGCGGCTTCGGCGCCGACCTGGAAGTCGGCGACGTGGTGATCTCCTCCGAGGTGCGCCACCACGACGTCAACGTCGAGGTGTTCGGCTACGAACCCGGCCAGGTGCCGCGCATGCCCGCCGCCTACCTGCCCGACCCGCGCCTGGTCCGGGTGGCCCGGGAGTGTATCGAGGAGCTGGGCGAGCTGCGCGTGGTGGAGGGGCTGATCGCCACCGGCGACAGTTTCATGGCCTGTCCCGATGCGGTCAGCCAGACCCGGAAGCGCTTCCCCACCATGCTGGCCGCCGAGATGGAGGCCGCCGCCATCGCCCAGACCTGCCACCTCTATGGCTGCCCCTTCGTGGTGATCCGCGCCCTCTCGGATATCGCCGGCAAGGAATCCAACCTCAGCTTCACGGCCTTTATCGACCAGGCCGCCACCCATTCGGCACAGCTGGTGGAGGCCATGGTGCGCCGCCTGGCCACCCCCGCCGAGGCCACCGCCGACGCCTGATCGCGGGCCAATGCCCCAGAACATGGACACGCCGAGCCTCGCGCTCGGCGTGTTTCGTCATGTACATCGCTTACCCGGCGCCTTGAGCCGCGGCTCCGTTGAGGTATGATGCGGCCTCCCCGCACCCCACAGGAGTCCCTTATGCCATCTCCGATTCGCGTGATCTATACCGGCGGCACCCTGGGCATGGAGCCGGGCCCCCAGGGACTGGCCCCGGGGCGTGACTTCGAGGCGCGCCTGCGTCGGGCCCTGGACACCCTGCCCCCGGCACGCCGTGCCAGCCTGCCCGACTTCACCTTCGAGGCCACGCCGCAGCCCATCGACTCCAGCGCCGCCACCCCCAGCGACTGGCAGACCCTGGGGCGGCGCCTGGGCCAAGCCTATGATGAGGCCGCCGGGCTGGTGGTGCTGCACGGCACCGACACCCTGGCCTGGACCGCCAGCAGCCTCGCCTACCAGCTTCAGGGCGCGGCCAAGCCGGTGGTGGTCAGCGGCGCCATGCAGCCCCTGGAGGCACCGGGCAGCGATGCCCTGGGCAACGTGGAGGGCGCGCTGCGCTTCGCCGCCCAACCGGCCCTGCAGGAAGTGGCCATCGCCTTCGCCGGCAAGCTGCTGCGCGGGGTGCGCAGTCGCAAGTGGCATACCCGAGACGCGGATGCCTTCGTCAGCCCCAACTATCCGTTGCTGGGCGAGCTGGTGGAGGGCGAGCCGGTACTCTATCCGAACCGCGGCCTGGACGAGCTGCAGCGTGGCGCCCCGCGCTTCGAACTCCCCGACTACCAGGCCCTGGGGGACTGCCCGGTGGTGCGTATCGTGCTATGGCCGGGGATCCCCGCCTCGCTGGTGGCGGCCTGGCTGGAGGCTCCCCGGGTCAAGGGGGCCCTGCTGGAGGTCTGGGGGGGCGGCAATGTGCCGGAGGATCCGGCGCTGCTGGAGGTGCTGGCGGAGGCCAGCGGACGCGGACAGCTGCTGGTGGCCATCAGCCAATGCCCCGCCGGCGCCATCGCCATCGGCAGCTATGCCGCGGGTCA